>JAJRUI010000003.1 GCA_024277875.1 Deferrisomatales bacterium
CGAGGTCGAGGCCCGGACCGACCAGCAAACAGCGGCATCACAAGGCGCGGCGATCGGGTGCCGCTACTGGCGCCCGGCCGGAACCAGGCGCCCACCCCGTACTCCTGGCAATACAATTGCAGGCCTTAGTATCATGGTCAGCCGCACCCACCGCGTCAAGCCGCACAGGAGACGAGCCATGCCGCACCGGGCCAGGATCCGGTACCACGCCCGCCGGGGCGGAGACCTGTGTCACGTCTCGTTCCGCCAGACCCTGGAGTTGCTCCGGGTCACGGACGAGGCACTGGAGGCCATGTGCCAAGAGTGCGGCCAGGTGCCCGACTTCGACGCCCTCGTGCTGCGCGCCCTCAACGAGATGGCCAAAAGCACCCTGGCGGGCGCGTCCCGGGCACCCCGGTACGTGTTCCTGGTCCACGGCCGGGAGCGGGGTTTCACCGGCACGCTGTACCGGCTGGGACCCGACGGCTACCGGGTGCTGGGCGAGCCGATCCGTTTCGCGGCCCAGGAGTCCCACGCGTTTTCCGCGGGCGCCGGGGACCTGGTGGTTTCCAACGCGCAAGACGAGAACGTCTCACTGGAGGCGTACCAGCACCGGTTCCATCCCACCGTACGGCGCACCATCGGCGAGCCGATCCGCAACTTCGTCACCTACCGGGTGACGGGCGACCGGCCCGGCGCCCTGATCGCGTTCAACTACCCCGACCGGGCCACCCGGTACGAGGGCCAGGTGCTGGCCGCCCTGTCGGTAACCCTGGGCGCCCTGTGGACCCTGGCGTCCCGGATGGCCCAGGTGGAGGAGGGGTTCATCTACCTGGTCGGAGCGCTGGCCCGGGCCAGCGAAGTGAACGACGAGGTCACCGGCGCCCACATCCTCCGGGTCAGCCGGTACGCCGAAACCCTGGCCCGGGCCGTGGGCTACCCGGAAAACGAGGCCCGGGTGATCGGGTACTCCGCGCAGCTCCACGACGTGGGAAAGATCCACACCCCCCGGCAGATCCTGACCAAGCCGGGCCCCCTCACCCCGGACGAGGAAACCCTGATGCGCCAGCACGCCCTCCAGGGCGAGAAGATCATCGGCACGGCCCCCAGGCTCGCCGTGGCCCGGCGCATCGCGGGCGGCCACCACGAAAACTGGGACGGGTCGGGCTACCCCCGGGCCCTGGCCGGCGAGGAGATCCCCCGGGAGGCCCGGCTGGTCAAGGTTGTGGACGTGTACGACGCCTTGCGGTCCGAACGGCCGTACAAGCGCGCGTACACCCACGAAGAGGCGCTGGAGATCATCACCCGGGGAGACGACCGCCTGGACCCCGCCCGCCTGTTCGACCCGGCCGTGATCGCCGCGTTCACCGACACCCACGCCGAGTTCCGGCGCATCCACGCGGCGATCGGGGAGTGGGCCTGACCGCTCCTGCCGGCGATCACCCGCCCGGGCGGGCCGGCAGGGCCGCGGCCACCCGCCTGAGGGCCGCTCCGCCGTGGCGCTCCAGGATCTGCCGGGCCAGGGCGTCCACCCGGGCCTCTTCCCCCGCGGCCGCCCCCCGGGTGCGGTACGGGTGCTCCAGCCGGGCGAACCGGACCAGATGCACATACTCGTGGGTGAGCACCGCCGTGACCAGGTCGGCCAGGTCCTCCCCGGGCACCCGGGCGTGCCACGCGAGCACGTTGTGGTCCTGGAGGCAGATGCGGTAGTGGGGCAACACCTGCTGGCACCGAAGCACCCGGCCCGGCGCCTCCCCCAGCACCCGGTACAGCAGCCGGATGCACGCGAGGCGGCCGTCGCCGAGCACCTCGGACGCCCGCAAGTCCTTGCGGGTACACACCTGGTGGCTCGTCCGCTCGAACCAGTCGTCGGACAGCCCGAAATGGTGCCCCGTCAACTCCCGGGCCCGGGCCGCGGCCCGGCTCACCCGCGCCAGGCCGGGCCGGTCGAACCGTGCCTGCGCCATCACCCCTCCCCCCCGGCCGCGAGCTGCGACTCGGGCAGCCGGACCCAGAAGCGGCTGCCGTGGCCCACCTCGCTCTCCAGCCCGATCTCGCCTCCCAGCACTTCGGCCAGCAGGCGGCACAGGGGAAGACCCAGGCCGGTGCCCCGGTACTCGCCGGCCACGCTCCGGTTGGCCTGGTAGAACTTCTCGAACACCCGCTCCCGGTCCTCCGGGGCGATGCCGATGCCGGTGTCGCATACCTCCAGGACCAGCTCGCTCCCCTCTCGCCGAACCGTGCACACGACCTTGCCCCGGGGGGTGAACTTCACCGCGTTGGCCAGCAGGTTGATCAGGATCTGTTTCACCTTGTCCGGGTCCGAGGTAAACCGGAGCCCCCCGGGGACATCCACGCGCAGGTCCAGGTCTTTGCGCAGGGCCAGGGGAGCCACCGTGTCCCGCGCCTCGACCACCACCGCACCCACGTCGAACGGCCGGGCGTCCACCTCCACCCGGCCGGCCTCGAACCGGGCCATGTCCAGGATGTTGTTGATCAGCTTGAGCAGGTACCTCGAGCTGGCCACGATCCGTTCGAGATCGCGGCGCTGCTCCTCGGTCACGGGACCGTCGATCCCGTCGAGCAGCAACTCGGTGTACCCCAGGATCGCGTTGAGCGGGCTGCGCAGCTCGTGTCCCATGTTGGCGTAGAACTGGCCCTTGATCCGGGCGGCCTCCTCCACGCTCCGGTACTGCTCGTGCAGGCGGGTATGGGCCTCGGCCAGTTCCGCGGCCTGTCGATTCATCTCGTCCAGGTGTAGTTGCTGGTAGGTGTCGCTGAACCGGTGGATCGCCTCGTCCACCGTCCGGTCGAGCACGGACAACGCGTCGTCCATTCCGCCCCCCGTCACCCTCGCGGTCAGCTCGGGGTGGCACAGTTCGCGGAACACGGTGAACGCGCGCTGCACCTCGCTCATGGGAAACCGCTGGGCGAAACGCTTCCGGGCGATCGCGCCGATGAACCGGTCCATCGGCTCCCAGTCACCAGAGCACAGAACCGCCAGGTACGCGTCGGTGGCCTGGCCGGCCGTCTCCAGCAACTCGTCCCACGGCCGGGTCGCGTAGTGGGGCCCGACCCGTCGCAGCGCCCGGGCATACCGGTTGCAGATCTCGTCCCGGAGGGACGCGAGGGCCACGCAGGCCCGGCCGTCCTCGGAGTGGTCTGCCATCCTGCACCCATCCCCGTGGGGTTCGGGCGTGCCCGCCCGATTTCCGGCCCTTTGCCCCCGTGGGAGCTAGTAGCACAAGCACGACGGTGCGGCAACCGGCATCGGGCGATCTTCATGTCCCTGGGTCCGGTCTGGTATCCTCCCGCCATGGATTCGACCCGAGACGTGATCCGCAACGCCCTCCGGCCGCAACGCTGGGACCGCATGCAGGCCGTGCTGGACAGGCGGCTTGGGGCGGTGAGGGTCGTGGTGGAACACCTGCGTCACGCCCACAACCTGAGCGCGGTGCTCCGCACCTGCGAGGCCCTCGGCGTCCAACACGTCCACGTGGTGGACTCTGCCGAACACTGCACCTGGAGCCGCCGGATCACCCAGGGCGCCCACAAGTGGCTGACCGTACACCGCCACGAGCGGTTCGACACGTGCGCCGCCGCCCTTCGGGGCCGCGGGTTCCGGCTGTATGCGGCCATGCTCGACCCGGGCGCCGTGCCCCTGGGCGAGATCCCGGTGGACCGGCCCGTCGCCGTGGTGTTCGGCAACGAGAAGGCCGGGGTTTCACAGGAGGCCCGGGGCCTGTGCGACGGAGCGTACATCATCCCGATGGCCGGGTTCGTCCAGAGCTTCAACATCTCGGTGGCCGCCGCGATCAGCCTGTACGACCTCACGCGCCGGGCCCGGGCCGAACGGCCCGACAACGGCCTGCTGTCCGAGGCGGAGCGCACCGAGGTCCTGGCCGCCTGGCTCCCCAAGAGCCTTCGGTGCGGCCGGCGGATCGTGGACGCCGGGAAAAAGCGGGCGCAGGACCGGCCCCCTGGGTAAACCTTTTGCGCCGACGGCACGTCTCCTCCATCAACTGGCGCACGTGTCCCTGAACCCATGCGGAGGAGAACGCCATGAACGCACGCAAGGCAAGACCGTGGACCCTGCTCGGCCTCGTCGCCGGCCTCGTCGCGACCGTCCTGGCGGCGGGTTGCGGCGGCAACGCCTCGGACGCCACCTCGGACTCGGGGGAAGTGGTGGTGGGCATCACCGACGCGGCCGGGGACTTCGTCCGGTACGAGTTGGAGGTGGTGTCCCTGTCCCTCACCCGGGCGAACGGCACCGAGGTGGAGACCATCCCCCTGGAGACCCGGATCGATTTCGCCGACCTGGTGGACCTGACCGAGTTTCTGACCGCGGCCACCGTGCCGTCCGGGGCCTACGTGGCCGGCAGCCTGCTGGTCGACTACTCCGACGCGGCGATCTGGGTCGAAGGCGAAGACGGAGAACCGGTGGAGGCCCGGGCGGTGGACGGGGACGGCCAGCCCCTGGGCGCCCTGGCCCTGGAAGTCCACCTGTCCGACCGCAACCGCCTGGTGGTCGCGCCCGGCCTCCCCGCCCACATGACCCTGGACTTCGACCTGGCCGCCACCCACGAGGTGGACCTGGGCACCGACCCGCCCCAGGTGACCGTGGACCCGGTACTGGTGGCGGACGTGGACCTGGAGCGGCCCAAGCCCCACCGGGTGCGGGGGCCCCTGATCGGGGTCGACGAGGACGCCCGGACCTTTACGATCGCGATCCGGCCCCACTGGTTCCGCAACCCGGACCTGGGGCGGTTGCGGGTCTCGACCTCGGCAGAAACCGTGTACGAGGTCGACGGGCGTTCGGCCCAGGGCGACGCCGGGTTCGAGTTTCTGTCCGAGAAGCCGTCGGGCACGGCCGTGGTGGCCGTGGGCGACCTCGACCCGGACAGCCGGTCGTTCCGGGCCAGCGAGGTGTACGCCGGTTCCAGCGTACCGGGGGGTGAACGCGACGTGCTGACCGGCGTGGTGTTGGCCCGTTCCGGCGACACCCTCACGGTGGACGGCGCCACCCTGGACCGGGACGGGGCGCTGTACCTGGGCCGGGTCGTGACCGTGTCCCTGGCCGAAGACACCCGCGTCACCCGCCAGGGCGACCCCGGCGGCGGCCACGGCCCGGGCGAGATCTCGGTGGGCCAGCGGGTACGGGTGTTCGGAACGTTCGACCCGGACGCCGACACCCTCGACCCCGCCCTGGTCCGCCTGCTGGTCACCCGGATCGCGGGCACCGTGGCCGGGGCCACGCCCCCCTCCGGGGAATCCGACGGACAGCTCGTGCTGACACTCCAGCACATCCAGGGCCGGTCGCCCGACCGATTCTCGTTCGACGGCACCGGCGCCACCGCGGAGGACGACGCCGACCCACTGGCGTACCAGGCGAACACAGGCCCGTTGTCCCTGGCGTCGGTGGCCGTGGCCGATCCGGTCCGGGTGTTCGGGTTCGCGACCCCGTTCGGCGCAGCCCCCCCGGACTTCGACGCCACCTCGGTGGCCGACGCTTCCGAGGCCGTCGCCCGGATGCGGGTGGTGTGGACGGAGCCCGACAGCGGGGCCATCGCCGCCGGTACCGACGACCTCGTCCTCGACCTCACGCACGCGGGCGCCCTGCACCACGTGTTCCGGAACGGCATCGCCTCGGAACTCTCGGCCGAACCCGCGCCCACCGTGGCACCCGAAGCCCCGGACCGGGGCGTGTTCGCCCTGAAACGAGGCCGGCCGACCACGGTGTACACCCGGTTCGCCGAGTTCTCGGCAGCCCTCCAGGCCGCCCTGGACGACGGGGCGAGCCCCACTTTCCTCGGCGCCTTCGGCGAGTTCGACCAGGCCACCCAGGCGCTCACCGCCCGGCGCATCGTCGTGCGCCTCCGCTGACGCGCACCCACGGGCCGTGTCCGGGGCCGGCCGAAGCCCCCCCGGACACGGCCCGCCCTTTCCCCTTCGCACCTCGTCCTGCCCGTCCTCGCCGCTCGCCGCGCGACAAAAACGACCATCGAGGTTACAAAACGTCTTTCCCGAGGTAGACTATCGGAAAACATCCGCACCGCCCGAGGGCTGCGGGAAGGATCCGGCTGCGGGTCCCTCCCGCTTCGCTCCCAGACCCCATACGGAGGGTCTCATGACGCGAACCACGCCCCCCCCGAACGCGTTCGACACCCGGAAGCAGCTGCGGCCCCTGTACGGCCTGCTGCTCGGCGCCGGGCTCACCATCATCGGGCTGCTCGCCTACAGCGGGTACGGGGATCGGCGGATCGGCGGGTACTACCTGCCCCTCCTGAACGCAGCCGTGTCGGGCCGGCTCGCGGTAGCCACCGCGCACCTGCCGTCCAACGGGCCTCCCGACGACGCCCGGGACGGAGCCGTGAACCGGGTGCTGGCGGACTACGCCCGGGTCCAGAGCTACCTCCAGCGGTTGTTGGAAGGCACCCGGCCCTTGGCCGCCCCTGGCGACGGGCCGGTGCGCGAGCAGTTGGAAACCATGCGGGACGACCTAGCCTCCCTTCTCGAGGGCGTGCGCCGACGGGGGCAGGCCCCGGCGCCCCAGCCCGCTGACCGGGCGTACGCGTCGGCGGTCCAGGGGTTCGTCCGGAATTCCGACGCGTTGATATCGTCCCTGTGGCAAGGCATCGAGGACACCCGGGGCACGATCCTGACGACCCAGGCCGTGCTCGCGCTGTCGGTGGTCCTCCTGCTCGGTTTCGTGGCGACCGTGCTCCACCGCGTCGGCCGGCACGCCCGGGCGTCGATCGGCGAACTCGAGGCGGCCCGGCGACGGGCCGAACTGGGCGAGGCGCGCTACCGGACCCTGGTGAACAACATCGACCTGGGAGTGACCCTGATCGACACCAGACACCGGATCGTGATGGCGAACCCGGCCCGGGGACGGCTGTTCGGCCGGGAGCCGGAGAGTTTCGCCGGGAGGGAGTGCTTCCGGGAGTTCGCGGAACGGGACGCGGTGTGTTCCCACTGCCCCGGGAGCCTGGCCATGGAGACCGGCCAGAAGCAAACGGTCGAGACCGAGGGCGTGCGGGACGACGGCAGCCCCGTGTTCATGCACGTTCGCGCGTTTCCCGTGGTGGGGGACGACGGCACCCCCACCGGCTTCATCGAGGTGGTGGAGGACGTCACCGAGCAGCGGCTCACCCAACGGGAACTCGCCAAGGCCGAGGCCACCTTGCGCGGCGTGGTCCAGGCCGCGCCCGTGGGCATCGGGCTCGTGACCGATCGGGTGCTCGGGTGGTCCAACGACCGGCTGCAGGAGATGACCGGGTACGGGCCCGAGGAACTGGAGGGCCGGTCCTCACGGATGCTCTACCCGGATGACCGCGAGTACGAACGGGTCGGCACCGAGAAGTACGCCCAGATCGCCGAACGCGGCACCGGAACCGTGGAGACCCGCTGGCGCCGCTGGGACGGCACGGTGATCGACGTGCTGCTCAGTTCCACCCCGCTGGACCCCGGCGACCTGTCCGCAGGGGTCGTGTTCACCGCCCTGGACATCACCGGCCGCAAGCGGGCCGAGACCGAGCGCCTGGCCCTAGAACGGCAGATCCAGCACACCCAGAAACTCGAGAGCCTGGGCGTGCTGGCCGGCGGCATCGCCCACGACTTCAACAACATCCTGATGGGTGTTCTCGGCAACGCCGAACTGGCCCTGCAGCGCCTGGCGCCGGAGAACCCGGCCGTCGAGAACCTCCGGAGCATCGAGACGGCAGCGGTGCGGGCGGCCGACCTGGCGCGACAGATGCTCGCGTACTCGGGCAAGGGCCACTTCGTGATCGAACGGCTGGACATCAACCGGACGGTGGAGGAGATGACCCACCTCCTGCAAACGGTGATCTCGAAAAAGGTGGTCCTCAAGTACGATCTGGCGGACAACCTCCCCCCCATCGAGGCAGACGCCACCCAGATCCGCCAGGTGATCATGAACCTGATCACCAACGCGTCCGAAGCGGTGGGGGACCGAAGCGGGGTGGTCACGGTGAGCACCGGCGTGGTGTATGCCGACCGGGCGTACCTGGCCGAGACGTTCCTGGACGAGGACCTGTCCGAGGGGTACTACGCGTGCATCGAGGTGGCGGATACCGGCCAGGGGATGGCGCTGGAGACCCGGAAACGGATCTTCGACCCGTTCTTCACCACCAAGTTCGCCGGCCGGGGGCTGGGGCTGGCCGCGGTGCTCGGGATCGTGCGTGGACACCGGGGCGCGGTCAAGGTGTACAGCGAGCCGGACCGGGGCACCACCTTCAAGATCCTGTTCCCGTGCGTCCAGGAACCAGAGGACTCCCCGCCGACCCCGGAAGCCCAGCGCGCCGAACGGTGGACGGGCAGCGGCATCGTCCTGGTGGTGGACGACGAGGAGTCGGTCCGGGCCCTGGCGAAGATGGGGTTGGAGCAGGCGGGCTTCCGCGTACTCCTGGCCGGGGACGGCCGCGAGGCGGTCCGGGTGTTCCAGGCCCGGGCGGACGAGATCCGGGCCGTCGTGCTCGACATGACCATGCCCCACATGGACGGAGAGGAGACCTACCGGGCCCTGCGCAGGGTCGAACCCGGCGTCCGCGTGATCCTGTCCAGCGGGTACAGCGAGCAGTCGGTCACCGGCCGGTTCGCGGGCAAGGGGCTGGCCGGGTTCATCCAGAAACCGTACCGCCCGTCCGAGCTCGTCGAGAAGCTGCGAGCCTGTCTGGACGGCGTTTCGGATACCGGCCCCGGAGACGCAGGCCCGGACCCGAGCGCGTGACCCGGACCCGGCCGGTCACTCGGAAGGGGGCCGGCCGGCCGGGCGGTCCAGCGGTTCGGTGGGCCGGACGGGATAGCCCCGGCTCGCGATCCGGGCCTCGATCTGCCGGATCCGGTCCGCCGGGTGGGGGTGGGACGCCAGCACGTAGGGCAGGGACGGCCCGGCCTCCGCCGCCAGCCGCCGGAACAGGTCCACGGCGCCGCCGGCGTGGCCGTTGGCCGCGACCAGCAGGTCCACGGCGAACCGGTCCGCCGCTGCCTCCTGCTCCCGGGAGTACCGGGCCTCGAGGGTGAGGCACAGGTTCGCCACCAGCTCGCTCACGGCGCTGTCGCGGCCGAACAGGACCAGCCCCAGGACCACCGGGCCGAGCCCCCTGCCCAGGTTGCGCAGGTGGTCCCGGTGGGCGAAGTGGCCGAGCTCGTGGGCGAGCACCATGTCCAGTTCGTTGCCGGACCGGGCCTGGTCCAGGAGCCCCCGGAACACCGCGATCGTACCCCCGGGCACGGCCACGGCGTTCACGTCGGGCCGGTCCACCACGACCACCCGAAACCGGTAGGCGTGCAGCGGCGACCCCGGCGGCGACGTGGCCACCAGGCGTTCGACCCGGCCGGCCAGCCCGGGGCTCTCCTGCCCCGGAAACGTCCCGGCCACCCGTGCCCCGAGCCAGTCCTCGTACGCGACCGGAAGCCGGGCGGCAGCGTACTCCCCGGCCCAGCCCAGCACCACGAACACGGCCACTGCCGCCACGGCCAGGCCGGCCCCGAGCCACGCTAGTTCCACCAGGGGATGGGTGTGCGGGACGTTGACGCTGCCGTCGGGAAGCCGGGCGGTGAACTTCATCCCCGGGGCGGCACCAGGGCCGTGCCGTAGGCCACCACCTCCACGCTGCCCAGCCCCCGCTTCTTGTCGGCCGAACGTCCCACGACGGCGGTTTCGAGCCGGAGGTTCAGCACCATGCACGCGCCCCGCCGCCGGGCCTGCTCTTTCATCCGCAGCACGGCCTCCCGGCGCGCCCGGTCCACGAGGGTCTCGTACGCGCCCACCCGGCCTCCGAACAGGTTGCGCAGGCTCGCCAGGATCCGTTTGAAGTAGTCGATGGACACCACCACACTGCCGGTCACGAGGCACGAGCGGGCCACGGGCCGGTCCGGGAGGATGTCCTCCGAACTCACCACCGGCAGGTGGACCAGTTCCGCCTCCCGCTCCCGGATCGACCGGTAGTGGCGCCGCTCGGCCAGGCCTCCCGCGAAGTAGCCCAGGACCGCCAGTCCCACAAACAGGAACAGCCCGAGGTTGTTCAGCACGATCTCGAGCATGGGCCGCCTACTCCACCCGGACGGCCGTGCCGTAGGCGAACAGCTCGGCCGCGCCCTGGGCCACCGACGAGGTGGCGAACCGGATGTTCACCACTGCGTTGGCGCCGAGCGTCCTGGCCTGCTCCGCCATGCGCCGGACGGCCTCCTCCCGGGACTCCTGGAGCAGTTCCGTGTATCCCTTGAGTTCGCCGCCCACCAGGTTCTTGAACCCGGCCATAATGTCGCGGCCCACGTGCTTGGCCCGCACGGTGCTGCCCTGCACGATGCCGAAGTGCTCGACGATCGTCTTGCCCGGCACGGTGCTGACGTTGGTGAGAATCATGCTACCTCCCGCGATGGGGGCGCTTCTGCGCCCGTGCCCTCCCTGCTCCCGCCCCGGCCCGGGGACCGGTCGTGGTACCGGATCGCGTCCGCAGGGCACGCCTCGGCCGCCTCCACGACCGCATCCGCCACGGAGGGGCGAGGGGCCCCAACGGCCACGACCCGGCCGCCCTCCAGCCCGAAGACCTCGGGGCACGCGGCCACGCACGCGCCGCACCCGATACACCCATCGGTGATCCACACCCGTTTCATGAATCGGCTCGCCAGCCGCGCCGCCAAGATCCCTGCGTCCCACGGCACGTCGGCAGCGCGGCGCCCGTCATGCA
>JAJRUI010000025.1 GCA_024277875.1 Deferrisomatales bacterium
CAACCATGAGCGCCCTCACCAGGCTCTCGACTGGGACACGCCGGCCGAGCGGCGGACCAAGAAGCTCGGAATCCAAGCGGCAGCATGATCACTCACGAGGGGTTTTCTCCGACGAAAAGTGTCTTGACTTATCCGGGACACAACAGGGCCACGTCCGGGGCCACCCGGTAAACGGCGGCGTCGTCCGAGGTCTTGAACCCCCTAAAAGGTTCGGCTCGTCGCACCGGGGAAGGTGCTTCAGCGCATCCGACAGGACCGTCGGATCTACCTTGGCCGCTCACCCGCAGGTACGCGACACGCCCATCAGGGTCTTTTTCTTCCGAAAGGGATTCATGGCTTCTTCTCCCCTTCAACCCACGGCTCGATCCACGAACAGGTCCTACGCGATCTGCCCTCGTGATTTGGCACCCCCTCCGTGGGGTGCGCGCAGGCCGCTTTTCAGCGGCCTGCCAGAAAGATCGCTGGCGTCATCACCCCCGCAAGACCCCGCTCCACCATGCCCCGCTGGGCGTGGGAGAACGCGCCCACCTCTGTGGCCACCAGAGCACGGGTCGCCGCAAGCCCGCTGACTTGGTGCATGGAAAGGGCCGGAAGCCCGAGCCAAGGCGGCACGTAGAGCAGGAGCGGCGCGGCCAGAATGCCGCCGTCGATCCCGAGCAGGCCGGACAACATGCCGACCACAAACCCGCTACCCGCCACCGCCAGTCTGAGCGCCATGGCGCGAGGATAGCGGCCCACTGGCTCGGCTGCCAGGTCCGGAGGCGCCCAGGGGCACCCCCGGACCGGCCGCCCTGCCTACCACCGGCAGCCGTACCATCCGGGCCCTCCGGACCGGGCCACCTGCCGCGACCCGGCCATCCACCCGTGGTCGTCGTGCCACCGGCAGGCCCAGGGGCCAGGCATCCAGCCGCCGACCACGCCGGCGCCTTCCAGCTCGGCCCATGCCTTGGCACGGAGACCCGCATATTCCTTCTCCAGGTCGTAGAGCTGCTGGCGCAACTCCCCGGCCCGGGCCGTGTCGCCCGAGGCCAGGGCCCCGTCCAGTTCCCGGGCGGTGGTGCGCATCTTGGCCGTCAGGGTCGTAAATTCGTCCGCGTACTTCTGGCGGATTTCCGCCGCCTGGGTCTGCGCCGCAGGGTCGACCGAGACCCCGGCAGGGTAGCATCCCCAGCACGCCTCGGCCTTGCCCGCCAGGGCCGCTCCGGCCAGGGTCACCACCAGGGCTCCTGCGATCCACAAGCGCTTCGTGTTCATGACGTACCTCCTTCTTGGGTTGGGGGTTGGGAAGATGCGTTTCCGGCGGCCTCGCGGCCGCAGTAGGGGCAAAACGTCCAGTCCGCGTCCACCACCCGGCAGCACCCCGGGCAGTGGGTCTTGATGTCGATTCCGCACCGGGGGCACCGGAAGAACACGGGTTCCACCGGCGCGCCGCAGGCGTGACACGTCTGCCCGGCATGCCGTGCCGTGGGCCGGTCCCGGCGTATGGCCCGGACCACCAGCCACACGAGGAGCCCGAACACCAGGAGCCCGAGCAGCCCGCCCCACGGCCCCATCAGCCCGTGCCAGGGTATCCACTGCATCCAGCTTCCGGGGGAACAGAACATCGGCTCACCTCCTGGGGCAGCCCGGGCCGTGGCTCGTGTGGCCCGGTCCGTAGCCGTGGTGCGGGTAACATCCGGTCAGGGCAAGCGCCCCGACGGCCAGGCCGACGATGGCCAGAACGGTCCACAGCGTTCTCATGGCGAGACCTCCTTTGCTTCACTTCAAGGGTTCGAGAGCGTTCGTACCAGGATGTAGAGCACAGGGCGTGCCAAAGAGGAACTTTTGCTGCAACGACGCGAAAAGATGGAACAAAAAAGGAGGATGGCGTTGAGGGGTGGGGCGGAGGGTGCCCAAAAACAAGACGCCGGGATCAGGAGAAGAACGCCAGCTGCCCAGAATTTTGACGGGTCAGGACCGGCCGTACTCCTTGAACTTGTTCAGAAGGGTCTGACGGGAGATGCCGAGGATCCGGGCGGCCCGGGTGCGGTTGCCGCCGGTCTTCTCCAGGGTTCGCAGGATCAGTTCGCGCTCGGCGTCCTTGAGGGTGGGGGGACCCGGTTCGGGGGTCGCAGGGGCCTCCGTGGGTGGGGCGCCCGGGCCTCCCAACACCGGGGGCAGCTCGCGGGGTGTGATCCGGTCGCCCAGGCACAGGATCACGGCCCGCTCCGCGGCGTTTTGAAGCTCGCGCACGTTGCCAGGCCAGTCGTGGCGCACCAGAAGGTCCATTGCCTCGGGCGTGAACCCCGCCACGGATTTCCCGTTTTTCTCGGCGTACAGCCGCAGGAACTGCCCGGCCAGAACGGGGATGTCCTCGGGCCGTTCCCGTAGCGGCGGCAGGCGCACCGGGACCACGCTCAGGCGGTAGTACAGGTCCTGGCGGAATGCGCCTTCGGCAACCATGGCCTCCAGGTCCCGGTGGGTGGCTGCGATCACGCGCACGTCTACACGCAGGGTGCGGGTTCCCCCCAGGCGCTCGAACTCGCCCTCCTGGAGCACCCGCAGTACCTTGGCCTGGGTGGCCGGGCTCATGTCCCCGATCTCGTCCAGGAACAGGGTGCCGCCGTGGGCCAGCTCGAACCGGCCCTTGCGCTGGGCGGTGGCGCCGGTGAAGGCGCCCCGCTCGTGGCCGAACAGCTCGCTCTCGAGCAGGTTCTCGTGTAGCGCCGCGCAGTTGACCTTGACAAACTGCCGGTCGCGCCGCGGGCTGTTCTGGTGGATCGCATTGGCCACGAGCTCCTTGCCCGTGCCCGACTCGCCTGTAATCAGCACGGTGGCGTCTGAGGGGGCCACGAGGGCCAGGGTCTCGAACAACTCGCGCATGGGCCGGCTCCGGCCGATGATGCTCGAAAAGTCGAACCGCTCCCCCAGCCGCTCCCGGAGCAGCCGGACCTCCTGCTCCAGCCGGTGGAACTCCAACGCTTTGTCCAGCACCCGGTAGAGGTCGGCCACGTCCACCGGCTTGGCCAGGTAGTCGAAGGCGCCCTTCTTCATGGCGGCCACGGCCGTGTCCACCGAGGCGTAGGCCGTGAGCACGACCACGGGCAGGTCCGGCCGAACGGCCTTGATCGCCTCCAGGGCCTCGATGCCCCCCACCCGGGGCATCCTGAGGTCCAGGAGCGCCGCGTCCACCGGATGGGTGTGCACGGCCCCCACCCCGGCGTCTCCGTCGCCGGCCTCCAGGGTCTCGTACCCGCCCTCGGCCAGAAGCGCCCGGAGCATGGTCCGGTGGCCCCGATCGTCGTCCACCACAAGAATCCGGGGTTTTGAAGAAGTGCCGTGGGTCACGCCGGGTCCTTCAGGATGCGGGTCGCGTTCAGCACGGCCAGCACGGCCACGCCCACGTCGGCGAACACGGCCTCCCACATCGAGGCCAGGCCCAGGGCGCCCAGGGCGATGAACACCCCCTTGATCCCGAGGGCCATGGCGATGTTCGCCCGCACGATGCCGTTGGTGCGGCGGGCCACGTGCACCGCGTCCACCAGGCCGGTGAGGCGGTCGTTCATCAGCACCACGTCGGCCGCCTCGATGGCGGCGTCCGAGCCCAGCCCGCCCATGGCGATGCCGATGTCCGCTGCCGCCAGCACGGGCGCGTCGTTGATGCCGTCGCCCACGAACGCGACCTTTGCGCGCGTTTCGGCCCGGCTGCGCTTGATCCGTTCCACCCACGCGACCTTGTCCTGGGGCAGGAGTTCGGCGTGGAACGCGTCGAGCCCGAGCTGGCCGGCCACCGACCGGGCCGCCCCGCGCTCGTCGCCGGTGAGCATGACCACCTCGTCCACGCCCGCCTCCCGCAGGCGATCGATCGCTTCCCGGGCCTCGGGCCGGGGCTGGTCGGCCAGCACCAGGTAGCCCGCGTAGGTCCCGTCCACGGCCACGTGGACCACCGTGCCCTCCACGTTGCAGGTGTCGTGGGCCAGGTCGTCCCCGTCCAGGTGCAGGATCCGGTCGTTGCCCGCCAGGACCACCTTGCCGTCGATCCTCGCCCGCACGCCGTGGGCCGGGATCTCCTCGTAGCGTTCGATCCGGTCTTCGTCCACGGACCGGCCGTAGGCCTCCACCACGGACCGGGCGACGGGGTGGGTCGAGTGGCTCTCGGCCGCGGCCGCCAGGGCCAGCAGTTCGTCCCGGGAGAAGCCGTTGCTCGGCGCGACCTCGGTGACCCGGAACACCCCCTCGGTGAGGGTGCCCGTTTTGTCGAACACGATTGTCTTCAAGGACCGGAACGCCTCCAGGTAGTTGGCTCCCTTGAACAGGATCCCCCGGCGCGATGCCGCACCGATGCCACCGAAAAACCCCAGGGGGATCGAGATGACCAGGGCGCACGGGCACGAGATCACCAGGAACACCAGGGCCCGGTAGATCCACTCGGCGTACGTCTCGGGGTGGGAGAACCAGCCCGCCAGGGCGGGCACCCGGGACAGGAGCGGGGGTGTCACGGCCAGCAGGACCGCGGCCCCGACCACCACCGGCGTGTACACCCGGGAGAACTTGGTGATGAAGGCCTCGGTGGGGGCCTTTCGGGCGGCGGCCGTCTCCACCAGGTCCAGGATCTTCTTGACCGTGGACGCGCCGAACGGCTTGGTGACCCGCACGGTGACGACCCCGCTGCGGTTGACCATGCCCGACAGGATCTCGTCCCCTTCGCCCACGGACCGGGGCAACGCCTCGCCCGTGAGGGCCGAGGCGTCCACCGTGGTCTGGCCCTCCTCGACCACCCCGTCCAGGGGAACCTTTTCCCCGGGTTTGATCACGATCCGGTCACCCACCTGCACCTGCTCCGGAGGGACCTGCACGGTGGTGCCGTCCCTGCGCAGGTTGGCATGGTCGGCCCGGATTTCGAGCAGGCTGGCGATGGACCGCCGGGAGTGGTTCAGGGCCCGGTCCTCGAAGTACTGGCCCACCTTGAAGAACAGCATCACGGCCACGGCTTCGGGGAACTCGCGGATCGCAAACGCGCCCAGGGTGGCCACGGTCATCAGGAAGCTTTCGCCGAACACGTTCCCGGTCAGGACACCCCGCACGGCACCGCGGACCACGTCGTGGCCCGCGATCGCGTACGCCACGAGGAACGGCATGAGCACGGCCCAGAACCGTCCGTCCGTCCACGGCAGATCCTCGGCGCCGGGCAAGGCGAACGTCTGGATCGCCAGGCCGGCCGCGAACACGCTCCCGGAGACGGCCACGACCTTGAGGATCGGGGAGATCCCGGCGGGCGCCTCCTCCAGGTGGCCGGCGTCGAGGCGGACCACCCGTATGTCGGGCTCGATGCGGTTCACCACGGCCACGGCCTGCCGCTGGAGGGCCGGGTCTGCAGCGTCCACCACCAGGGTGGACGACGCGAAGTGGAGCTCGGCCCGCACCCCTTCCAGGCTGGCGAGTTCCCGTTCGATCTTGCCCGCGCACGACGCGCACGAAAGGCCTTCGAGCCGGTACCGGGCTCCCTGGAGGGGGGCGGCGGCAGCAGGACGCTCCACGGTCATCCCTCCTTGACGTGGCGCAGCCCCTCGGCGAACAGGGTGCGCACGTGGTCATCGTCGAGGCTGTAGTAGACGAGCTTCCCCTCCCGGCGGAAGCGGACCAGCCGGTGGGCCCTGAGGAGCCTCAACTGGTGGCTCACTGCGCTCTGGGAAACCGACAGGAGGTCGGCCAGGTCGCAAACGCACAGCTCCCGGACCGACAGGGCCAGGAGGATGCGGGCCCGGGTGGGGTCTCCCAGCACCTTGAACGTCTCGGCCAGGGCGTCCACCGGGGCGTCGTCCACGACCCGGCGGGCCGCGGCCACGGCGTCCGGGTGGACCAGGGTTTCAGCGCAGGTATCCATGGCGTCTCCGTGATCACTTGATCATGTGCTCATATATAGAACAAGTGCCCCCAGGCTGCAAGCCGAAAAGGGCCCGGCCCGCGCCCGGGTCTCATCTTTCCAGGAGCCGGCCCACTTCCCCCTCGATCACCGGCGCCAGCTCCGGTTTGTAGCCGGTGTGGATCGCCCGGACCTTCCCGTCCGTGCCCACGAGCACGGTGACGGGCACGGCCCACGGGGCGTAGTGCGCGGCCACGGCCCGGTCCGGGTCCAGGACAACCGGGTACGGGATGGCGATCCCTCGTGCCTCCAGGGCGCTCCGGAGCCGCTCCGGACCGCTGTTGTCGATGTTGACGCCGAGAACCTGGAGGCCGGCGGGGCCGTACGTCGCCTGGATCTCGGCGAGGAGCGGCAGTTCTTCCAGGCAGGGTGCGCAGGTGATGCTCCAGAACTGGACCAGGACGGCCTGCCGTGCCAGCACCTCGGACAGGGTGAGGCTGCCCCCGCCGAGGAGGGGGCCGGTGAAGTCGAAATAGGACCTGCCCACCTCGACCACGTCGTCCCCCGGGAGGCACGGCCTCGCCACCGGGGTCACCGGCCCTTCCGGCCGGGGGCCGGCGCACCCCCACGGGAAGGCCAGGGCTGCGAGCATGAACGCCCACCCCAGGCGTCTTTGCCGTGGCCCGGAACGGCGCCCGTCGCCGGCCCCACGGGAGGGGTTTTTCAGCATCCTGGTCGAGCGCCGGGTTCCGCGGGGAGGCCCGGCACGCCGGCCCGGAGCGGTCACGCCGCCTGCCCCGCGGGTTCGTCCCCGGGGGACACGGCCTGTTTCCCCGGGTCCAGCACCGTGGTGACCGTGATCGCCTCGCACGCCGTGCAGTCCAGGCATCGGATGCACTGGCCGGTGTTCGCGCCCTCGTAGACCTTGATCTCCATGGGGCACACCTCGAGACACTTGTCGCAGTGGGTGCACGTCGATGGTTCCCACCGCAGCCGGACGAGGCTCCACCGGTTAAACAGGCCGAACAGCGCCCCCAGGGGACAGGTGGTCTGGCAGAACGGCCGTTTCGCGACCACGGACGAGACCGTGAAGAAGATGAGGATCGCGACCTTGATCCAGAACAACTCCGTGATCATCTTCCGGATGTCTTCGCTAATGGTGACCCACGGCAGCCCGCCGGTCAGGGTGCCCATCGGGCACAGTTTCGAGAACCAGTTCTCGGATGTGATCCACGGGATCACGAACACCAGCAGCACCAGCACGGCATACCGCAGCGGCCGCAGGGTGCGGGGGACCGGGATCTTGACCGAGGGAAACTTGTGGAGCAGGTCCTGGAAGAACCCGAACGGGCACAGGAGCCCGCACGGCAGGCGCCCCACGAACGCCCCGACCGAGCCCAGGAAGCCCAGCACGTAGTACGGGATGCTCCGGATCACCATGAAGTGCTGGAGGGCTCCGAGCGGGCAGGAGAACACGGCCGCAGGGCACGCGTAGCAGTTGAGCACGGGCACGCAGAACCCCTTGGTGGCGCCCTGGTACACCGCTTTAGCCCAGAACCCCTTGACCCACCCGTTCGCCCCCAGGGTCATGCCCAACTGGAAGTAACGGCGCCATCTCATCTCGTCCTCCCGGTGGTGCTCGGCGCACGTCCGGGTCGATCGACTCGGGGTGCATGCCGACAACGGCCGTTCGTTTGTTTCGGAGCAGCGGATTCGGCAGGGGCCGTGGCAGGAGGGCTGGAAGCGGCCGCCCCTGCGTGGTCGTCAGGCGTTCGTGATGGGAACCGGTGGGAGCGGGCCGGCCGGCGGACCGGGAAGTCCTGGCACGGTGCCGGAGGAGAGGTTCTCCAGGGCGGGAGATCCGAAGAACAGGCCGGTGGTCGCCGGTAGTCGGGGCGCACAACAAGTGCAACTCCCGAACGCGCACTCCCCGGCCGGGGTGGGGTCCTGGTCGGCACGGGCTTCCGGCCGAACGCGTTCCACGGCCGGGCACGCCGACGTCGTCTTTGCACAAATAGAGGGCGCAAGCACCTGGGCGGCGAACAGCACCAGGCCCAGCACGCCCAGCAACGTTCGGAGAAAAGGCTTCATGGGCGGCCCCGAAACGGTGAGTGTGACGAGCACTCTAGAAACATTCTCCACCCGGGTCAAGACGGCACGACAGGCCCCCATGGGCCCCGGCGCACTGCATCCTCTCCGGTACGGAGGGTGCCGGTCCGGTTTTCGGGTCGACTCAGGCCGTCCGCCCGGCCTCGAGCGCGGCCAGGTTGGCCTCCCTGTGTTGCGGGGAACTCATGGCCTCGGCCGCGTCCCGGATCTCGCCGAACCCGAACGGGAACGCGTCCCGGGTGCACGCGTGCCCGAGCACGATCAGGTTGGCGAGAAGCGGGGAGTCCAGGCCTGCGGCCAGGGTGTCCGCGTCCACGGTGGCCACGCCCACCCCGGCCTTTTCCAGGAGGTGGGTCACGGACGGGTCGGGAAACGGCCGCTGGTTCGACGCGTTCACCACGCACAGCGCGCCGCCGGTGACCCGCAGGCACGGCAGGGCCCGGTTGGCCTCCACCGGGTCCAGCCCGAGCAGGAGGTCGGCGTCCCCGTCCGCCACGAGGGGGCTCCAGAACGCCCCGAACTTGAGGTGGGCGGCAACCGAGCCGCCCCGCTGGCTCATGCCGTGGGTCTCGCACCCGATCACGGGAAGCCCACGGGACCGGGCAGCCTCGGTGAGGAGCCGGGAGGTGAACAGCACCCCCTGGCCCCCGATGCCGGCGATCACGATCTGGGTGTTCTCGGGTCGGTTCACGACAGCTCCTTTTTCGAGGGCTGGATCGCGCCCTGGGGGCACACCTGGATGCACAGGCCGCACGCGATGCACACCCGGTCGTCCACATGGACCCGGCCGTCCGCGTCCGGGACCAGGGCCGGACACTCGAACCAGGTGGTGCAGTAGCCGCATCCCACGCAAGTGCCCGTGGCCGGCATCGCGATCGCGCCCCGCGGGCACTCCACCTCGCACAGCCGGCACAGGGTGCACTTGGCCGGGTCCACCCGGTATCCGGCCTCGGTGCGTTCGATCGCGCCCTCAGGACAGACGTGCAGGCAGATGTCGCACCGGGTGCACACCCCGCAGTGGAAACACCGGGTACCGGCCTCGCGGACCGCCCGACCCGGCGGCAGGCCCTGGTCCACCTCGTCGAAACTCCAGATCGCCTCGTCCGGGGGCAGGCGGCGGATGTCGGCCGGGGCCTCGGCCGGGAACCGGTGGAGCCGGATCTCCCCGAGCTCGGGCACGTCCGGAGCCCGACCGTCCCGGGGCGGGTCGTCCAGGGGTTCGCCGGCCAGGTCCGCGAGGATCGCGGCGGCCGCCCTGCGGCCCGCGGCCACTGCCGCGGCTACGGTGCCCGCGCCGCCTGCCGCGGCGTCCCCGGCCATGTACACCCGGCGGCTGCGGGTGCGGCCCCACGGGTCGACCGGGCCGCCGCCGTCACCCGTCCCCACGACGGGAACGTCCGGCTCGGCGCCCACCGCGCAGATCACGGTGTCCACCTCGACCCAGAACTCGGCGGCCGGTCCCTCGCCGCCCGGGGGCACGGCGAACGCCCCGGTCTCGGCCTGGGACGTGTCCCGGAGCCGCAGCGCGAGCCGGCGCGACCGGCCGGCCTCCACGGCCTGGGGGGCCACCTGGAACCGGAAGAAGATGCCCTCTGCCCTGGCCGCATCCACCTCGCCTGGGATCGCCCGGAGCCGGTCCGCGTCCCGGCGGTAGTACACGGTGACCTCCGCTCCCAGCCGGCGGGCGGTCCGGGCCGCGTCGATCGCCGTGTTCCCGCCGCCGATCACGGCCACCCGCCGGCCCGGGTCCACGGCTTCCCCCTCTCGCACCCGGCGGAGGAACCCGAGACCGGGCCACACCCTGTCCCGATCGAACCCGGGCGCGTCCACGGTGCGCTCGCGCCATGCGCCCGTGGCCACGAGCACCGCGTCGAACCGGTCCAGGTCGGAGAAGGGCACGTCCTCGCCCACCCGGGCGCCGGTGTGGATCTGGACGCCCAGGCCGGTGACCCGGGCGACCTCCCGGTCGAGAACGTCGGCCGGGAGCCGATACTCGGGGATCGCCCACCGCAGCAGGCCTCCCGGCTCGGGCCGGGCCTCGAACACCTCCACCCGGTGACCGCCCCGGGCCAGGTGGTACGCTGCGGTCAGGCCGGCCGGCCCGGCGCCCACCACGGCCACCTTCCGGCTACCGGCGTCCGGGTCCGGGGCGGGAGCCGGCTCCGGCGCCCGGTCCCCGGCGGCCCGCTCCACCGCGTGGACCGCCACCGCGCCGTCCAGCCCGCTCCGGTTGCACGCGGTCTCGCACGGGTGCGGGCACACCCGCCCCAGGGTGGCGGGAAACGGGTGCGCCTCCAGCAGGACGCGGGCCGCCTCGTCCCACTGGCCGTCGCCGGCCAGGGCCAGCATCCGCTCCACGTCGCTGCCGGCCGGGCATGCGTCCCGGCACGGGCTCACCCGGTCCCGGTGCTCGGGCAGCCACGCCGGATCCCAGCTCCCGGCGGTCAGGCGGGGCGCAGGGCCGTGGCGCACCTCCACCGGCGTGGGGACCCGGTCGGGGCCCAGCCCCTTGATCCGGGTGACGCACGGGTACCGGGTGATGATCACCGCCACCCCGCCGTCGGGCGCCCGGGCGTGGTCGGCCGCATCGAACAGGACCTTCTGGAACGCGGCCACGTCGTGGGGGTCCACGTCGGCCACCACGTACTCCACCCCGCACCCGCGCACCAGCCCTTCCAGGTCCACGGCCCGGCCGGGATGGCCGTCGGCCGTGACACCGAACTCGGGGGTGGGCTGCATGCCGGTCATGCCCGTGACCTCGTTGTCGAGGATCAGCAGCACGAACCGGGCGCCGTTGTACACGGCGTTCTCCAGGGACGCGGCGCCGGAGTGGTAGAACGTGCTGTCGCCGATGGTGGCCAGGATCGGCGGTGGCTCGCCGTCCTGGGCGTGGGCGTGGTAGAACCCGGCCGCCATCGAGATCGACGCGCCCATGTCGTGCACGGTGTCCACCGAGCCCAGGTTCAGGCCCAGGGTGTAGCACCCGATGTCCCCGGGGAACAGCCCGTCCGGGAACGCCCGCCGGAGGCCGTAGAACGTGGCCCGGTGGCCGCAGCCCGGGCACAGGGTGGGGCGCCGCAGGGGCAGGCCCAGTCCGTCGGACGCCTGGCGGAGTCCGCCGTCGGGCAGGGGGGCGGGCTCGAGGCCCGCCTCCCGGGCGGCCCCGGCCACCAGGGCCCGCACCCGTTCCGGGCCCAGTTCGCCGGCCGTGGGCACGTGGCCGCTCATGCGACCCCACACCGGAGCCACGGATCGGAGCTGGAGTTCCACGGCCGCGTCGGGCTCCTCCAGCACAAGCAACCGGTCGCACCGCTCGGCCAGGGCGTCCACCAGGGGGGCGGGCAGCGGGTGGGGAGTGACCAGCTTGAGCACGGCCACCTGGTCGGCCAGGCCCAGGGGGCCGAGCGCCTCGGCCAGGTACGCGTAGCTCACGCCGCACGCCACGATGCCCAGGGCGTGGCGGTCCGCCGGCAGGAGGAGCTGGTTCTCCGGCCACTCGGCGAACTCCCGGCCGATGGCCTCGAGCTTCTCGTTGAGCTTTTTGTGCAGTTCCAGCCGTGCTCGCGGGGTGGCCGCCCACCGCCGGGGGTTCTTCTCGAACCGGGCCGTCCTGCGGCCCGCCCGCACCGGTCCGCAGCTCACCGACTGGCGGGCGTGGCAGATCCGCAGGGTGGGTCGCAGGATCACGGGCACCTGGTAGCGTTCGGACAGGTCGAACGCCCGGGCACACAGGTCCTTGGCCTCCTCCGGGGTGGTGGGGTCGAGCACGGGCAGCTTGGCGAACCGGGCGAACAGCCGGGTGTCCTGTTCGGTCTGGGAGCTGTGGGGTCCGGGGTCGTCGGCCACGACCAGCACCAGACCTCCGACCACCCCGATGTACGCCGCGGACAGGGCCGGGTCGGCCGCCACGTTGAGCCCCACCTGCTTCATGGCCACCGCGGTGCGCTTGCCCGAGTACGCCGCGGCCAGGGCGGTCTCCAGGGCGACCTTTTCGTTGGTGGACCATTCGGTGTACAGGTCCAGGCCCAGCTCCTCCTTGAACCGCACGAGCCCGGGAAGGATCTCGGAACTCGGCGTTCCGGGGTACGACGTGGCGAACTGGCAGCCCGCCTCGGCCAGACCCCGGGCGATGGCCTCGTTGCCCAACAGCACCCGCTGCTCCGCCCTGTGCATGGTGTGGGACTCCTCGCGCTGAAAAGGGGAAAAGGGGAAAAGGGGGCGGAGCGCTGCCAGCGCTCCGCCCCGCAAGGCTCACGCTGCGGGCAGGTCCCGGATCGCGGACCACGCCTTGTCGAGTTCCTCCTGGGGAAGCTCGTATTCCTCGAGCTTCTTGGAGAAGTACGCGTCGTAGGCGGACATGTCGAAGTTGCCGTGGCCCGACAGGAGGAACAGGATCGTCTTCTCCTTGCCCTCCTCCTTGGCCTTGAGCGCCTCGTTGATCGCGCCGCGGATCGCGTGGCTGGACTCGGGCGCGGGCACGATGCCCTCGGAACGTGCGAACAGCACGGCCGCGTCGAAGCACTCCACCTGGTGGAACGCCTCGGCTCGCATCAGGTCGTCCTTCAGGAGCTGGCTCACCAGGGGCGCCATGCCGTGGTAGCGGAGCCCGCCGGCGTGGATGCCGGCCGGAACGAACGTGTGCCCCAGGGTGTGCATCGGCATCAGGGGGGTCATCCCCACGGTGTCGCCGAAATCGTAGTGGAAGTGCCCCTTGGTCAGGGTGGGGCACGCCGTGGGCTCGCACCCGATCACGTCCAGGTCCCGGCCCGCGATCTTGTCGCGCAGGAACGGGAACGTGAGGCCCGCGAAGTTGCTGCCCCCGCCGCAGCACCCGATCACCACGTCCGGGTAGTCTCCGGCCAGCTCCATCTGCTTCTGGGCCTCCTGGCCCACCACGGTCTGGTGCAGGAGCACGTGGTTGAGCACCGAGCCCAGGGAGTACTTGGTGTCCTCCCGGCTGGCCGCGTCCTCCACCGCCTCGGAGATCGCGATGCCCAGGGAGCCCGTGCTGTCCGGGTCCTCGGCCAGGATCTTGCGGCCGGCCTCGGTCTCGTTGGACGGGCTCGGGATGACGCTGGCGCCCCAGGTCTGCATCAGGCTGCGGCGGTAGGGCTTCTGCTCGTACGAGATCTTGACCATGTACACCTTGGCCTCGAGCCCGAAGAACTGGCACGCCAGGGCCAGGGCGCTGCCCCACTGGCCCGCGCCGGTCTCGGTGGCGATCCGCTTCACCCCTTCCTTCTTGTTGTAGTACGCCTGGGCCACGCTCGTGTTGGGCTTGTGGCTGCCCGCCGGGCTGGTGCCCTCGTACTTGTAGTAGATCTTGGCCGGGGTGCCGAGGGCCTGCTCCAGGCGGTGGGCCCGGAACAGGGGGGTGGGCCGCCACAGGGCGAGGATGTCGAGCACCTCCGGCGGGATGTCGATCCACCGCTGGGTGCTCACCTCCTGCTCGATCAGGGACATCGGGAACAGGGGCGCCAGGTCCTGGGGCCCGATCGGTTCCTTCGTGCCCGGGTTGAGCGGTGGTTTCATCGGGTTGGGCATGTCGGCGGCGATGTTGTACCACTGGCGGGGGATGTCCTTCTCTGTGAGCAGATACCGGGTCTGGGCCATCGCCAACCTCCTTTTTCTGGCGGGGAGACAAAGGGTTTTCCGGGCTGCCGGCGGCCTGGTCCCCGCGAACGGGCCGCCCCCGGGTTCAGGAACGGTTCACCGCCTGGCCCGCGTCACCTGCCGGGCGAACCGGGCGAAGCTCTCCACGTTGTGGGCGGGGTAGAACCCGTCCAGGTACGGCAGGGCGGCTGCCATGCCCCGGCACAGGGGCCGGTAGTCCGGGTCTCCCTTGAGGGGGTTGAGCCAGTACACCCGGGCCGCAGCCGAGCGGAGCCGGATCACCTCGCGCCGGAGAACGGCCGGGTCGCCCCGGTCCCACCCGTCGCTGAAGATCACCACCACCGCGCCGCGCAGCCGGCCCCGGCGTTCCTGCCACCGGTTGAAGCTGGCCAGGCACTCGCCGATCCGGGTGCCCCCGGACCAGCCGCTCGTCTGTTCCATCACCCGTTCCACGGCCCGGACGGCGTCCCGCTCCCTGAGGAACTCGGTGAGGTGGAACAGCCGGGTCGAGAACGCGTACACGTCGGCGTCGGGGTCGTGGCGGCCCAGGGCGTGGGCCAGGAGCAGGAAGAACCGGTTGTACGGGTTCATGGAGCCGGACACGTCCCCCAGCAGCGCGATCCGGCGGCGGGTGATCTTCTTCTCCCGGTGCACCAGGCGCAGGATCTCGCCGCCGTACCGGGCGTTCTCGCGCAGCAGGCGGCGCATCGCGAGCCTCCGGCCGTGAAGGGTGGGCCGGTGCCGGCGGCCGGGCCGGGTGGTGAGGCGGGCCAGGAGCGCCAGGAGGATCTCCCGGAGGCGGGCGTCCTCGTCCGGTGCCAGGTCCCTGAGGTCGCGGCGGACCAGGATCTCGTCGCGGGTCGTTCCACCGGCCGCGTCGACCCCGGGCGGGCCTGCAGCGCCGCCCGGGGTCGGCGGCGTGGGCGCCGGGGCGTACACCGGTACGGCGCCCAGGCGCGCGGTCTCCCGGGGGGGCAACCGGTCCACCCCCTCGTCCCAGAACAGGTGGTACAGCCGGTCGAACGCGTCGAACCGCTCCCGGTCGGCCACCAGGTTGGCCCGGAGCGCCCAGTACATCCGCTCCCGGTCGTCCACCCCCACGGCGTCCACGGCCCGGCACGCGTCCACCACGGCCCGAGGATGGGGCCGCAGCCCGGCTTCCTTGAGCAGCCGGGAGAACGCCACAATCTGTCCGGCCATGCCGGCGGGGGGCGTCGTGGAGGGGATCTGGGGTCGGGTGGGCATCGGCCTGTCAGTCGTCCTGTCGCATCTTCCCTCTCCTCCCAAGGCTCCCGATGGAAAACCGGTGGGGCGGCCCCAGGGGGGCTGCACCCGTCACGCCGGTCGGCTGGCGACCGTTCAAAACGGCTCCACGAAGATCTTCATCCGGCCGCCGCACACGTCTCCCCCCCGGGTGCCCAGGTCGTCGGTGAGGTCCACCTCGACCAGCTCCGGGGTACGGGTGGCGACGAGGCTGCGCAGGGCCGCGCTCTTGACCTGGCGCTCTCCGCAGCCGCCCCCCACCGACCCGAACAGCCGCCCGTCTGCGCACACGAGCATCTTGGCGCCCACCGTGCGGGGGGTGGAGCCGTGGGCCTCCACGATCGTGGCCAGGCACACCCCCACGCCGGTCCGGCGCAGCTCCCGCAGTTTGACCAGCACGTCCCGGTCGGTCACGGGGTCTTCTCCACGGCGGCCCGCAGGGCCCGGGCCTGGGCCGGGCCCTTGCGACGCACGCACACCAACTCGGCCACGATGGACAGGGCGATCTCCTCGGGCGACTCGGCGCCGATCGGCAGACCGATCGGGGTGAACACCTGTTCCAGGCGGTCCCGGGCCGCGCCGGCCCGCTCCAGGGTGTCGAGCACGAACCGCACCCGCCGCCGGCTCCCGATCAGGCCGACGTACGCGGTTTCCCGGGGGAGCACCGCCTCCAGGCAGTCGGCGTCGTGCTCGTGCCCCCGAGTGATCACCACCGCGTAGGTGACGGGGCCGAACGGCGCCCGCTCCAGGGCGTCCACGAATTCGTCGGCGATCACCGCGCAGCCCGGGAACCGGTCGGGGTGGGCGAACTCGGGCCGGTCGTCGATCACCGTGACCGTGAACCCCACGGCCCGGGCGAACCGGGCCAGGGGAACCGCGATGTGCCCCGCGCCGCACACCACCAGCTGGGCGCCTTCGGCCAGCACGTCCAGGAACACCCGGATCCCGCTGCCGACGGTCACCGCCTCCCGCCGGTTCCGGGCCAGGGCGCCGGCTGCCAGCTCCGCCACCTCCCGGTCCAGCCCGGCGTCGCCGACGGAGCCCTCCACGGTGCCGTCCCGGAGGGCCAGGAGCCGGGCGCCGGGGCGCACGGCCGGGTCGTCCGACGCGATCACGGTGGCCGCGCACACGGCCGTGCCGGCCTGTACCAGCTCCGCCGCCCGGTCCAGGGGGTCGGTCAGCACAGGTTCTCCTTGACCTCGGCCAGGTACGCGCCGCGCCTGTCCGGGTCGCCCCACACTTCGCTGCGAAAAACCTGGATGTCCTGGCGGTTCTTGAAGATGCACCCCAGGGTCGCCTCCACGGTCTCGGCGTCCAGGGCGTCCCGGTTCAGGGCCAGCAGGGCCGCGGCCCAGTCCAGGGTCTCGGCGATGCCGGGCCGTTTGAGGAACTCCTCGGTACGGATCCGTTCCATGAACCGGCACACCTGGGCGGCCAGGGCGTCCTCGACCCGGGGCAGGTGGCGCTTGACGATCGCGTATTCCTTGTCGAAGTCCGGGTAGTCGATCCAGTGGTACAGGCACCGGCGCTTCAGGGCGTCGTGCACGTCCCGGGTGCGGTTGGACGTGACGATCACCAGGGGTTTGACCGCCGCCCGCACCGTGCCCAGTTCGGGGATCGTGATCTGGTACCCGGCCAGGATCTCCAGCAGGAACGCCTCGAACTCCTCGTCGGCCCGGTCCAGTTCGTCGATCAGGAGCACCGCGGGCCGGGGGCCGGGGTGGCGGATCGCCCGGAGCAGGGGCCGCTCGATCAGGAACTCGTCGCTGAAGATCGTGCGGGTCAGGTGCTCCCGATCCGAGCAGGTCTCCTGGAGCTTGATCTCCAGGATCTGGCGCGGGTAGTTCCACTCGTACAGCGCCATGGACGCGTCCAGCCCCTCGTAGCACTGGAGGCGGATCAGCTCGGTGTCCAGGGCCCGGGCC
Source organism: Deferrisomatales bacterium (assembly GCA_024277875.1). Classification (GTDB taxonomy): domain Bacteria; phylum Desulfobacterota; class Deferrisomatia; order Deferrisomatales; family Deferrisomataceae; genus JAJRUI01. The sequence goes on from JAJRUI010000025.1 coordinate 16,753, forward strand.
AGGACCACGGCCAGTTCGGTCTTGCCCACCCCGGGCTCCCCCTCCAAGAACAGGGGCTTGTGCAGGGCCTGGGCCAGGTACAGGATCGTGGCCACTTCCCGGTCGGCCACGTACCGGTGGCGGGCCAGCACCTCGGTGATCGCCTCGATCGACGAGAACATCGGGCGGCTCAGCCTCCCCCGTCGTAGGAGCCGTCGAACTCACCGTCGATGATCTCGGTGAGCACGCCGTGCAGGTCCTTGGGCGGCTGGATGAACGCGTACCGGTTGCCCATCAGCTCCCGGGGCTTGCGGTCGATGGTGCGGTACCCCTTGCCGGCCAGTTCTTCGAGGCCGGCGGCCACGTCGTCCACCTTGTACGAGATCAGGAAGAACCCTTCGCCCCGTTTGTCCAGGAACCGGCCCACCTCGCTGTCCGGGGTGGTGGGCTCCATCAGCTCCAGGGCCACGTTGTCCAGGTAGTACCGGGCCACCCGGATGCTCTCGGACGGCGCGGTGTAGTACCCGTCGGGCTCCAGCCCCAGGGCGTCCCGGTACCGCTCCACGGCCGCGTCCAGGTCGCGGACCACGAAACAGATGTGGTCGATCGCCTTTGCCTTCATGATGCCTCGTCCTCCGTGCCCTCCCGGGCCTCGATCGTGTCCAGCACCCGGTCGGGGGTGTGGGGGAACTCGCGGATGTGGGTGCCGATCGCGTGGGCGATCGCGTTGGCGTACGCCTGGGCCGTGCACATCGAGATCGACAGGCCGCCCTCCTTGGCGCCGAACGGGCCCACCGGGTCGTCGGCCTCCACGATGAAGTTGTGGATCGGCGGCATGTCCGGCGCCAGCGGGATCTTGTAGTCCAGGAAGTTCGTGTTCAGGTTGGCCCCCTCGTGCCACCGGAGCGCTTCGAGCAGGATGCCGCCGTGGCCGCCCATGGCCACGCCGCCGTCCATCTGGCCCTCCACCTCCTTGGGGTTGATCGCCTTGCCGCAGTCGTGGGACGCCCACACGTCCAGCACGTCCACGAACCCGGTCTCGGGGTCCACCCGGACCTCGACCACCGCGCTGCCGTAGCTGAACGCCGCGGACAGCTGTCCCTTGGGGTTCTGGATCCACTCGCGCCGCTGGTCCACGTTGGGACCGAAGCTGCCGTGGCCGATCACGCTCTTGCCCTTCAGTAGGCCCGACCGGACCACCTTGGCCAGGGGCACCGCCCGGGCCGGGGAGCCCTTGACGAACACCTTGCCGTCGGCCAGTTCCAGGTCCTCGGCGCTGGCCTCGAGCACGTCCGCGGCCACCTCGAACAGCTGCCGCCGGGCGTCCTCGCACGCCAGACGCACCGCGTTGCCGCTCACCAGTGTGGTGGCCTGGCTGTACGCGCCCTGGTCGATCGGGGTGATCTCGGTGGCGCTGGCCGTGAGCTGGATCTGGTCGATCGGCACCCCCAGGGCCTCGGCCGCGATCTGGAGCACCACGCCCTCGTTGCCCTGGCCGTTGTCCACCACTCCCGAGATCAGGTGGACGCCGCCGTCCTCGTCGAACTTGACCATGGCCGCGGACCCGCCCCGGATGCCCATGGGGAACCCGCTCATCACGCTGACGCACCCGATCCCGATGCCGTGCCACGGCGGGAGGCGTTTCCACTTCTCCCGGAACCGGCTCGCCTCGGCCACGGCCCGGATCGTCTCGTGGCTGGCCATGGACGGGATGTGGCTCTGGGTGGGGGTGTGGTCGCCCGTCTTCAGGGCGTTCTTCAGCCGGATCTCGATCGGGTCGAGCCCCAGGGCCTCGGCCGCCAGGTCGAGTTGCATGTCCACGTTGCACGCCCACGCCCGGCCGTGGGTGCGGATCATGCCCCGGATCGGCTTGTTGGTGTACACCCGGTACCCGTTGTACCGCACGTTGGCCACCCGGTAGGTCTGCTCGAAGCACAAAAACGGTACGCTCGTGGCGATCGGCCCGGTGGACGAGTACGCGCCCCCGTCCATGTGGCAGGTGACGTCCACGGCGTGCAGGGTGCCGTCCTTCTTGAACCCGAACCGGCTCTCCACCACCATCGAATGGCCCTGGCGTACCGCGATCGAGTTCTCCTCCCGGGTGTACACCAGCCGCACCGGCCGGCGGGTCTTGCGGGACAGCAGGGCCGTGATGTACTCGCCCGGGAACATGTCGCTGCGGCCCCCGAACGCCCCGCCGATGGCCACGTGGCGCACGTGGACCTTGGACACCGGCAGCTCCAGGGCGTTGGCCAGCCCCTTGGCCTTGGTGTGGGGGCTGGCGTTGGGCATCCACACCTCCACCGTGCCCTGGCGGTCGCAGTGGGCCAGCACCGCGTAGGGCTCGGTCATGAAGTAGCTCTCTTCTTCCGACCGGGTCATCTCGGTGTGGACGTGGTCGCACGCGTCCCAGGCCGCGTCCACGTCACCCACGTGGATCGGCACGTGGATGTTGATGTTTCGCTCGGCGTGGTCGTGGATCCGGGGCGCGCCGTCCGCGATCGCGTCCAGGGGGTCGAACACGGCCGGAAGGCGCTCGTACTCCACCGCGATCAACGCCACGGCCTCCTGTGCGATCTCCTCGGTGTCGGCGGCCACGGCCGCGATCTCCTCGCCGATGTACCGCACCCTGTCCCGGGCCAGGAACTCCTGGTCCCGGGTGTACCGGAACACGCCCCACTTGACCCCGGACGCATCCCGGGCGGTGATCACGGCCCGCACCCCGGGCAGGGCCTCGGCCCGGGAGGTGTCCACCCGCAGGAGCCGGGCGTGGGGGTACGGGCTGCGCAGCACGGCCGCGTGGAGCATGAACGGCAGGGCCAGGTCGGCCGTGTACCGGGCCTCCCCCGTGGCCTTGAGCCGGGTGTCCCGGCGGGGAACGCTCTTTCCCACGTACACGCTCACGGCGTCTCCTCCTCGCCGGCCAGCCGTCGGGCGGCCAGTTGCACCGAGTCCACGATCTTGGCGTACCCGGTGCACCGGCACACCTGGCCCGACAGGGCCTGGCGGATCTCGGCTTCGTCGGGGGACGGGTTTTCGTCCAGCAGTGCCTTGGCGGTGAGGATCATGCCCGGGGTGCAGAACCCGCACTGGATGCCGTGGGCGTCCACGAACGCCCGCTGGATCGGGTGCAGGTCGCCGTCCAGGGCGTCGGCCAGCCCCTCGATCGTGAGGACGGACGCGCCCTGCACGTCGGCGGCCAGGGTCAGGCACGCACGGGCCGGCCGGCCGTCGATCAGCACGGTGCAGGTGCCGCACCCGCCGGTGCCGCACCCTTCCTTGGCGCCGGTCAGGCCGAGTTCCTCCCGGAGCACCTCCAGCAGGGTGCGGCGGGGTTCCACGAGCAGGTCGTGGTCCTGGCCGTTGACGGTGAGGGCCAGGACGATCTTTCGGGGGGTGCTCACGACGACGCCTCCCGGGCTCCGACGGCCCGCTGCCACGCCCGGCTGGCCGCGCGCTTTACGGCCACGCCCACCACCTTCCGGCGGTACGCAGGGGTGAAGTCCGCGTTCTTCACGGGGCGGGCCGCCCGTCGGGCCGCGTCCGCGGCGGTTTCGAGCGCCTCGGGCTCCAGGAGCGAGCCCTGGAGCGCTTCTTCTGCCCTGGCCACCCGGACCGGGCCGGAGTCCACCGCGCCCAGCACCACCCGGGCCGAACGACAGGCGCCGTCGTCCCCGGCCTCCACCCAGACGGCGGCGGACGCCGCGGCAAAGTCCAGACCCCGGCGGGCCCGGATCTTCTCGAACGCGCTGCCCGAACGCCCGGACAGGGCCGGCACATCGGCCGATAGCACCACCTCGGCGGCTGCCAGGGCCAGCGGCGCCAGCCCCTGGCCGGTGTACAGGTCGGCAACGTCCTTCCGCCGTTCCCCGTCCGGTCCGGCCACCCGGACCCGTGCGCCCACCGCGGCCAGCGCCGGGGGCAGGTCGGCCGAGAACACGGCGTGGCACCGGTCCCCGCCCGGCACCGCGTGGCATACCTCGCCCCCGGCCTTGCGGCAGGGCGGGCGGCCGCTTCGCCAGAACGCGGACTGGTTATAGAAGACGCACCGGGTGTCCAGGCACAGGTTGCCCCCCACCGTGGCCCGGCTCCGGATCGGGGGCGCGGCCACCGAACGGGCCGCCTCGGGGATCGCGGCAACGGACGGGGGCGCGGTCCACCGCTCCAGGTCCCACAGGGTGGTGGCCGCGCCGATCGCCCACCCGCCGCCCCCGGTGTCGATGCCCGCCGGGCACGCGTCCGCCAGGCTCACCAGGCACTGCGGCCGGCCGGTGCGGTTCTTCAGGGCGACGACGAGGTCCGTGCCCCCGGCCAGGGCGCGGGCGCCTGGCTCTCCCAGGGCGGCCACAGCGGCGTCCAGGGAGGGAGGTCGGGTCCATCTTGTGGGCGGCAACCGAAGCATGCGGGCCTCCGGGGAGGGGTAGCGATCTCGACAACGGGGACGAGAAGCTAGCAAAGAGTTATGAAGGTGTCAATGCGAGGTTTTGGAACATGAGACGCCAAAGAGCGCGTAATTTCAAAGGAAAAAACTCGGTTGACACGCGGGCTCCGCCAGCGTAGACTGCGCGGATGCAGATTGTAAAACGCAGTTAGGAACAAAATAAAACGGCTGTTTGCAAAATAAAACGACCCTGCCCCTCAGGAGGCGCCCCATGGACCTTCCCGAGAAGCTCACCGTGCTCAGCCTGGAGCAGGCCACCGTGCTCCCGTACCTCACCTACCGCCTGGCCGCGGACGGCGCCCGGGTGGTGCGGGTGGAGCACCCGGTGTACGGGGATCCCAACCGCAAGGTGGGGCAGCCGTTCCGGCCAGACGAGCCTGACATGTGCAGCTACTTCTTCGCGATCAACGCGGGCAAGGAGGCGGTGACCCTCAACCTGAAAGACCCCCGGGGCCGCAAGCTGCTCCACGACCTGATCACCGGGCTCGGGGTGGACGTGTTTGCCACCAACCAGCTGCCCAAGAACTACGAACCCCTGGGCATCGCGTACGAACAGCTCCGGGCGGTCAAACCAGACCTGATCTGGGTGGGGCTGACCGGGTTCGGCCCGGACTCCAACGAGGCGGCCTACGACCCGATCCTCCAGGCCCGGGGCGGGCTGATGGGGCTCACGGGCGAGCCGGACGGGCCGCCCCAGGTGGCCGGGATCCCCCTGCCCGACATGGGCACCAGCGAGCACGCGTACGGCCAGGTGATGCGGGCGCTGTACAAGCGGGCGGTCACCGGCGAGGGGAGCCGGATCGACGTGGCCATGATCGACTCCACGGTGAGCTGGCTCGCCCAGCCGATCACCATGGCCCGCACGTTCGGGGTCGAGATGACCCGCCGGGGCAACACCCACGAGTTCTTCGCGCCGGTGAGCGTGTACCCGACCCGGGACGGGTACGTGTACCTGGCCGTGGGCAACGACATCCAGTGGCACCGGCTCCTGGCCGTGCCCGGGTTCGAGGGGCTGGCCGACCCGGCCTACGAGACCAACGCGGGCCGGATCGCAGACGTGTCGCGGCTGAACGACCGGCTGGCCGAGGTGACCCGGGGGGTCGGCACGGACCAGCTCCTGGCCGCGCTGCGGGACGCCCGGATCCCGGTGGCCCGGGTGCAGACCGTGGCCGAGGTGTGCGACGACCCGGCCGTGGCCCCCAAGCTGCTCCGGAGCACCGACCCCCGCACCGGGTTCGAGGTGACCCTGGCCCCCCCGCCCGTGATGACCGAGCACCTGGAGGCGTCGGGCCGCACCCTGTCGTTCCCGCCCCGGCTGGGCGAGCACAACCGGGCGATCTACGGGGACGAGCTGGGGATCGGCGCGGACGGGCTGGACGAACTGAAAAAAGAAGGCGTGGTCTGACGGCCGAGGAGGGTCTCGAGCATCATGGATTTCCGTCTGAGCGAGGAGCAGCAGTTCTTCCGGCAGGCCGTGGCCGACACGGTGGACCGGCTGATCATGCCCCGGGTCGAGCAGATCGACACCGAGGACGCGATCCCCCAGGACCTGTGGAAGGAGTTCGCAGGGCTGGGCTACCTGGGCCTGCGGTACCCGGAAGACCTGGGCGGCATGGCCGCCGACCCGGTCACCTGCATGATCTTCTACGAGGAGGTCACGAGGGCGTCGGTGGGGTTTGCCCAGGCCGTGATCATGAACATGTTGATGGGGACCCACTTCCTGTACCGGTTCGGGAGCCCGGCGATCCGCGAGCGGTGCCTGCTGCCGGCCCTGCGGGGCGAGAAGATCGCCACCATCTGCTTCACCGAGGACCAGTCGGGTTCGGACCTTGCGGCCACCCGCACCCTGGCCCGGAAGGTGGACGGCGGCTGGGTGCTCAACGGCACCAAGAACTGGATCACCAACGGGCCCACGGCCGACTTCGCCACGGTGCTGGCCACCACGGGCCCTGACAAGGGCATGAAGGGCCTCAATTTCTTCCTGGTGGAGCGGGGCGCCGACGGGTTCCGGTCGGGCCAGGTGCTCCACAAGCTGGGGGCCCGGGGCCCGGTGACCGGGGAACTGGTGTTCGAGGACGTGTTCGTACCCGACGAGCACCTGCTCGGCGAGGAGGAGGGCAAGGGGGTCGTGTACCTGGGCGAGATCCTGGACGAGGTCCGGTGCATGACCGGCGCCATGGCCCTGGGCATTGCGCGCACCGCGTTCGCGGACGGCCTGGAGTACGCGCGCAAGCGCGAGGCGTTCGGCCGGCCGATCGGAGAGTTCCAGCTGGTCCGGGCCAAGTTCGCCGAGATGGCCACCGACCTCGAGGCCGCCCGGTTGCTCGTGTATTACGCCGCGTGGATGATCGGGGAGGGGCTCGGACCCCGCAAGGAAGCGGCCATGGCCAAGATGTTCGCCACCGAAGCGTGCCTGAACGTGGTGGACGAGGTCACCCGGATCTACGGCGGCAACGGGTTCGCCACCGAGTACGGGCCCCAGCGGTACTTCCGGGACGCCCGGTTCCTGCTGTACGGGGGCGGGACCCACGAGGTGCTGAAGAACTTCATCGGCCGGGAGCTGGTGAAGGGACGTTGACGACCGCCGCCGGGCGGCCCTGCGGAGGTGGGAGCGATGGACATCGCCGTGTTGGTGAAAGAGGTTCCGGACCTGGAGGCCCGGGTCCAGGTGGTGCAGGACGGCGGGGCCCTGGACGTGGAGAACAAGCGGGTCCTGAACTTTTTCGACGAGATCGCGGTGGCGGCGGCGCTCCAGCTCAAGGAGGCCGGCGGGGGGGGGCGGGTGTACGCCGTGGGCGCCGGGTCCGGGTTGGAAGCCGTGCGCCGGGCGATCGCCATGGGCGCGGACGCCGGGTTCCTGGTGGACGACCCTGCCGTGGACGGCGCGGATCCCCTGACCGTGGCCCGGGCCCTGGCCGCCGTGGTCCGGGCCGAGGGGTTCGACCTGGTGCTGGCCGGCCGGCAGGCCACCGACGACGAGGCCGGCCTGGTGGGACCGATGGTGGCCGAGTTGCTCGGGGTGCCGTGCGTGGTGGGGGTGACCGCGGCCGAGCCGGCGGACGGCGGCCTGGTCGTGGGCCGCGAGGTGGACGGTGCGTCCGAGCGGTTGTCCGTGCCTGTGCCCGCCGTGCTCACCGCGGAGAAGGGGTGGGTCGAGCCCCGGGTGCCCCAGGTGATGGGCCTGATGAAGGCGATGAAGGCCGAGATCGGCCGGCGCACCCTGGCCGACCTGGGGGTCGAACCGGTGCCCCCCCTGGCCGCGGCCGGGTACCACGGCCCCCGCAGCCGCCCCGCGGTTCGCATGGTGGAGGGCGAGCCCGCCGAGGCGGCTGGCGAGCTGGTGCGGATCTTGCGGGACGAGGCCCGGGTGTTGTGAGCGTTCCGGCCCTGCGAGACCGTCACCGAAAACCCACGGATGGGGTTTTCAGTGTTCTGTTTGTGCTCTGCGCTGCCGTCTCCGCGACGGCAAGGGGTGTGTCATGGCGATCTGGGTGATCTGCGAGGAACACGGGGACGGGCTGCGCCGCACCACGCAGGAACTGGCGGCCCAGGCCCGCAGGGTGGCGGAGGACGGCGAGCCGGTGGTGGCCCTGGCCGTGGGCGCGTGCGTGGGCCGGGCCGGCTGGCTGGACGGCCGCGTGCACAGGGTGGTGAAGGTGGCCGGGGGCGGCCTCGTCCCGTTTTCGGCCGACCCGTGGGTGGCGGCCGTGGCAGCCGTGCTGGCCGAGGCCGAGCCCCGGCTGGTGCTGTGGGGCGAGGGAACGCGGGCCCGGGAGGTGATGCCCCGGGTCGCGGCCCGGCTCGGGTGGCCCGCCGTGGCCAACGCACTGGCACTGGAGGCGGCGGACGGGGGAGCCCGGGTCCTGCGGCCGGTGCTGGGCGGCAAGGCGTACCAGTGGGTTTCCCTGGGCGGGGCGCCGGCCCTGGTGGCGTTCCGGCCCAACAGTTTCGACCCCGAGGTGGCCGCCGATCTGGACACCCGGGTCGAGGAGCGGTCCGCGGAGCCGTGCGAGGACCGGGTCCGGGTGCTGGAGCGCACCGCGGGCGACGGCGGCCGGGTTCCCCTGACCGAGGCCCAGGTCGTGGTGGCCGGTGGACGCGGGCTCAAGGACGCGGCCAACCTGGCGCTCCTGGAGGACCTGGCCGACGCCCTGGGCGGGGCCGTGGGCGTGAGCCGCGCGGTCGTGGACGCCGGGTGGGCGGACCACGCGATCCAGGTGGGCAAGTCGGGCAAGACCGTGTCCCCGGCCCTGTACGTGGTGGCCGGGGTGTCCGGTGCGGTGCACCACACCATGGGCATGGACACCGCCAAGGTGGTGGTCGCGATCAACACCGATCCCAACGCCCCGATCTTCAAGTACGCGGACTACGGCGTGGTGGGGGACGCCCTCCAGGTGCTCCCCGCCCTGGCCGCGGCGGTCCGGGCCCTCGGGACGTGAGGGCGGGGGCGCGGCCGTGAAGATGGACGCGGTGATCGTGGGGGCCGGCCTGGCCGGCCTGGCCGCGGCCGACCACCTGGCCGGCGCGGGCCTCCAAGTGGTGGTGCTGGAGCGGGGGGACGGCCCGGGCACCAAGAACGTGACCGGGGGCCGCCTGTACGCGGACAGCGTTCGCGACCTGGTGGCCGACTGGGACGGCGCGCCGTGGGAGCGGCCGGTGACCCGGGAGGCGTGGACCCTGGTGGACGGGGACCGGAGCGTGCGGGTCGCGTACGACGACCCCGGCCTCGGGGGCGGCGCGCCCCACAGCTACACCGTGCTCCGGGGCCGGCTGGATCCGTGGCTCGGGGAGCGGGTGGCGGCCAAGGGCGCGTTCGTGATTCCCCAGAAGCCCGTGACCGAGCTGCTCCGGGAGGACGGCCGGGTGGCCGGGGTCCGGGTGGACGGGGAGGAGATCCCGGCCGAGGTGGTGATCGTGTGCGACGGGATCCTGTCGTTCGTGGGCCAGGCCGCCGGTCTGCGCCGCGTGCCCGGGCCCGGCGCCGTGGCCGTGGGGATCAAGGAGGTGATCGGCCTTCCCTCGGGCACGATCGAGGACCGGTTCGGGGTGGGGCCTGACGAGGGCGCGGCTGAGTTGCTCCTGGGCTCCTTCACCGGCGGGTGCATGGGGGGCGGTTTCCTGTACACCAACCGGGAGTCGGTGTCGGTGGGGGTGGTGGTGGGGGTCGAGGACCTGATGGCCGGCCCGGCCCTGGGGAACGCGCCGGACCTGCTCGAGGCATTCAAGGCCCACCCCCGGGTGCGCCGCCTGGTGGAGGGCGGCGAGTTGCTCGAGTACGCCGCGCACCTCATTCCCGAGGCCGGGGCGGCCGGGGTGGGACCGGTGGTGGCCGACGGCCTGCTGCTGGCCGGCGACGCCGCCGGGCTGGCCCTGAACATGGGGTACACGGTGCGGGGCATGGAGTTCGCCCTGGCCAGCGGCCGGATGGCCGCACAGGCTGTGGTCGAGGCCCGGGAGCGGGGCGACGCGTCGGCCGCGTCCCTGGCGTCCTACGAGCGCCGCCTAAAGGACAGCTTCGTGTGGCGGTACCTGGACGCGTACCGGGACATGCCGGCAATGCTGGAGAATCCGGACCTGTTCGGCCGGTACCCCCGGGAGGTGTGCGACCTGCTGGGGGGGCTGGTGCGGCTGGGGCGGGACGCCCCTGCCCCGGTGGGGGCCGAGGTGTGGCGGTTCGTGCGCCGGAACCTGCTGAACCCCCGGGACGCCCGTTTCTGGTGGAAGGCCCGCAAGCTGGGACGCCAGACGTCCTGATGGTCAGCGGCATGGCCGGACGACCCCGGGGTGGCGTCTGGTTCCGGCCGGGTGCGAATAGCGGTATCCGATCGCCGCGCTTCAGCGCCTGGCTGACTGTTGGCGGGTCCTGCGAGAGCGCTGTGTGAAGCCCCAGTGGTGCACCGGACGGTTTTGGTGCGCGGTGAGCAGAGGGGCCGTACCCGGCGCTTCACTGGCAGGATGCTGAAAAACCCCGTCCGTGGGGTGCGCGCAGGCCGCTTTTTCAGCGACCTGCTAGGCACCACCCCGAACAGCGTCGAAAGAGAGGACCTGGCAGAACGGCTTGGTTCCCATGACCATTCACGATTGACGATTCACGAGTTCCCCATGACCGTCGACGAAAAGCTGACCCGCAACGCGTTCAAGCCGGACGAGGAGAGCCACATCTCGCTGGACGAGGCCGTGTGCCGGTCCCGGTGCACCGAGCGCTACTGCGTGCGGGTGTGCCCGGCCGCCCTGTACGCGTGGAGCGAGGAGGGCGACCGCATGGTGGTGGAGCACGCCGGGTGCCTGGAGTGCGGTACCTGCCTGGTGGCGTGCAGCCACGGCGCCCTGGCCTGGCGCTATCCCCGGGGCGGCCGGGGCGTGCAGTACCGGTACGGGTGACGGAAGGCGGACGACAGGGGCCAGGGAACCGGACTTCCGACTTCTGTCGTCCGGGTCCCGGCAGGGAGGAGGACGGATGGCGCGGAAGATCAAGGTGCTGGTGGCCAAGCCGGGGCTGGACGGCCACGACCGGGGGGCAAAGGTGGTGGCCCACGCGATCCGGGACGCGGGCATGGAGGTGGTGTACACCGGCCTGCACCAGAGCGTGGAGGCGATCGTCCAGGCGGCGGTCCAGGAGGACGTGGACGTGATCGGCCTGTCGATCATGACCGGCGGCCACCTGCCGATCTGCCGCAAGCTGGTCCGGCTGCTCCGGGAGCAGGGGGCGCAGGACAAGGTGATCCTGGTGGGGGGGGTGATCCCCCGCAGGGATTTCGAGCCCCTGCGGGAGTTGGGAATCGAGGGAATCTTTCCCGGGGGCACGCCCCTGGAGGAGACCGTAGCATTCATCCGGGAGAAGTGCGGGGACCGGTGACCCGCTTTCCGGCGCAGTATCCCGGGCGGCAGCCGCCGCCCCTTGCCCCGGCAGCCGTGCTGCCGGAAGTCACGGAGTAGCCATGGACGTCGCGCGCTACGTCAAAGACGACAAAGACGTGATCCAGGACGTGATCCTGTCGTCCGGCATCCACGTCAAGCCCAGGTACGGCCCCGAAGACCTGGACGCGGTCGGGTTCGACTACCAGACAGACCTGGGCGAACCCGGGCAGTACCCGTTCACCCGGAACCTGTTTCCCCAGGGGTACCGCACCCGGGAGTGGACGACCCGCCAGTACACGGGGTTCGGCACCCCCCGGGAGACCAACGAGCGGTTCAAGCTGATGATCTCCCACGGCCAGACCGGCCTGAACGTGGCGTTCGACCTGCCCACCCAGATGGGCCTCGACTCGGACCACCCCATGGCCGAGGGCGAGGTGGGCCGGGTGGGCATGGCCGTGGACAGCCTGCGGGATTTCGAGGTGGCGTTCGACGGCATCGACCTGCACCGGGTGGGCGCAGGGCTCACGATCAACGCGGTGGCCGCGATCATGCTCGCCATGTACCAGGCCGTGGGCGAAAAACTCGGGTTCGACCGCACCCGGATCTCGGCCACTCCCCAGAACGACATCCTCAAGGAGGTGGTGGGGCGGGGCGCGTGGATCTTTCCGCTGGACCCCGCGATCCGGCTGATCGGCGACACCATCGAGTACGCGATCGAGTCCATGCCCCGCACCAACCCGGTGAGCGTGTGCGGGTACCACATCCGGGAGTCCGGGGCGACCCCGGCCCAGGAGATGGCCTACGCGTTCCTCATTGCCAACGCGTACATCGACGAGGTGGTGCGCCGGGGGTACGAGCCCGACCGGTTCGTGGGGCGGTTCAGTTTCAACTTCAACATCTTCGGCAACCTGTGGGAGCAGGTGGCCAAGTTCCGGGCCGGCCGCAAGGTGTGGGCGCGCAACCTGCGGGAGAAGTACGGCGTGGAGAACCCCCGGAATCTGTGGCTGCGGGGGCTGTTCGCCGGCGGCGGATCGGGCCTGACCAAGGCGGAGCCCGAGAACAACATCATCCGCGGCGCGTACTTCGCCCTGGCCGCGGCCCTGTCCGGGGCCCAGACCACGGCCCTGTGCTCGTTCGACGAGGCGTTCACCATCCCCACCCCCCGGGCGGCCCTGCTGAGCCTCAGGACCTGCCAGATCCTGATGGAGGAGGTGGGGATGCGGGACACGGTGGACCCCCTGGCCGGGTCCTACTTCGTCGAGACCCTCACCAAGCAGATGGAAGACAAGATCTGCGAGGAGATGGCGGCCATCGAGGACCGGGGCGGGATCGTGGAGTGCATCCGGGACGGGACCGTGCAGCAGAAGCTCGCCCGCCAGGCGTACGAGTTCGAGCGCGAACTCGAGGCCGGCCGCCTCGTCAAGGTGGGGGTCAACAAGTACGCCTCCGAGGAGGAGCAGGAGGTGGAACTCCACGAGTACAACGAGGCGTGGGCCGAGGAAAAGGTCCGGGAACTGTCCGACCTGAAGCGGTCCCGGCCGGCACGCCCCGCGGCCGACGCCCTGCGGGCCCTGGAGGGGGTGGCCCGGCGGGAGGAGAACGTGATGCCCGCCTTGGTGGCGTGCTGCAAGGCGTACTGCACCGTGGGCGAGATGGCCGACGTGTTCCGGCAGGTGTTCGGCACGTTCCAGGAGCCGAGGATTTTCTAGAAGGATGCTGAAAAACCCCGTCCGTGGGTTTTTCAGCGACGGCATCTCGGGGACGGCCCCGTCGATGCCTTTCAAATCACTCGGCTTTTCAAGCCTCGTGATTTGGCGCCCTTTCCGTGGGGCGCGTAGCAGGTTGCTTTTTCCGCAACCTGCTAGCTGTCGGCTGTCAATCACGAATCACTATTCACGAACCACCAACCACGGGATGGACCCATGGCGTACAAGATCGGCATCGACGTGGGCGGGACGTTCACCGACTTCCTGCTGACCCGGGACGACGGCTCCAGTGCGATCTACAAGGTGCTGTCCACCCCCAAGGACCCGTCTATCGCCACGGTCCAGGGGATCGAGGAGATGGCCCGGGACCGGGGGCTCACCGCCGAGCAGTTCCTGTCCGAGGTGACCACCATCGTCCACGGCACCACGGTCACCACCAACGCAACCCTGACCTACTCCGGGGCCAGGACCGGGCTGCTCACCACCCGGGGGCTCCGGGACGCCCTGGAGATGCGCCGGGGCATCCGGGAGGAGCAGTACAACAACCGGTACCCCAACGCCCGGCCGGTGATCGAGCGGCGCCTCCGGCTGCCCGTGGACGAGCGCCTGGGCGCCCAGGGCGAGGTGATCACGCCCCTGGACGAGGGCTCGGTGCGGGCCGCGGTGGAGGTGCTGCGGGCCGAGGGGGTGGAGGCCGTGGCCGTCTGTTTCATGAACGCGTACGCCAACCCGGCCCACGAGGCCCGGGCGGCCGAGCTGGTGCGCGAGTTGCTGCCCGGCGCGTTCGTGTCGGTGTCCACCGAGGTGGTGCCCGCGATCCGGCTGTACGACCGGGTGTCCACCACCGCGCTCAACGCGTACGTGGGGCCGGTGTTGCGGCGGTACCTGGAGAGCCTGACCCGCAAGCTCGCCGACCTCCACTACCGGGGCGTGCTGCTGATCATGGCGTCCAACGGCGGGGTGATCGCGCCCGAGGTGGCCATGGACCGGCCGGCCACCACCCTGCTGTCCGGGCCGGCCGGCGGGCCGGTGGCCGGGCTCGCGTTCTCCCGGGGCCAGGGGTACGCGGACTGCATCACCTGCGACATGGGCGGCACCAGCTTCGACGTGGCCCTGGTGAAGGACGGCAAACCCCTGACCACCACCGAGGGCGACATCAACCGCCTGCGGATCAGCCTGCCGATGCTCGACGTGGTCACCATCGGCGCGGGCGGCGGCTCGATCGGGTGGATCGACGAGGGAGGGTTGCTGCGCATGGGGCCCCAGAGCGCGGGCGCCGACCCGGGGCCTGCGTGCTACGGCCGGGGCGGGACCCGCCCGACCTGCACCGACGCGGACCTGCTGCTCGGGTACCTGGATCCGGCGTTTTTCGCCGGCGGCCGGATCCCCCTGGACGTGGACGCGGCCCGCCGGGCCGTGGACGAGCACGTGGCCGGTCCCCTGGGCCTGGACGTGGACGCGGCCGCCGCCGGCATGTACGAGGTGATCAACGTGTCCATGGCGGCCGCGGTGCGGGAGATCGCGGTGAACAACGGGTACGACCCCCGGGACTTCCCCCTGGTCACGGCCGGCGGGGCCGGCCCGAACCACGCGTGCCAGATCGCCCTGGAGCTGGGGATCCCGGTGATCCTGGTGCCTCGGGAGTCGTCGATCTTCTGCGCCGCGGGCATGCTCCGCTCGGACCTCAAGCACGACTTCGTGCGCACCTACCCCACCCGGCTGGACGGGATCGACCCGGACCGGTTCCGGGCCCTGTGCCGGGAGATGCGCGACCAGGGCCTGGCCCTGCTGGCCGACGAGGGGATCCCGGCCGACCGGGTCACCGTGGGCCTCACCCTGGACCTGCGGTACCTGCGCCAGTACCACGAGGTCGGGATCGAGGTGTCGTGGGACGAGGCCGAGGCGTGCGACCCGGCCGCGATCGCGGCCAAGTTCCACCCCCAGCACGACGCCCTGTACGGGTACTCCCTGGAGGACAAGGGCACCCCGGTGGAGCTGATGAACATCCGCCTCACCGCGATCGGCCGCACCGACAAGCCGAGCCTCGTCCCGGAGCCCCGGGCGGGGGAAGACCCGTCCCCGGCGCGCAAGGGCGTGCGCCGGGCGTACCTGCCCGGCGAGCGCGCGTTCGCGGACGTGGTGGTGTACGACGGCATGGCGCTCCGCCACGGCAACCGGTTCGACGGGCCGGCCGTGATCGAGCAGGTCAACACAACCACGTTCGTCACACCGGAGTTCTCGGTGGTGGTCGACCCCTACGGAACCTACACCCTGTACCGCAAGGAACGGGAAGACGAGATCCTCGGGAGGGTCCTCGGATGAGCGGCAACGTGACCATCGACAAGGTGCTGGTCTCGATCCTCCAGCGCCGGCTGAAGAGCATCACCGAAGAGATGAGCATCGCCATGACCCGGACCACCCGCAGTCCGATCCTGTGCGAGGCCAAGGACTTCGTCACCGGCCTGTACGACGCCCGGGGCAACATGCTCGAGCAGACCGAGAACCTGCCGATCCTGGCGTTCAGTCTGGCGCCGGTGTGCAAGTACATCATCGAGTACTACGGCGACGACATCCACCCGGGTGACGTCATCTTCCACAACGACGTGTTCAGCATGGGCAACCAGAACAACGACGTGGCCGTGTACAAGCCGATCTTCTTCGACGGCGAGCTGGTGGCATGGGCCGCGTGCAAGGGCCACCAGGCCGACATCGGCGGCGCGGTGCAGGGCGGGTACAACCCCCAGGCCACCGAGGTGTGGCAGGAGGCCCTGCGGATCCCGCCGATCAAGGTGTACGAGAAGGGGCGCCGCCGCAAGGACGTTTGGGATCTCATCTTCGCCAACATCCGCCTGGACATCGTCGAGGAGGACATGCGGGCCGAGATCGGGTCGTGCGTGGTGGGCGAGCGCGGGATGCTCAAGATCCTGGAGCGGTACGGCCGGGAGGTGTTCGAGGCCCACAAGGAGCACCTGTTCGACGCCACCGAGAGCATGATGCGCCAGGAGATCCGCACGATCCCGGACGGGGTGTACCGGGGCGAGTCCAAGGCGTACTACGACGGCCAGAACCCGGGGTCCGAGTACACGATCCGGGTGGCGATCACCGTGGAGGACGGCCGGATCCGGTTCGACTACACCGGCACCGACCCCCAGACCCCGGGGTTCGTCAACGGCACGTTCACCTCGAGCGCGTCGGCCACGATCCTGACGTTCCTGCAGATGGTCAACCCGGACATGCCCCACAACCAGGGCATGATCCGGCCGATCGAGATCACGATCCCCGAGGGCACGATTCTGAACGCGGCGTACCCGGCGGCCACCACCTACGGCAACCACCTGTGCCCCAACAACGCCGACGCGATCATGCGGGCCCTGGGCCCGGTGATCCCCGACCGGGTCACGGCCGAGTGGAACGAGCTGCTGTGCAGCCTGACCACGGGCAAGGACCCCCGCAAGGAAGGCGCGCCGTTCGTGGACATCGGGTTCATGGGCATGAAGGGCGGCTCGGGCGGTATCTACGGGTGCGACGGGTACGATCACATCGGCATGATCGACGCGTCCGGCGGCGTGCTCGACCAGGACTACGAGATGTTCGAGCAGCAGACGCCCCACCGCCTGATCCGCCACGAGTACTGGTGCGACTCGGCCGGCGCGGGCCGGTGGCGGGGCGGCCTGGGGGTGGTCACCGAATTCGAGATCGGTGGCGAGGCGGTCAAGCTGGTCACCTTCGGGGACGGCGACGTGGAGCCGGCCCGGGGCGCCCAGGGCGGCAAGGAGGGCACCCTGAACGTGATCCGGCTGCGCTACCCGGACGGCCGGTGGTACACCTGCACCACCAAGGACATGGTGGCGGACGTGCCCGCCGGTACCCTGTACTACCAGGAGGCCGGCGGCGGCGGTGGCTGGGGCGACCCGCGCG
The DNA here is from genome assembly GCA_024277875.1 of Deferrisomatales bacterium. Lineage (GTDB taxonomy): Bacteria > Desulfobacterota > Deferrisomatia > Deferrisomatales > Deferrisomataceae > JAJRUI01. Next base: position 33,655 of record JAJRUI010000025.1, read on the forward strand.
AGCGGCCCGCCGAAAAGGTGCTGGCCGACGTGCGCAACGGCGTGGTCTCGCTCGAGCGGGCCCGGGGCGACTACGGGGTTGTGATCGACCCCGAGACCTGGACCGTGGACGAGGCCGCCACCGCCGAACTCCGGAGCTGACCCCGAGCCTTCCGAACCGCCGAGGACCACCATGACCCAGACGTTCATGCCCACCGTCCGCACCCCCGAGGAACTGCGCCGGCTCCAACTGGACGGCCTGCGCTGGACCGTGCGCCACGCGTACGAGGGGTCCGGGTTCTACCGCCACCGGATGGACGAGGCCGGGGTGGGGCCGGACGACATCCGCACCCTGGACGACATCCGCCGGCTCCCCCTCACCACGGCCGCCGACCTCCGGGACGGGTACCCGTTCCCCCTGCTCAGCGTGCCTCTGGAACGGGTCGTGCGGATCCACTCGTCGTCCGGCACCACGGGCAAGCGCAAGATCCTCGCCTACACCCGCAAGGACATCGAAGACTGGACCCACTTCTTCGCCCGGTGTTACGAGATGGCCGGGGTCGGCCCCGGCGACCGGGTCCAGATCGCGGTGGGCTACGGGCTGTGGACGGCCGGGGTGAGTTTCCAGGCCGCGTGCGAGGCCGTGGGCGCCATGGCGATCCCGGTGGGCCCGGGCAACCTGGACATGCAGTGCCAGTTCCTGGTGGACCTGGAGCCCAACGTGTTTTGCTGTACCGCGAGCATGGCCCTGCTGCTGGCCGAGGAGGTGGAGCGCCGGAACCTGCGCGACCGGGTGAAGCTGCGCACCGTGATCCAGGGCTCGGAGCGGTGCAGCGAGGCCATGCGAAACCGGATCCAGGAACTCCTGGGGGTGGAGCACGTATTCGACATCACGGGCATGACCGAACTGTACGGCCCGGGGGCCGGCCTGGACTGCCACCAGCACCAGGGCATCCACTACTGGGCCGACTACTACCTCCTGGAGCTGCTCGACCCCCGGACCCTCAAGCCGGTTGCCGACGGCGAGATCGGCGAGATGGTGGTGACCACCCTGCGCAAGGAGGGCGCGCCCCTGATCCGGTACCGCACCCGGGACCTGACCCGCGCCCTGCCCGACCCGTGCCCGTGCGGCTCGGTCCTGCCCCGCCACGACCGGATCCTGGGCCGGGACGACGACATGTTCGTGTACCGGGCCGTCAACGTGTACCCGGGACAGATCGACGAGATCCTGTCCGAGGTGCCCGGGGTGTCCAGCGAGTACAACATCGTGCTGGAGCGCCGGTTCGGCCGGGACTTCATGACGATCTACGTGGAGCGGGACCCGGCCGGCGATCCCCTGAAGGACGAGGCCGTGGAGGCGGCGGTGGCCCACCGCATCAAGAGCCACATCCTGGTGTCCGCCGAGGTCAAGGTGGTGGACTACGCGTCCCTGCCCCGGAGCGAGAAGAAGTCCAAACGCGTGTTCGACAAGCGGTAGCGGTCCGCCGCCCGCCCAGCCCGAGGAAAGACCATGGCCCGATTCGCGTACCACCGACCCGCAACCGTGGACGAGGCCCTCGGCCTGCTGGCCGATCTGGGGCCCGATGCAGTGCCCGTGGCCGGCGCCACGGACGTGTGGGTGAACCTGCGGTCCGGCAAGCTCGCGCCCCGGGCACTGGTTTCCCTGCGGGCCGTTCCCGGCCTGGCCGGCCTGGACCGGTCGGACGACGGTTTGACCCTGGGCGCGTGCGCGACCCACGCGGCCGTGGAGGACGATTCGTGGATCGCCGGCCGGCTGCCCGCCCTGCACATGGCGTGCTCCCAGGTGGGATCGCGCCAGGTGCGCAACGTGGGCACCGTGGGCGGCAACCTGTGCAACGCGGCGCCGTCGGCCGACGCGGCCGTGGCCCTGCTGCTGTACGACGCGGTGTGCCGGGTCGAGGGGCCGGGCGGCGGGCGGGACGTGCCCCTGGACGGGTTCTTCCTGGGGCCGGGCCGGACCGCGCTCGCCCCGGGCGAGATCCTCACCGGGATCCGGGTGCCCGTTCCCCGGGGCCGGACCGTGGCCGGGTACCACAAGCTCACCCGGCGCAAGGCGATGGAGCTGCCGATCCTGGGGGTGGGGGTTCGGGTCACCCTGGACGACGGCGGCGCGGTGTCCGAGGCCCGGGTGGCCCTGGGGGTGGCCGGCCCCACGCCGGTCCGGTGCCCCGGCGCCGAGGCGGCCCTCGCGGGCGGACCCCTCACCGCGGAGCGGGTCGAGGCCGCGGCCGAGACCGCTGCGCGGGAAGCCCGCGTCCGGGACTCCTGGCGGGGCCAGGCGTGGTACCGGCGGCACATGATCCGGGTGCTGATCCCGCGGATCCTGCTTGGGTGCTGAAAAACCCCCATCCGTGGGTTTTTCAGCGACGGCCTCTCGGGGACGGCCCCGGACGCGCTCCATCCGTGTGGGGCACACCGCTCGGGCCGCCGTTGCAGCGGATTGCCAAGAGACCAGAAGCGAGGAACTGGAGAAACCCTTTCGGAGGTGTCCGATGGACGGGGTGGTGGTACGGTTCACGGTGAATGGCGAGGCGGCAGCGGTCCGGGTGGAGCCCGACTGGACGCTCCTGCGGGCCCTGCGGGAAGGGCTGGAACTGACCGGCGCCAAGGAGGGGTGCGGCGCGGGCGAGTGCGGCGCGTGCACCGTGATCGTAGACGGCCGGGCCGTGAACGCGTGCCTGTTCCCGGCTGTGGAGGCCGAGGGGGCCGCGATCACCACCATCGAGGGGGTGGCGGCGGCGGACGGTTCCCTGCACCCGCTCCAGCGCGCGTTCCTGGACAGCGGAGCGGTGCAGTGCGGGTTCTGCACGCCGGGCATGGTGCTGTCGGCCAAGGCCCTGCTCGACCGCACCCCCCGGCCAACCGAGGACGAGATCCGTACCGCCCTGGCCGGCAACCTGTGCCGGTGCACGGGCTACGTGCAGATCATCGAGGCCGTCCAAGCCGCGGCCGAGGAGATGAGCGGATGACCGCGTACGCGTGCGTGGGCCAGCCCCTGCCCAAGGCGGACGGGATCGAGAAGATCACCGGCCGCACGGTCTACATGCACGACTTCAAGCTGCCCGGGATGCTGCATGGCCGCATCAAGTTCGCCGACCGGGTGAGCGCCCGGATCGTGTCGATCGACACCTCCGAGGCCGAACGGGTGCCGGGCGTGCGCGCGGTGATCACCGCCCACAACACGCCCGAGGTCCGGTTCGGGTTCCTCAAGGACAACACGGCCCTCAAGAAAGACCGGGTGCGCCAGTACCGGGACGAGATCGCGGCTGTGGCCGCCACCACGCCCGAGGCGGCCGAGGAGGCGGTCCGGAAGATCCGGGTGGTGTACGAGGACCTGCCCGCGGTGTTCGACCCCGAGGAGGCCCTGGGCCCGGACGCGCCCCTCGTCCACGAGGCCGACCCCCGGGGCAAGCCCCTCGAGGACAACCGGCTGCGCCTGCCGTGGAAGGTGGAGGCCGGCGATCTGGAGCAGGGCGAGGCGGCGGCCGTGCACGTGGCCGAGGGCGAGTACGACGTGGGCTGGGTGACCCACTGCTGCATGGGCACGTCGGGGTGCGTGGCCGTGTTCGACGGCCGCGGTGACCTCACCGTGTACTCCAACACCCAGATCCCGAGCCTGGCCAAGACCGACTTCCAGGAGGCCCTCAAGGCCATGGGCGTGCGGGGCCGGGTGCGCGTGGTGAACGCGGCGATTGGGGGCGGTTTCGGCTCGAAGCTCGACACCTACGCGTACGAGTACATCGCGATCCTCCTGGCCCACCGCACCCGCAGGCCGGTGAAGGTCGAGTTCGACCGGGAGGAGGAGTTCGTGGCCACCTCGCCCCGGCAGCCCGCCCGGATCCGGGTGCGCCAGGGGTGCGACGCCGACGGGCGGCTCACGTTCCGCCACATCTCGATGGTGCTGGACAACGGCGCGTACACGTCGTGGGGGGCCACCACGCCCACCGTGATGATGATGCCGGCCACCAGTCTGTACCGGGTGCCCAACGTGCGGTTCGAGGCCACCTGCGTCTACACCAACAACACCTACTGCCAGGCGATGCGCGGGTACGGAACGCCCCAGGTGACGTTCGCGATCGAGACCAACCTGGACGAGTTGGCCGACAAGGCCGGCCTGGACCCGTACGAGATGCGCCTGCGCAACGCCAACGAGCCCGGGGAGACGACCCCCCAGGGGTTCGAGGTGACCACCTGCGGCCACCGGGAGTGCCTGGAAGCGGTGGCCGAGCGCCTGGACTGGGCCGGCAAGCGGGGCCAGGGGGAAGGCGGTGGTCGCAAACGGCGGGGGGTGGGCATGGCGTGCCTGCTGCACGTGGGCGGGGGGGCCAAGATCTACAAGTCGGACGGGTGCGGCACCCTGATCAAGATGGACGACCAGGGGTACGTGGACGTGTTCAGCGGGTCCATGGACATCGGCCAGGGCCTGGACACGGTGCTCCGGCAGATCGTGGCCGAGACCCTCGGCATCGGCACCGACCGGGTCAACGTGATCGTGGGGGACACCGACGTGTGCCCGTGGGACGTGGGCGTGCACGCGTCCCGGTCCACGTTTGTCGCGGGCAACGCGGCCCTGGGCGCGGCCCGGATGATCCGGGACCAGATCCTGGCGTTCGCCGAGCAGCTCACCGAAGCGCCCAGGGAGATCCTGGACCTCCGGGACGGACAGGTGGTGTGCCAGGAGGACCCGTCCAAGAACCTGCCCCTGGAGAAGCTCCTGTACAAGGCCCACTTCGCGAAGACCGGCAACACCATGTTCATGGCGTCCCACTTCTACGAGCCCGACACCCGGCTCCTGGCCGGGGACTTCAAGGGCAACTACTCGGGCACGTACACCTGGGGGTGCCACGGGGTGGAGGTCGAGGTGGACGTGGACACCGGCCACGTGGAGATCGTGCGGTACGTGGCCGCCCACGACGTGGGACGGGCGATCAACCCGCTGCTGCTCAAGGGCCAGGTGTACGGCGCCGTGCTCATGGGCATCGGGTACGCCCTGACCGAGGAGATGATCTTCGAGCAGGGCCGGCTCCGGAACGCCAACTTCCGGGACTACAAGATCCTCACGGCCCGGGACGCGGTGCCGGTGGAGACGGTGATCGTGGAGACCGACGACCCGGCGGGCCCGTTCGGGGCCAAGGGGATCGGAGAACCCGGCCTGGTGCCCACGGCCCCGGCCATCGCCAACGCGATCTACGACGCGGTGGGCGTGCGACTCCACACCCTGCCGATGAAGCCCGAGGTCGTGCTCCGGGCGCTCCTCGACCGGGACGGGGGACCGGGGCCGGCGTGACCGCGGGGCTCGTGCTGGCGGCGGGCGCCTCCCGCCGGATGGGGGGGGCGAACAAGCTCCTGCTGTCGGTGCGGGGCCGCCCCCTGGTGTCCTGGCCGGCCGGTGCCCTGGGGGGCGCCGGCCTCGAGCCCGTGGTCGCGGTGGTCGGCCGGGACGCCGGCGCGGTGGCCCGCGCCCTGTCCGGCTTGGACGTGCTGTGCGTGCGCAACGACCGGTACCGGGACGGCATGGGCGCGTCCCTGGCCGCGGGGGTCCGGGCCCTGCCCCGGGAGGTGGACGCCGTGGCCGTCGTGGTGGGCGACCTGCCGGGCCTCCGGCCCGAACTGGTGGCCGCGGTGGTGGCCGCGTTCCGGTCCGACCCCCGGGGCATCGCCGTGCCTGTGTTCCAGGGGCGCCGGGGCCACCCCGTGGTGTTCGACCTCGGCCGGTACCGGCCCGCCCTGGAGGCCCTGTCCGGGGACCGGGGTGCCCGGGACCTGCTGGCCGCCCATCCCGGCGACCTGCTGGAGGTGCCGGTGGACGACCCCGGCGCGGTGCAGGACGTGGACACGCCGGACGCGTACGAGGAAGTCAGGTTCTAGATTCAAGGTTCGAGGTTGGGGGTGGTTCTCGGTGACCGGTTACCGGAAACCCACAACCCGCGACTCACAACCCAAAACCCAAAGGAACCCCCATGGTTTCACCGCTCACCGATCTTCGCGTACTCGTCCGGGGGGCCGGGGAGATGGCCACGGGCATCGCCCACCGGCTGGTGCGCAGCCACCTGCGCGTCGCCCTGACCGAGCTGCCCCGGCCGGTCGCGGTGCGCCGCCGGGTGAGCTTCTGCGAGGCCGTGTGGGACGGCGCGTGTACCGTGGAGGGGCTCACGGCCCGCCGGGTGGACGGCCCGGACGGGATCGACCCGTGCCTGGATGCGGGGGACGTGCCGGTGTCGGTGGACCCCGGCCTGGCGTGCCGGGACGCGTGGCAGCCCCACGTTCTGCTGGATGCGGCCGTGGCCAAGCGCAACCTGGGCACCCACCGGGACATGGCCGAGCTGGTCGTCGGGTTCGGGCCCGGGTTCACCGCGGGCGAGGACGTGGACGTGGTGGTGGAGACGAACCGGGGCCACGACCTCGGGCGGCTGATCTTTCAGGGGCCGCCCCATCCCAACACCGGGGTGCCGGGCACCACCCTGGGCTACACCACGGAGCGGGTGTTGCGGTGCCCCCGGGACGGCGTGTTCGATCCGGTGGTGGCCATCGGCGACGCGGTGCAGGCCGGCCAGGTGGTGGCCCGGGTGGACGGCGACGAGATCCGGGCCGGGGTGTCCGGGGTGGTTCGCGGCCTGCTGCGGCCCGGGCTGGCGGTGACCGCGGGCCTGAAGGCCGGCGACGTGGACCCCCGGGGCGACCCGGCCCTGTGCAGCACGATCTCCGAGAAGGCCCGGGCCCTGGGGGGCAGCGCCCTGGAGGCGATCCTGATGAGGTTTAACCGGTGAACCGGGAAGAGGGCCTGATCGTCGAGATCAACCGGTTGTGGGAGCCGGTGTATCCCTACATGGCCGCGTACCTGCTGGCTGCGTCGGGCCGGTCCGGCGGCGCCCTCCTGGACCTGGGGCCGTTCGCCGGCGGCATCGCGCCGGCGGCCGCGGCCCGGGCGCCGGGCCTGCGGTGCGTGGTCCGGGACGAGGGCCCCGAGGTGCTGGCGTGGGCCCGGGACCTGGCCGAGCGGGCCGGCGTGGCGGACCGGGTGTCGCTGGTGCGCGCCGGGCCGGACCTGTCGGACGTGGCCGACGCCGCGTACGACCTGGTGGCCGTGCGGGGGGCGTTCTTCTTCCTCGATGCAGACCTTCTGGCCGCGGTGGGGCGGGTGCTCCGGCCGGGCGGGCTCGGGTGGGTCGGGGGTGGGTACGGCCCCCTCACGCCGGCAGGGGTGATCGGGCCGATCGCGGACCGCTCCCGGGAGCTGAACGCCCGGCTCGGGAAACGCCGGGTGTCCGAAGGCGAGGCAGCCGCCCTGGTGCGGGCCGCGGGCCTCGAGGGCCGGGCCCGGGTGAGCGCGGACGGGGGGCTGTGGATCGAGGTGCACGGGTGAGCGGGCCGGCGTGCCGGGCCGTGGGGGTGGGCCCGGGGGACCTGGTCGCCGTGGTGGGTGCCGGGGGCAAGACCACCCTGATGTTCCGGCTGGTGGGCGAACTGCGGCGGGCCGGGGTGCGGGCCGCCGCAGCCACCACCACCAAGATCTTCCGGCCCGACCCGGGCGACGGCGGCCGGGTCGCGTGCGGCGACGCCGGCGAGCTGGCCCGGATCCTGGCCGGGTGGTCGTGGGCGCTGGACGCGCCGTTCCCCGTGCTGGGCGGCGGTGTCAACGAGGCCGGCAAGGTGTCCGGCGTGGACCCGGCCGCGTGCCGGGAGCTGCTCCGGGCCGGGCTGGTGGACGCCGTGGTGGTGGAGGCGGACGGCGCGGGCCGCCGGCCGGTCAAGGCGCCCGAGGCGTGGGAGCCGGTGGTCCCGGACGGCACCACGGTGTTCGCGGCCGTGGTGGGCCTGGGGTGCCTGGGCCGGGCGTTCGACGACCGCACCGCGTTCCGGCTGGAGCGGATGGCTGCGGTGACCGGGCTCTCCCCCGGGGATCCGATCTCCCCCGGCGCGCTGATCCGGCTCCTGGCCCGGCCCGGCGGCTTGGTCGAGCGGTGCCCGTCCGGGGCCCGGGCCGTGGCTGTACTGAACCAGGCCGACCTGCCCGGCGCGGCCGGCGCGGGCCGGGGGATCGCCCGGGCCGTCCTGGCCGGTCCCGGCCGGTTCGGCCGGGTCGTGGTGGCCCGGCTGGCGGCGGACGATCCGATCGTGGAGGTGGTGGACCGTGAAGAACCTGTATGAACGGGTGGCCGGGGAGCTGGAACAGGGCCGGCCCGCGGTGGTCGCGACGATCGCCCGGCGGCTCGGCTCGGCGCCCCGGGGCCAGGGCACCCGGTGCGCCGTGCTCCGGGACGGCGCCCTGGCGGGCACCATTGGCGGCGGCCTGCTCGAGGCCCGGGTCCGGGAACGGGCGTCCGCAGTGCTGCGCACCGGCCGGGCCGAGGTGCTCGGGCTCCGCCTGAACGCCAAAGAGCTGGCCGACGACGGCATGATCTGCGGCGGATCGGTGGACGTGGTCCTGGCCCGGTGGGAGCCGGCCCACGCCGACCTCGCCCGGGTCGCGGCCGACGCCCTGGCCGGCCGCAGCCCGGCGGTGCTCGTGACCCGGTGGGGCCCCGGAGGCGAACCGGTCCGGTTGGGGCTGTGGACCGGGAGCGCGTGGGTGGGCCGGGAGCCGGACGACCCCGCCGTCCGGGAGGCCGCCGCCCAGGTTCTGGCGGGCGGCGATCCCCGGTTCCGGCACGGCGATGGCGGCGGGCTGCTGGCCGAGTTGCTGGACCGGGAGCTGGCCCCCCTGGTGGTCCTGGGCGCGGGCCACGTGGGCCGGGCCCTGGCCCGGGTGGCGGCAACAGCGGACTTCGAGGTCACGGTGGTGGACGACCGGCCGGAGTTCGCCGACCCCAAGGCGCTGCCGTGGGCCAGCCGGGTCCTGTGCCGGCCGCTGGCGGGCGCGATCGAAGCGGTGTCTCCGGGTCCGGACGCGTTCGTGGTGGTGTGCACCCGGGGCCACCTGGGCGATGCGGTGTGCGCCGAGGAGGCCCTGCGGTCGCCGGTGCGGTACGTGGGGGTGATCGGCAGCCGGCGCAAGCGCGCCGCCACCCTGAAGCGGCTCCGGGAGGCGGGGGTGCCCGAAGAGCGGCTGGCCGCCCTGCGCCTGCCCGTGGGCCTGGATCTCGGGGCCGAGACCCCCGGGGAGATCGCGGTGGCCGTGGTGGCCGAGATGATCCGGTTGCGCCGGTCGCCGGCAGAAGTCTCCTCGGGTTCCTCGGGGGCCCTACAACGGGGAACGTAACGTTGCCGGATCCGGGGGCCACAGCCGGTGGAGGGGCATGGGGTCTGCCTCCGGCCGCGCGCGGCGAGTTGGGGAGGCGCACGCGGCACTCCAACAGACCCCATGCCCCGGGTCTGTGATGTTGTGGCGCAGCGGCAACGGAACGCCTGGAGATAAAAAGGGTTTTTGGCATCCCAACCTCCTGGCATCCTAGCAGGTTGCGGAAAAAGCAACCTGCTACGGGCCCCACGGAAGGGGCGCCAAATCACGAGGTTTGAAAAACCGAGTGATTTGAAAGGCCTCGACGATTCCGCAGGAAAGCGGAATCGGACGTTTCGTAGAAGCGCCCAACGGGCGAGCCCCATGGATGGGGCGAGTCACGGGGCCGTCCCTGAGATGCCGTTGCGGAAAAACCCACGGATGGGGTTTTTCCGCATCCTGCTAGCGGAAATTACGGGGAAGGAGACCGGCCGTGACCGACCGGTTCGACGCCAGCCGGATCGCGTTCCACAGCCTGTCGCGCAGGCTCGGCCGGCCGTGGGTGGACGCGTACGTGGAGCGGATCCGCCAACGGGCCCGGACCGAGCCCGGCGCGCGCCGGGCCCTGCCCGCCCTGGCCGGCGCCCGGGCGTTCAACCTGCGGGTCGGCCCGTACGGCGAGGGCCGGGAAAACCGGGGCCTGCTGGCGTGGTCCGGCGGTCCGGCTGCGGGCCGCCGGCTCGGGGTGGCCCCGGGCGAGCACCGGGGGTGGGTGCTCGACCTGGCCGGCCGGCTGGGCGCGGCCGCAGCCGGCGTGGCCGTCCTGGACCGGCGCTGGGTGTACGGCCGGGTCCAGCTCAACCCGTACGCGCCCGGCGAGCCCGCGTGCAAGGCGATCGCCTTCGAGCCGGTGGCCGAACCCCGCGAGACCGACGGCGCCCTGGTCCTGCCCGACGCGGTGAACCGGGCCGTGGTGGTCCTGGTGGCCATGGACGCGGGCCGGCTCCGGTCCGGCCGGCCCCTGGAGGCCAGCGTCGAGACCAACCTGGGTTACTCCCGGATGGCCACGGTGGTGGTGTCCCTGGCCGACGCGATCCGGGCCGCCGGGTACGTGGCAATCCCGTGCATGAACGACACGGCCCTGTCCGTGCCCCTGGCCGCGGCCGCCGGCCTGGGCCGGCCGGGCCGCCACGGCATGCTGATCGCCGACCGCCTGGGGTCGGCGGTGCGGGTGGCCAAGGTGCTCACCGACCTGCCCCTGGAGCCCGACCCCGCCGGCCCGGCCGATCCCCCCGAATTCTGCGACACTTGCGGGGTGTGCGCGTCTGCGTGCCCGGCCGGCGCGATCCCGGCCGGCGAACGGGGCGAGACCCCGCCGGGCCCGTGCAACCGCGCCCACGGCAACCCGTGGCCGGTGGACGCCGAGGCGTGCCTCGCCTGGTGGGTCGAGCACGGCGAGAGCTGCGCCCGGTGCGCCGGGGTGTGCCCCCTGTCGTGAACCGGCGGCGGTGCGCTGGCCGTCCCCGACCCTCCCCTTTTTTCCGCCTTCCGATTTGTTGACAGGCGGGATTTCGTTTTGTAGAAAAGTTGGCGGGAAGCTTCGCGGACAGCAGGGTCCGGTCCACGGGCGGTCCGCGGAACCGTCCGGTTCCGGCGGCGCCCCGGCCCGCGGCCGGGGCGCGCCCTCCCCCCCCGGATCCGGAAACCACCAGACCGGGAGGTGTTTCATGAAACCCGTCGCCACTCTCCTGTTCCACGCCGTGCGCCTGCCCGTCGTGACGATCGCGTTCCTCGGTCTCGCCGCGTGCAGCGGGGGCGGCGGGAGCGCCGTTGCGCCGCCCCCGGCCGGGGGGGATCCGTCGGTGGCGGCCCGGACCAGCACGATCGCCCCGGGCGACGCCGACTGCCCCGCCGGCGGGGTGCTGGTGGAGACCGGCATCGACGAGAACGCTAACGGCGTCCTGGACGACGCCGAGGTGGACACCAGCGAGAAGGTGTGCCACGGCAGCGACGGAGCGGACGGCCTCGACGCCCTCATCGCGTTGTCTCCGGAGCCGGCGGGCGACAACTGCCCCGGCGGCGGGGTGCGCATCGACGCGGGCATCGACGCCGACGGCGACGGCAGCCTGGACCCGGCCGAGGTCACCCAGACCGAGTACGTGTGCAACGCCCGCGACGCCAGTGGGAGCTGGCAGGAGCCGACCCTGGCCGGGCCCGACAACGATTCGCCGGTGGAAGCTCTCTGGCTGGGGGCGAACGGCAGCGGCACCGCCGTGGCGGTGTGGGTGCAGGAGGACGACGGGCTCTGGGGCGTCTGGGCGAACCGGTACGAGCCGGGTGCGGGGTGGGGCGGGGCGGAGGAGATCTGGACCGGACCCATCCCGGAGCGGGTGGACCCCCGGGTCAGGGTGGCGGTGGGCGCCGACGGTACCGCCGTGGCGGTGTGGAACCTGCGGGGCGAGGGGGGCGATCTGGAGGTCTGGACCAACCGGTACGAGCCGGGTACGGGGTGGGACGGGGCGAAGAGTCTCGCCGCCGCAGATGGTGGGGCACTGCCGTGCGTGGCGGTGGACGCCGAGGGCAACGCGGTGGTGGTGTGGGTGGTGAACAAGGGCGTCTGGGCTAGCCGGTACGAACCGGGCGTGGGTTGGAGCCCCGCAAAGGAGGTCTCGACCGGCGCCACGGGTGTGGGGAGACCCCAGGTGGCGGTGGACGGCAGCGGCAACGCCGTGGTCGTGTGGCAGCAGGAGGAGGGCGAGGACTGGTACGTCTGGGCCAACCGGTACGAAGCGGACGCGGGCCGCTGGGGTACGGCGGAGAGGATCGAGCCCGAAGTCGTTGACATGGTAGGGATAGACTTCCAGTGGCTGGAGGAGGATCTCCGGCCCCAAGTGGCGGTGAACACCGATGGGACCGCTGTGGCCGTGTGGCAGAACGCCTACATCGAGACCACTGGCACATATACGACGACGGCGGCTGTCATCGGCGCCAACCGGTACGAGCCGGGCGTGGGCTGGGGGCATGCGGAGTGGATCGTGTCCTCGGTAGACGTGGAGACCCCGCAGGTGGTGGTCACCGACGACGGCGCCGCAGTGGTGGTGTGGCAGCACGAGGGCTTCCCGAACACGGGCCTGGACGCCGGCGTGGTTCTCAAACGGTACGAGCCGGACGTGGGCTGGGGCCGCGAGATCCCCATCGAGACCGGCGCGGGCGGCTCGGCGAACCCCCGGGTGGCCGTGAACGACAACGGCAACGTCGTGGTCGTGTGGGAGCGGTTCGACGGCGCCCGCACCAACATCTACGCCAACCGGTACGACCTGGCTTCCGGCTGGGGGATGCCGGCACTCCTCGAGACCAACAACTTGCATTCCGCGCTGGAGCCCGCCGTGGCGTTGGACCCCGACGGCAACGCGCTGGCCGTGTGGAGGCAAGACACGGGCACGTCCGTCCACGTCTGGTCCAGCCGCTGGCCGGCGCCCTGAGGGCGGCGGCCCCGGAAGGCTCCCCCGATCCCGGCGCGCGTGACAGCAGTAAAAACGCCCCCCGGCGCTCCCTACGCGGGGGGGGCTGTTTTCCGGGGTGTTGTCTCTAGTATTGCCGGATATCCTATGCCGCGTATCGGCAACCGGGAGCCTGAAAAAAGGGTTCTGTTCCGAATCGTGGGACGCCGGCCGTTCCGGATGCCGATCCTCTGGTGGCGCGTCGGCGCGGGGCCCCTCCCGCCGGATCGCCCTTGCCTGGCGGGCCGTTCCGGCCGATAACAACCCTGGTGGCGGCCGGGAAGATGGGTCGCCTGCCGGGCGCGGGCCGCGGAACCGGAGCCTGCGGGCGCGTCCCAGGCACCCCTGTTTACGCCGACGGCTCCGGGGGGCGGATATCTCGTTGACAACGGAACTCTGGGTTCTCGTGGTCGAGGCCATGGGGGTGTACTTCCTGGTCCTGTGGGCGCACGCGTTGCGCCACCGGTTCGGGCTGGCGCACTTTTACGCCCTGCTGGGGGCGATCACCGCCGTCATGTCCTGGGTCACCGACGCCGGCGTGGCCGTACAGGTGAACCAGTTCACGTTCCTGGTCGGCTCCACCGTGTTCTACACCTCGCTGCTCCTGGGCGTGTTCGTGGTCTACGTGTTCGACGGGCCGGCGGCCACGCGTATCGCGATCTCGACCGTGGCGGGGGTCTCCGTGCTCGTGCCGGTCATCGCCGTAGTCCTCCACTTCCAGGTCGGGCTGGCCGGGCAGGCGGACATCGGCTACGTGCCGATCCCGAGCCTGCGGATCAACACGGCGTCGGTCGTCGCGACCGTGGCGGACCTGGTTTTCCTGGCCGTTGCGTGGGAATATCTGGGGAGCCGGAAGCTGCGGGTGGGCCTGGGGCTCCGGGCGTTCCTGACACTGCTGGGCGTCATGTGGCTCGACGTCGTGCTGTTCACGACCGGGGCGTTCGCCGGGACCCCGGACTACCTGGGCGTCCTGGGGGCGACCCTGGCCAGCCGGGCTGTCATCGCCGTCTTCGCCTGGCCGTTCCTCTACGGGTATCTGGTCTGGCAGAACAGCCGTCCGGGAGCGGTGATCGAACAACGGCCGGCGCTGGCCATCCTGAAGGAGGTCGCCCACATCCGCGGCGAACTCAGCCTGGCCCAACAGGAGATCGAGCGCCGCAAAAGGGTCGAGCGCGAGAAGGAACGGCTCATCGGGGAGTTGCGCGAGACTCTCGCCCGGGTGAAACAACTGGAGGGCCTGCTGCCGGTGTGCGCGGGATGCAACGAGATCCGCGTCGAAACCTCCGGGGAACCGGATCGGTGGGTCTCCCTCGAGGCGTACGTGCTCGAGAAGACCTCGGTGGAGTTCTCCCACGGGTTGTGCCCCTCATGCATCAGGCGCTTGTATCCAGACCTGGCCGACAAGGTTCTTGCCGGCGGCGGGAGCCGGGGGCCGCAGCAGAAAGCTTGACGGACGGCGCGATATGCCCCACCCCTTTCGTGCGCCAAATGCCCCAATCCGGGAGACAGCGGGGTGCCTGGGCCCGGTTTCGCGCGGAAGTACGGGGTGGCACGGGGATTGCTTCCTTGGCTGGGCGAACGGCCCCAAAAACCCCACAAGGACCGTTCGCCGAGCCTCCAATCGCGAGGCCTCTTCCCCCAGCCCCCGGAAGCCCCGGGGGCTCTTTTTTTTCAGGTTCAAGGTTCAAGGTTCGAGGTTTCCGGGAACCGGAGCTGGCGGCTGACAGCTGACCGCTGCCTCCCCTACCCCGCCGTGTCCCGGAAGACGACGTCCGGGGTGCGCTCGGCCAGCCACGACAGGGCCCACTCGCTCTTGAACAACACCACGGGCCGGCCGGTCCGGTCTTCGCACCACAGGGTGCTCGGATCCCGGTCCACGGCGCGCGGGTCCAGGCCGTCGCCCTCGACCCACCGGGCCACCTCGAACGGCATCGGTTCGAGCTGCACGGTCACGCCGTATTCCCCCTCCAGGCGGTGGCGGAGCACGTCGAACTGGAGCACGCCCACGGCCCCCACGATCGGGTCTCGGTCGCCGTATGGCTGGCGGAACACCTGGATCGCGCCCTCCTGGCCGAGCTGCTCCAGGCCCTTGGCCAGCTGCTTGGTCTTGAGCGCGTTCTTCACCCGCACCCGGGCAAAGTGCTCGGGCGAGAAGTGCGGCACCCCCCCGAACGACACGTCCGGCGCCTCGGACAGGGTGTCGCCGATGTGGAGGGTCCCCTTGTCGTGGATGCCCACCACGTCGCCCGGGAACGCCTCTTCCACCACCACCCGTTCCTGGGCCATGAACTGGAGGGGCAGGGCCAGGGCAATCTCCCGGCCGATGCGCGGGTGGCGAACCTTCATGCCCTTGCGGAAGTGGCCCGAGCACACCCGGACGAACGCGATCCG
>JAJRUI010000026.1 GCA_024277875.1 Deferrisomatales bacterium
CGGCCCTGCCGCGGGCAGGCCGCCGGGACCATCGGCCTCGAGCCACGCCCGCAGCGGCCGGCCGGACCGGACCACGGCGGCAGCCACCCGGCCGGCCGGATCCGCCTCCACTGGATACGGGATCCCACCGGCCCACACCCGGGGACGGGCATAGCCGGGGGGCAACGCCCCGGTCAGCCGCACCGTCCAGTCCCCCTCGGCCGCCACGGACAGGGACAGCCGGTCGTCCCGGTCCACCGGGGCCGGGGAGGCGGTGGCGCCCTGCCACCGGGTCCGGCTCCCGGCGGCCACCGCGACCCGGCTCGTCCGGGCAGACAGGGGGAGGCGCGCGACCCCGGGCACGGCAGGTACCTGCCACGGCACCTGTTGTTTCACCCCTCCGGCCACCGCCTCCGAAAACACGACCCGTGCGCTGGGTGCCCACACGGCCCACAACTCCCGGGCCGGGCCGTCGCCGGCCGGCAGCAGCAACGCCACCGGCCGGGCAACGGCTTCGGGCCGTTCAGGGAAGGCCCACGGGCCCGCCACGACCCCGGCGGCCCCCCCCCCCGTCTCCCCGGCCGACGCGCACCCGAACCGGCCCGGGGACACGGCCAGTTCCCGCGCCAGGGAGAACGCCGCCGCGCGCGCGTACTCCAGTCCCAGGGCCCGGTTCAACTCCCTGGGCCCGACGGTGTCGGTCCTCCCGATCAGCAGCACGCCGCCGCCTTGCGCCAGCGCCCGGCGCACCGCCTCCCTGAACGGTGCCGGCAGCGGGCCGTCCGGCGGCGGGATCCCGGCCTGCGCCACGGGGGCGGGCAGACCGGCGGGCAGCGCGTCCAGCACGGTCGGGCGCCACGCCACGGCGGCCCGGGCCCACGGGCCGGCCGCCAGCACCGCCCACAGGGCGAACCCGCCGGCCACGATTTGCGCCCACCCGGTCCGATCGCGTATTCTCATGGCGTTTCGGGACAGCGAACGGAAGGGATGCCGTGACCGAACCGATGCACGTGCCGCGGCGGCAGCCGGAATGGATGGACGAGGCCCGCCGCCACCCCCGATGGGCCGACACCAGAACGGTGCTCGCCGGGGTGGGCGGAGAGGAGTTTCTCGGGAAGACCCGGGACATCTCGGTGGGGGGCGCGGGCGTCGCGCTGGTGGGCGCCCGGCCGCGGCCCGGCCAGACCCTCGAACTGAGCGTGGTATTCGAGCAACGGGTCCTCGCGTTGCGCGGCCGGGTGGTACACGCCCGGCGGGCGCGCTGGGGAAGCCTTGTCGGCGTGGCGTGGTCTGCCGACGACAAGGGCGTGTTGGCGTTTCTCGAAAACCGTTACGGCGCTTCGTCCACAGCGGGGAGCGTGAAGTAGAACCGGCTGCCCTGGCCGGGCTCGCTCTCCACCCACACCCGGCCGCCGTGGACCCGCACGATCCGCTCCACGATCGCGAGCCCCACCCCGGCTCCCCCGTGCTCACCCCGCTGGAACAGTTCGAACACCCCCTCGATCTGCTCGGGGTCGATGCCCACCCCGTTGTCCGCCACGCAGAACACGTGGAACCGGCCCTCCCGCTCGCCGCACGAGACGACCACCTCGGGAGCCCGGTCCGGCCGGCGGTAGCGAAGGGCGTTCTCGATCAGGTTGCGGAACACCCGCCCCACCTCCACCGGCCGCCCGAGCACCTCGTCCGGAAGCGCACGGTACAGGATCCGGGCGCCGGTGTCCGCGATCAGGCCCTCCAGTTCGGTCTCCACGCTGCGCACCAGGGGCTCCAGGACAACGGTCTGCAGGGGCGCCTCCCGCCGGCCCAGGCCGCTGTAGTCCAGCAGCCCCTCGACCAGGTCCTTCAGGGTGCGTCCCGACCGGGCGATCAGACCCAGCATCTCCCGGACCCTGGGCCCGGGCAGCGAGCCGAGCCGTTCCATCAGCAGTTCCGAGAACCCGATCACCGTGGTCAGGGGGGCCCGGATGTCGTGGGCCAGGGTGTGGAGCACCCCGTCCACCTGTTCGTACAGGCTGAGGGCGCGGCGTTCGCGCTCGGCCCGGGCGGACGCGTTGTGCACCTGGACGAGCACCGACGGCTCCCCCTGGAACCAGACGCGCTGGAGCCCCACGTCCAGGTAGAGCCACCCGCCCCGCGGCCCGGCAGCCTCCACCTCGAGCCGGGGGAGCACCCGGGAACGCCGGTCCAGGCCGGCCAGGGCGTCGCGCAGCCCGTCCCTGGACTCGGGGGCCAGCAGTTCCGTGAACCCCCGGCCCTCCACCGCTCCTTCGTCCAGCCCGAAGATCTCCCGGAACGACGCGTTGGCGTACCTGATCCGGTCCCCCCCGATCACCGCGATCCCGTCCAGGGCGCCCTCGAGCAGGGTCTCGTACTGCTCCTTGAGCGCCAGCGGCGCGTCGGGACCGGCCCACGGCCGGGCCCACAGCGCGGCCAGACGGGCCACGTCCCGGGCACGGCCGCGGGCACGGGCGTCGAACCCGTTCGCCTCCCGGCTGGCGAACACCAGCATGCCCCGGCGCCACCCCAGGTCCAGCGGGACGGCCATCTCCTCCCGCTTGTCCTCGCCCCGGTACAGCCGGGCCAGGGCATCGGGGCCGTCGTCGGTGAGGGGATGGGTGCGCACCACGGTCTCGCCGTCGAGCAGCACCGGCTCCAACGGGTGGCCGGCCACGGAGAAGTCGAACCCCTCCAGTTCCTCCTCGGGCCGGCGAGCCCAGGCCGCGGCCACGAAACACCGGTCCACCGCCCGGGCAGGCAGGACCACGGACACCCGGTAGAACGGGAAGAACCCGTCGCAGGCCCACGCGATCGCCTCGGCACCCTCGTGCAGGTCCTCGGCCTTCGCCAGACGCTGGCTCAGCTCGGCGAGGTACGCCGGCAGGGGCGCGTGAGACCGGTCCATCCGACCCTCCTCCAGGCCCGCCCCTGGGCGGGCGCCACCATCCCTATCGACCCCCCGGCGGGCGCGGCTTGAGGGAGCACCCCCCTTCCCCAGCTCCCGCACCTTTGCTATAACCGCCTTCTCATCCGGCCGGGCACGCGCCCGGCCCCGACCCCACGGAGTTCCCATGCCGTCCATCGCCCCAGACGCCTGGCCCTACCTGCGGAACCTCGCCGTCGCAGCCGCCCTGTTCGCCCTGTTCGGCTGGGGCGGGCTGGTGTGGATCACCCTGGCCTGCGGCGGGTTCATCGCGTTCTTTTTCCGGGACCCCCACCGGACCCCGCCCCCCGACCGTTCCCTCCTGGTGGCCCCGGCCGACGGCCGGGTGCTGCGGGTCGAGCCGGTGGGGGACGACCCGTTCGTGGGCGGCCCGGCCGTGAAGATCGCGATCTTCCTCAGCGTGTTCGACGTCCACATCAACCGTTCGCCCCTGACCGGTGAGGTGCGCACCCAGGAGTACCGGGCGGGCCGCATGCTGCCCGCGTTCCGGCCCCACGCGTCCGAACTCAACGAGCGCAACACCCTGGGCCTGGAAGGCCAGGGGATCCGGGTCGTCGTGCACCAGATCACCGGCATGCTCGCCCGCCGGATCGTGTGCCGGGTGGCCCCGGGGGACCGCCTGCGCCGGGGCCAGCGGTTCGGCCTGATCAAGCTCGGGTCGTGCACCGAGCTGGTGGTCCCCGAAGCCGTGGACGTCCTGGTCGTCCCCGGCGACCGGGTGCGCGGGGGCGAGACCCCGGTGGCCCGGCTGCCGAAGGAGTAGACAGCAGCCCCCGGCGAACCCCAACGGAAAAAGGGCACAGCCGCGCCGGGCGCCGCCGGCCTACCCGGACGGCTCGATCTCCAGCTCCTTCATTTTCTTGTACAGGCTGGATTTGTCCAGTCCGATCCGCTCGGCGGTCTGGGCCACGTTGCCCCCGCACGCGGCCAGGTGCTGGCGGATGAACTGGCGCTCGAACGCCCGGCGGGCGTCCCGCAGGTCGGCCCCGGCCGGGCCGTCCCCGGTGGGGGCCGGTCCGGGATCCACCTCCCGGAGGATCGCGGGGGGCACGTCCACCGCGGTGAGCGTGTCGGAACGGCACAGGATCACCATCCGCTCGGCCACGTTCTTGAGTTCCCGCACGTTGCCCGGCCACCCGTAACGCATCAGGAGCGCGGTCACCTCGGGGGCCACCGCGACCGGCTCGCGTTTCTCCTCGGCGCAGTACAGCGCGATGAAGTGCTCGAACAGCGCCGGGATGTCCTCGGCCCGTTCCCGCAGGGGCGGCACGTGCACCGGCACCACGTTGAGCCGGTAGTACAGGTCCTCCCGGAACCGTCCCGCCTGGATCTCCGCCTCCAGGTCCTTGTTGGTGGCCGCGATCACCCGGACGTCCACCTCGTGGGTGCGCGAACCCCCGACCCGCTCGAACCGCATCTCCTGGAGCACCCGGAGGATCTTGGCCTGGGTCTTCAGGGTCATGTCCCCGATCTCGTCCAGGAACAGGGTGCCGCCGTCCGCCAGGTCGAACTTGCCCCGCCGCCGCCGGGCCGCGCCGGTGAACGCCCCCTTCTCGTGACCGAACAGCTCGCTCTCGATCAGCTCCTCGGGGATCGCCGCGCAGTTCACCTCCACGAACGGGCCGTCGGCCCGGCGGCTGGCCGCGTGGATCGCCCGGGCCACCAGTTCCTTGCCGCTGCCGTTCTCGCCGGTGATCAGCACCGACGCCCGTGTCGGCCCCACCACCCGGATCTGCTCCCTCAGTTCGGTGAGGGCCAGACTGCCGCCCTCCATGGTGTACGGGCGCTGGGCGTGCTCGCGCAGGTACCGGTTCTCCTGGGCCAGCCGGCTCGTCCGCAAGGCGTTTTCGATGGCCAGGAGCACCTTGTCCAGGTTCAGGGGCTTCTCGATGAAGTCGAACGCGCCGAGCTTGGTCGCCTTGACCGCGGTCTCGATCGTGCCGTGGCCGGACATCATCAGGACCGGCAGGTCCGCGTACCGCTCCCGCAGGGCGGCCAGGGTTTCCAGCCCGTCCTTGCCGGGCAGCCACACGTCCAGGAGCACCAGGTCCGGGTCGTCGGCCTCCATCCGCTCCAGGGCCTGTTCGCCGCTCGACGCGGTGGCCACCTCGTACCCCTCGTCCTCCAGGACGCCGGAAAGGCTGTGGAGGATCGCCTCTTCGTCGTCCACCACCAGGATGCGTCGCTTCATGACAGACTCGCTCCGGAAACGGGCAGTTCGATCACGAACCGGGTGCCCTGGGGCTGGTTGTCCACGGCCCGTACGAACCCACGGTGGTCCGCGACCACGCTCTTGACGATGGCGAGCCCCAGGCCGGTGCCCCCCTTCTTGGTCGAGAAGTACGGTTCGAACAGCCGTTCCCGGGCTTCGGGGGACAGCCCGGGGCCGTTGTCGGCCACCACCAGACGGGCGGCCTGGCTGTCGGGGTCGTACTCGGTGAGCACCTCCACCAGGGCGTGCTCCGCCCCGGACACCGCTGCCACCGCGTTGTCCAGCAGGTTAACGCACACCCTCCGGAGCTGCTCGGGGTCGAACTCCACCGTGGGCATCACCGCGTCCAGCTGGACCACGAACCGCACGGCGCCGTGGGCGGGGCGGTACAGGGCGACCACCTCTTCCACCAGGTGGTTCAGATCGCCGGGGATGGGGCGGGACTCGGGCATCTTGGCAAACCGGCTGAACTCGTTCACCAGGTGTTTCAGGCCCTCGACCTGGCTCACGATCGTCCGGGTGGCGTCGTCGAGCACCTCGCCGTCGGCCCGCTCCAGCAGGTCCGCGTACCGCCGCCGCACCCGCTGGGCCGACAGCTGGATCGGCGTCAACGGGTTCTTGATCTCGTGGGCGATCCGGCGGGCCACCTCCTGCCACGCCTGTGCCCGCTGGGCCCGGACCAGCTCGGTCAGATCGTCGAACACGGCCACCGTACCCAGCACCACGCCGGCCTCGTCCCTCAGGGTGGTCAGGTGCACCATGACCGAGCGCCGACCCCGCCCCGCGTCGACCACAACCTGGCGCTGGATCGCGTCCTGCCCGGACCGGGTGAGGTCCCGAAGCAGGTCGGCGACCACCTCCCCCACCCCGGCCGGGAGCACGTCGCGGTACGGCCTGCCCACCGGATCCCCCTCGACCCCCAGGATCTCCCGGGCCGACGGGTTCATGGTCGTGATGTTCCCCGCGGGGTCGGTTCCCGCCACCCCGGCGGCGATGCGGCCGAGCACCGTCTCCATGTACCGCCTGCGCCGGTCCAGCTCCTCGTTGGTCCGCCGGAGGGTGGCCTGGGCCGCCTCCACCTCGGCCTTGCTGGCCTTGAGGTCCCGGGTCATCCGGTTGAACGAGTCCACCAGGGTTCCCACCTCGTCCCGGCTCGGCACGTCCAGCTGGAAGTCCAAGTCCCCGCCCGCCACCCGCTGGGTGGCCTCGGCCAGCTTCTGGATCGGGCCGGTGATGCCCCGGGCCATGTAGAACCCGAACCAGATCGCCGCGAACACGATCAGCAGGGCCACCAGCAGCAGCGGCAGGATGTAGCTGGCCTTGATCGGCATCTTGAGCACCTGGAGCTGCTGGTACTCCTCGAACCCGGCCGTGATCTTTTCGAACCGTTCCACGGTCCGGCCGGGCAGGTGCACGTCCACCAGCACCGCTCCGAGCACGGGCCCGTCCGGCCCCGCCCGGATCGGGGCCGCCCCCCTCACGAAGTCCGCGTCTCCCCGCTGGACCAGGCCGGCCGTCGCCTCTCCGGCCAGGGCCCGCACCACCCTGGGGTCGTCCGCCGCCGGAGGTTCGGGCGCGACACGGCCGGGCGCCGTGACGAACGCCGCCCGGCTGCCGTCCGCTCCGAACACGGCCACCGCAGCGAGCAGTGAGGCCCGGGCGCGTGCCTCCAGGGGCGGGTCCACTGCGGCCGGGTCCGCCCCCCCCGCCCGGGCCATCTGCTCCGCGATCCTGCGGGCGTGGTGGAGCACCCGCTGCTCCTCGGCCCGGTAGTAGGCGCGGGCCTCCTCCATCGCCTCGCCCAGGGCGCTGCCCACCCGCCCGCTGAACCAGGTGTCGATACTGCGTGCCAGGAACCCGGCGCTGGTCAGGAACAGCAGGGCCGTGGGGATCACGGTCAGGGCCAGGAAAGCCAGCACCAGCCGGGTCTTGAGCCGGGCGCCCAGCACCCCCCGGCGCCGTTCGAACACGAGTTTGGTCAGGTGCCGCAGGGACAGGTACAGCAGCAGCAGGAGAAGCAGGATGTTCAGGTTGACCAGCCCGAACACGGTGACGGTGTCGCGCACGCCGCCCCGGAGCGGGGCGCCGAACCACCGCCACTGGAACCAGGTGAGGACCGCCCACAGCCCGAGCAGGGCGAGGAGCAGGGCCAGGACCCAGGCGGTCTTCCGGGTGCTGGCTTGCCGCGGACTCATGGCCGTTTGGTTCTGGACAGGTGGGAGGGGAGCGCCACCACGTACCAGTCGGTGGCCACGTCCCACGCCGACACGAACGCGAGCACGTAGTGGAGCCGGAACGGGAGCTTGAACTCCTGGAGCCGGGCCTTGATCTTGAGGAACACGGGGCCGGACCGGTCCACCGCCTCCACGGGCAGCAGGCTGACCCGGTCCACCGCGCTCATCCGGTCCAGGGCGGTCTCGAGATCGGGCAGGTCGGTCGCGGTGGAGCCGTCCTCGAACGTGATCCGGAACCGGTCCTTCAGGTTGTCCTTCTCGAGGACCCGGTCGAACGCCACGTCGGCCAGGGTGAGATCGGGCAGGAGGCGGCGGGGGCGGGCCAGGACGACCCGGAACGTGAACCGCACGGGCAGCCCGCTCTCCACGGCCTCGGCGACCCGGGAGTCCCGGGTGCGGGCCACACGAAAGCCCACCACCAGGTCCTGGCGCTCCCCCACGCCGATCGACACCGCGTCGATGTAGGGCTTTGCGGCTTCGGCAACCGCTGGGGAGCACGTCGGACCGGCCGTGGACAGCAGGACGAGGAGCAGGAAGAAAAGGATGCGCCGGGGGTCCATGGGTTCCCGCCATGAAAAAACCGGAGCGGGACGACCCCGCCCCGGCGAGGGGCGCATTCTAACAGGTTGTGGAAAACCCGTTCCAACTTTTTCCCGCGGCCTCCGGGGTCAGGCGTGGGCAGCCAGGGGTACGGCCACCGGACGGGGGCGGGGCCGCAGTGCGGGACGGACCGGCTCGGCCTCCACCACCTCGTACGCGTCGGGGCGGGACAGGAGGGCCTTGACCAGGGTGTCGTGCAGGGCGTGGCCGCCCTTGTGCACGACCAGGTGCCCCTCGATCGGGGCGCCGGCCAAGAGCAGGTCCCCCACGGCGTCGAGCATCTTGTGGCGCACGAACTCGTCGGGCATCCGCAACCCCTCGGGGTTGAGCACCCGGTCGCCGTCGAGCACCACCGCGTTCTCCAGGGAACCGCCCCGAGCCTTGCCCACCGACCGCAGGTACTCCACCTCGTGGAGGAACCCGAACGTGCGGGCCGGGGCCAGTTCGCGGCGGAACGCCTCCGGGGTCACCTGGAGCACGTAGTGCTGGTCGCCGGGGAACCGGCCGTCGAAGTCGATCGAGTAGCTCAGCACGAGCCCCTGGCCCGGCCGGAGGATCACGTACCTGTCCCCGTCCCGCACCCGGATCGGCTTGCGCACCCGCAGCACCCGCCGGGGGGCGGCCTGCACCGCAAGCCCGGCCCGTCCGATCGCCGCGGCGAACGGGCGGGCGCTGCCGTCCAGGATGGGCGCCTCGGGGCCGTCCACGTCCACGAGCGCGTTGTCCACGCCCAGTCCGGCCAGGGCGGCCAGGCAGTGTTCCACCGTGGAGATCTCGACCCCGTCCCGGCCGAGCACGGTGGCCAGGCGGGTGTCCACCACGAACCGGCTGAGCGCCGGGATCTCGACCACGGGATCGAGGTCAACACGCCGGAACCGGATGCCCGTGCCCGGTCGGGCCGGCCGGAGCCGGAGCCGGATCGTACGGCCGGTGTGAAGGCCGACCCCTTCCAGCTTCACGGTCTTTCGCAGGGTGCGCTGCTTTGCCATGGGAGAATCTCCAAACGAACGGCGGGCCGGGCCCGCCCGTGGGTGCAAAACGATCGCGGCCTTCAAAGCAAGGCCCGTGCCAGGCCACCTCAAAACGGGCCGACATCCCGAGAAAAGTGCGCTGCCACGGGGTGTTTTCGGCGCTCCGGCGCAGGCGCCCGGCCCGTCCCCAGTGGCGCCTTCGCCACGCCCCGGCGGGAAGCGGTGGAAAAACCGCCACGACCGGCCCGACCCCGGACGACCGGCGGATCCCGTCCCCTTTTCCCCTTTACATCCCGGGCCCTTGGCTGGTATAGTCCGCCCTTCGCCGGATCCTCAGCGAAGTGGGCACCAAGCCCACTTTTTTCGTTTTACCGATGGCGACTTCTTCCACGATCGAAACCATCGAAACCCTCGTCCGGCCGATCGTCGAAGATCGGGGGTACGAGTTGGTGGACCTGCAGCTCCGGACCGACCGGGGCCGGTTGGTCCTGCGCCTGCTGGTGGACCGGCCCGGGGGCATCACCCTGGACGAGTGCGCGTCGGTGAGCCGGGAGGTGGCCCCCCACCTGGAGGTGGCCGACCCGATCCGGGGCGCGTACGTGCTGGAGGTGTCGTCTCCGGGGATCCGGAGGCCCCTGAAGCGGCCCGGGGATTTCGAGCGGTTCCAGGGCGAGCGGGTGCGGGTGCGCACCCGGGATCCGGTGGACGGCCGGCGCACCTTCCGCGGGATCTGCCGCGGCCTGGACGAGGCCGGCCGGGTGGTGGTGGAAGACGCCCGGACCGGGACGCGCACGAGCCTGGATCCGGACGGGATCCAGGAGGCGAACCTGGACCCGGAAATCCGTTTTTAACCAGACTGCCCTGTGGCAGCCCGCACAGCTCGGAACACCCCCGGGGGGAGACGCCGGGCAACGGTGAACGCGATGAAAGACCTCAACCGTGTGATCGAACAGGTGGTTCGCGAAAAGGGCATCGACCGGGAGATCCTGGTGGACGCCCTGGAACAGGCCATGGCCACCGCGGCCCGAAAGAAGCTGGACAACCGCAACCTGGAGGCCCAGTTCGACGACGAGACCGGCCAGATCCAGATCTTCGAGTACATGACCGTGGTGGAGGAGGTCGAGGACTCCTACACCCAGATCACCCTGGACGAGGCCCGGGAGAAGTACGACCCGGACTGCGAGATCGGCGACGAGTTGGGCATGCCGATCGAACTGGGCGAGATGAGCCGGATCACGGCCCAGGTGGCCAAACAGGTGATCATCCAGAAGGTCCGGGAGGCTGAACGGGACATCATCTACAGCGAGTTCATCGACCGCAGGGGCGAGATCATCAACGGGATCGTCCAGCGCATGGAGCGGGGCGACCTGGTGGTCAACCTGGGCCGCACCGACGCGGTGCTGCCCCTGAACGAACAGATCCGTAGTGAGAACTACCGCCAGGGCGACCGGATCCGGGCCCTGCTCCTCAAGGTCCAGAAGGAGACCCGCGGCCCCCAGTTGATCCTGTCCCGGACCCACCCCGACCTGGTGCGCAAACTGTTCGAGATCGAGGTTCCCGAGATCCGGGAGAACGTGATCGAGATCCGGGCGTGCGCCCGGGAGCCCGGGGAGCGGGCCAAGATCGCCGTGGTCTCCCACGACCCCGACGTGGACCCGGTGGGCGCGTGCGTGGGCATGCGGGGCAGCCGGGTGCGTAGCGTGGTCCAGGAACTCAAGGGCGAGCGCATCGACATCGTGGTGTGGAACGACGATCCGGCCATCTACGCGGCCAACGCCCTGTCCCCGGCCCAGATCAACCGGGTGCTGATGGACGAGGAGCGCCACACCATGACCGTGATCGTGCCCGAGGAGCAACTCAGCCTCGCCATCGGCCGCCGGGGGCAGAACGTGAAGCTGGCCGCTCGGCTGATGGGCTGGAAGCTAGACATCATCAGCGAGGAGGAGAGCCGCCGCCGCGAGGAGGAGCGCTCCAAGCTCCTGCGCCTGCCCGGCATGGACCCCCTCAAGGTGGCCCGCCTGGCCACCGCCGACATCCACTCCCTGGAGACCCTGGCCAACGCGGACGCGGCAGCGCTCGTCGAAGCCCTGGAGCTCCCCGAGGAAGAGGCGGCCGCTCTCAAGACCGCGGCCCGAGACGCGTTCGAGGCCGACGTGATCGCGGCCACGGGCGGAGAGGCCGAACCCGAGGCGGCCGAGGAACCGACCACCGAACCGGAAACGCCGGCCGGCGAAGATGAAGCGGCCGAGACGTCCGGGGGCGCTCCGGCCCCCGCGTCCGACCCGGCCCCCCCGACCGACCCGGAGGAGGAACCCGCGAGCTGACCGCACGCGGTCCGCTTGCCAGAAGCCTCCCGACCAGGAAGAAGCCCATGGCGAAGATCCGAGTATTTGAGGCGGCCAAGCAGCACGGCCACGACGTCCAGGACCTGCTGGCGGCGCTCACGGAACTGGGGGTCAAGGTCCGCAGCCACCTGAGCCCCGTGGACGAAGGGGACCTGAACCGGGCCCTCGAGAAACTCGGCGCGGGCAAGGCCGGGGATGGGGCCGGGGACGCCGCACCGGCCGCGCCCAAACGGGTGGTCCGGCGCCGGCGCAAGAAGGCGGCCGAGGACGAAGGAGAAAGGGCCGTGGAGACCGCGGCGCACGCCGGGCCGAAGCCGGAAGAGGCGGGGCCGGGCGCGCCGCCTGCCGAGCCGTCTGCCGGCGAGGTGCCGCCCGAAGCAGAGGTCGGGCAGGAGACCGCCGGAGAGCCGGAGGCCGAGGTCGCCGAGGTCGCAGGGGAAGTCCCCCCGGCCGAGGAGCCCCCTGCGCCGGCCACCGAGCCAGCCCAGGAGGCGGAGCCGGCTGCCGGGGACACGGCCGAGACCGAAGACGGCAAGGAGGCGTTCAAGCTCAAGGTGGTCCGGTTCATCCACCACCTTCCCGAGGAACCCCCCGCGCCGACCCCCGGCTACCACATGAGCAAGGAGGAGCGCGAGGCGCGCCGCCAGGCCAAGCGCGGCAAGAAGAAGCGGGGCCGCCGGGAGGACGCCCGGGAGGCCCGCAGGCGGGCAAAGCCCGGCGGCGGCCAGAAGACCCAGATCACCGTGCCCAAGGCCAGCAAGCGCAAGATCCGGGTGAGCGAGGTGGTCTCGGTGTCGGACCTGTCCCAGCGCATGGGGGTCAAGGCCACCGAACTGATCAAGCAACTCATGGCCCTCGGGGTCCTCGCCACGATCAACCAGACGATCGACGCGGACACCGCGGCCCTGGTGGCGGCCGAGTTCGGGTACGAGGTGGAGAACATCGCCGTGGGCGAGGAGGAGATCCTGGCCCGGGAGGAGGACAAGCCCGAGGACCTGGTGGACCGCCCCCCGGTGGTCACCGTGATGGGTCACGTGGACCACGGCAAGACGTCCCTGCTCGACGCGATCCGCCAGACCCGGGTGGCCGAGGGCGAGGCCGGCGGCATCACCCAGCACATCGGCGCCTACGAGGTCGAGACCTCCCGGGGCAAGCTGGTGTTCCTGGACACCCCGGGCCACGAGGCGTTCACGGCCCTGCGCGCCCGGGGCGCCCAGCTCACCGACATCACCGTCCTGGTGGTGGCCGCCGACGACGGCATCATGCCCCAGACCGCGGAGGCGATCGACCACTCCAAGGCGGCCGGGGTGCCGATCATCGTGGCGATCAACAAGATGGACCGGCCCGACGCCGACCCGGACCAGGTCAAGCGGGGCCTCACCGAGCACGAACTGGTGCCCGAGGACTGGGGCGGGGACGTGATCTGCGTGCCCGTGTCGGCCAAGAAGCGCACCGGCATCGAGGAACTCCTCGAACTGATCGCGCTCCAGGCCGAGATGATGGAACTCAAGGCCAACCCGTCCAAGCTGGCCCGGGGCACGGTGATCGAGGCCCGGGTGGACCGGGGCCGGGGGCCGGTGGCCACCATGCTCGTCCAGGAGGGAACCCTCAAGGTGGGCGACGTGGTCCTGGCCGGCCCCCACTACGGCCGCGTCCGGGCGTTGATCAACGATCAGGGCCGGCGGATCAAGCAGGCCGGGCCCAGCACGCCCGTGGAGGTCCTCGGCCTCGGCGGGGTCCCCACTGCCGGCGAACCGTTCACCGTGGTGGAGAACGAGCGGGTGGCCAAGCAGGTGGCGTCCCAGCGCCACGACAAAATGCGCTCCGAGGAGATGGGCAAGGCCCAGCGGGTCAGCCTGGCGGACCTGCACGAGCGGATCGCCGAGGGCGAGATCCAGGACCTGCCGATCATCATCAAGACCGACGTGCACGGCTCCGGGGAGGCCCTCACCCAGGCGCTGGAGAAGCTCAGCAACGACGAGGTGCGGGTCAAGGTGATCCACTGCTCGGTCGGCGGCATCACCGAGAACGACGTGAACCTGGCTGGCGCCTCCCAGGCGATCATCATCGGGTTCAATGTGCGGCCAGAGTCCAAGGCGGCCTCCCTCGCGTCGCAGCTGGGCGTGGACCTGCGGCTGTACAGCGTGATCTACGACGCCATCGACGACGTGAAAAAGGCGCTGGAGGGGCTCCTGGCCCCCACCGAGGAGGAGCGGGTGCTGGGGCGCGCCGAGGTCCGCCAGACGTTCCGGGTGCCCAAGGTGGGCACGGTGGCCGGGTGCGTGGTCACCGAGGGCGTGGTGCAACGGTCGGCCCGGGTACGGCTGCTCCGGGACAGCGTGGTCGTATACGACGGCGAGTTGGCCAGCCTCAAGCGATTCAAGGACGACGCCAAGGAAGTCCGGGAGGGCTTCGAGTGCGGCCTGTCCATCGCCAACTACAACGACGTGAAGGAAGGGGACGTCCTCGAGTTCTACACCGTCGAGGAGGTCGCCCGGACCCTGGACTGAGGCTGGGAGCGCAACCGTGGTCGTGGGCGTGGCCTCGCTCGAGCTGTACCTGCCCGGGTGCCACAGCCTCAAGGAGAAGCGCAGCGTGGTGCGCCGGGTGCTCGACCGGGTCCGGAACCGGTTTCCGGTGAGCGCGGCCGAGGTCGACCACCAGGACCTGCACCAGCGCGCCGGCCTCGGGTTCGCCGTGGTGTCGGCCGACGCCCGGGTGGCCGAGTCCGTGCTCCACAAGGTGGAAGCGTTCGTGGTGGGGCTCCACCTGGCCGAGGTGATCGCGTCGGACCGGGAGGTGATCCACCTGTGAGCGGCCCCGGCGGCCGCGGCGAGGAAACGGTACCCGTGGAAGGACGAAGACCCCAGCGCGTCGCCGACCTGGTGCGCCACGAAGTGGCCGGGATCCTCCAGCGGGAGGTCAAGGACCCCCGGGTGGGGTTCGTCACCGTCACCGACGTGGAGATGTCGCCGGACCTGCGGGTGGCCCGGGTGTTCTACAGCGTGCTCGGCGAGACCGACCAGCGCCGGGAGACCGACCGCGGACTCGCCAGTGCCAGCGCGTACATCCGGCGCGAGGTGGGCCGCCGGCTCCACCTGAAGGTCGTGCCCGAGTTGCGGTTCGTGTACGACAACTCCCTCGAACGCGGCCTGCGGATCGAGGCGGTGATCGAGAGCATGGGAAGAGATGAGCCGGAAACTCCGGATCGCTGACGTGCGAAAGGCCCTGGACGCGGGCCGGCGGTTTCTCGTGGTCTCCCACCAGAGCCCGGACGGGGACGCGATCGGCTCTTCCCTGGCGCTGGCCTCGGTGCTGACCGCCCTGGGCAAGGGGTGCGATATCGTCAACGTCGACGGGGTGCCGATGAACCTCACCTGGCTGCCCCTGGCAGAGCGGGTGCACCTGGTGCCCGACGACCCTGGCGCGTACGACACAGTGGTCGTCCTGGACTGCGGCGGGCCCGAGCGCACCGGCCTCGACCTGCCCCTGGACCAGCCCGGTCGGGTGGTGGTCAACATCGACCACCACCCGGGCAACCCCGAGTTCGGCACGGTGAACCTGGTGGACCCGGCCGCGTGCGCCACGGCCGAACTGGTGTACGAGGTGCTCCGGGCGATGCCGGCCCCCCTGGGCTACAGCGCGGCCACCGGCATCTACACCGCGATCCTGACCGACACCGGCAGTTTCCGATTCTCCAACACCAGCGCCCGGGCGTTGGAGATCGCGTCGCGCATGGTGTCCAAGGGGGTGGACCCGGCGTGGGTGTCCCACATGGTGTACGACCAGCAGCCGGTGGGCCGGCTCCACCTGCTCAGCCGGGTGCTGGAGACCCTGACCCTGTCCCCCCGGGACAAGGCCGCGTGCGTCACCGTCACCCGGGAGATGCTCCGGGCCACCCACACCGGGGTCGAGGACGTGGACGGGTTCGTCAACTACCCCCGGTCGATCTGCGGTGTCGAGGTGGGACTCCTGCTGCGCGAGGAGGCCGACGGCCGGTACCGGGTGGCCCTCCGGTCCAAGGGCCGGGTGGATGTCAGCGAGATCGCCCGGGAACTGGGCGGCGGCGGCCATCGGAACGCGGCCGGCGCCACCGTGGACGGGACCCCGGCCCAGATCCGGCGGCGCCTGTTCGACCGGGTGGAGACCGCCCTGGACGAGCAGCGGCTTCGCAAGCGGCTCGCGGGCTGAGCCGGTGGGCCGCCCGGGCTGGGGCCTGCTGGTCCTGGACAAGCCCGTGGGACTGTCGTCCCACGCGGCGGCGCGGCGGGCCCAGCGGGCCCTGGACGCGAACCGTGCCGGCCACGCCGGCACCCTGGACCCGGCGGCCTCGGGCGTGTTGCTGGTGGGGCTCGGAAAGGCCACCCGGCTCCTGGAGTACCTGGCCGGCCACGACAAGGCGTACAGGGCACGGGTCCGTCTGGGCCGGGTAACGGACACCCTGGACCGGGAAGGCCGGCTGCTGGAGGAGCGGCCCGTGCCGCCCCTGGCCGACGACGCGATCGAGGCGGCCCTGGCCGGACTCCGGGGGTCCCAGCTCCAGGTGCCCCCGGTGTTCTCGGCGGTCAAACAGGGGGGCGAACGGCTGTACCGCCGGGCCCGGCGGGGCGAGGACGTCCGGCCCGAACCCCGGCCCGTGACGGTCCACCGGCTGGCACTGGTGGAACGGGACGGTCCCGACCTAGTGCTGGACGTCGTGTGCTCGAAGGGCACCTACGTCCGGTCCCTGGCCCGGGACCTGGGCGAGGCGCTGGGCACCGGCGCGACCCTCTGGGGGCTGGTCCGGACCCGCTCCGGGCCGTTCCGGCTGGAGGAGGCCGCGCCCCTGGCCGAGGTCGAGGCCCGCGGGCCTGACGCGTGGGACCGGGTGCTCCCGGCGTCCCGGATGGTGGACGACCTGCCCCGGGTGTCGGTGGACGACCGGGAGCGGGCGCTCCTGGCCGACGGCCGGCCGGTGGCGCAAGACGCCCCCCCCGGGGGAGGACCCGCGGCCGTGTTCGGCCCGGACGGCGATCTCGTGGCCGTGGCCCGGGCGGACGGACCGCTGCTGAGGCCGGCCAAGGTGTTCGCGCGCTAACGCAACCGCGCCCGGAGGGTCGGCCCACCGGGGCGCGTGCTTTACCCCTTTTGGAAACCTGTGCTAGAAATGGCAGTCTTGTCAGGGGCCTGCCGGCGCGGCCGGCCCCGGAATACCGTCAGAGCAACCGATCGCGCTGCAAAAACGGACAGACCAGGAGGATATACCGATGGTGATGACCCCCGAGAAGAAGCAGGAAGTGATCGAGCAGTTCAAGCTGCACGACGGGGACACGGGCTCCCCGGAGGTCCAGGTGGCCCTGCTCAGCGAGCGGATCAGCTACCTGACCGACCACTTCAAGGTTCACAAGAAGGACCACGCCTCCCGGCGGGGGCTGCTGAAGCTGGTGGGCCAGCGACGGCGCCTGCTCGACTATCTGAAGAAGAAGGACGTGGAACGGTACCGCGCCCTGATCCAGCGTCTGGGCATCCGCAAGTAGGCCGGTCGCGCCCCACCCCGACCCCGAGAAGGGAGAGTACGATTTGTTCAACACGACCGTGATGGAGATGGACCTGGGCGGCAAGAAACTCGTCCTCGAGACCGGCCGGATGGCCCGGCAGGCCCACGGGGCCGTGCTGGTCACCTACGGCGAGACCGCGGTGCTGGTGACGGCCGTGGCCAACCCCGAACCGCGGGAGGGGATCGACTTCTTCCCCCTCACCGTGAACTTCCAGACCAAGACGTTCGCTGCGGGCAAGATCCCCGGCGGGTTCTTCAAGCGCGAGGGCCGTCCGCCCGACTCGGACACCCTCACTTCCCGCCTGATCGACCGGCCGATCCGGCCCCTGTTCCCCAAGGGGTTCAACTGCGAGACGCAGGTCATCGCCACGGTGCTGTCCCACGACTGCGACAACCAGCCCGACGTGATCGCGATGGTGGGCGCCTCGGCCGCCCTGTCCATCTCGGACATCCCGTTCGCCGGCCCGATCGGGTGCGTGCGGGTGGGCTACATCGACGGCGCGTACGTGGTGAACCCCACCCTCCAGCAGTTGGAGGACAGCCGGCTGAACCTGATCATCGCCGGCACCCGGGACGCGGTCACCATGGTCGAGAGCGGTTCCGAGATGCTGTCCGAGGACGAGATGCTCGGGGCCATCGCGTTCGGCCACGCCGAGATCAAGCGCCAGACCGAACTGCAGGACGCGCTCGTCGAAAAGGCGGGCAAGCCCAAGCGCGAGGTCCCGTCGGTGGAACCCGACCCGGACGTCGAGGCCCACGTGGCCGAGTTCTTCGCCCGGGAAGGGGCCGCCGCCTACCGGGAGAAGGGCAAGAAGGCGCGCCAGCAGGCCGTCCGGGACGCCAAGGCCGCCCTTCTGGACGGGCTGGGCGACGACGAGCGCCTGCGCGCCAAGGAGTACCTGGCCGCGTTCGACCGCCAGGCCAAGCAGTACGTGCGGCGCATGATCCTGGAGGACGCGGTGCGCATCGACGGCCGCGGCCTCGAGGACATCCGCCCCATCGACTGCCAGGTGGGCGTGCTGCCCCGGGCCCACGGCTCGGCCCTGTTCACCCGGGGCGAGACCCAGGCCCTGGTGGTACCGACCCTGGGCACGTCGAGCGACGAACAGCTGATCGACGCGATCGAGGGCTCGTACTACAAGAAGTTCATGCTCCACTACAACTTCCCGCCCTACTCGGTGGGAGAGGCCCGGTTCCTCCGGGGCGCGAGCCGCCGGGAGATCGGCGACGGCGCCCTGGCCGAACGGGCCCTCCAGCCGGTGCTGCCCGACCACGAGAAGTTCCCGTACACGATCCGCCTCGTGAGCGAGGTCCTCGAGAGCAACGGCTCGTCCTCGATGGCGTCGGTGTGCGGGGGGAGCCTGAGCCTGATGGACGCGGGGGTACCCGTGTCGGCCGCGGTGGCGGGCATCGCCATGGGCCTGATCATCGAGGGCGACAAGTACGCGGTCCTGAGCGACATCCTGGGCGACGAGGACCACCTGGGGGACATGGACTTCAAGGTGGCGGGCACCCGGGACGGCATCACCGCCCTCCAGATGGACATCAAGGTCCAGGGCATCACCTCCGACATCATGCGCCAGGCGCTCGAGCAGGCCCGCCGGGGCCGGCTCCACATCCTGGACCGGATGGACGCGGCGATCGCAGCGGCGCGGGCAGACATCTCGCCCCTGGCACCCCGGATCACGGTGATCCACGTGAACCCGGAGAAGATCAAAGACGTGATCGGCCCCGGCGGCAAGGTGATCCGCAGCATCATCGCGGCCACCAACACCTCGATCGACATCGAGGACGACGGGTCGATCCACATCGCCAGCACCAGCGGGGACGACTGCAAGAAGGCGATCAAGATGATCCAGGACCTGACCCAGGAGGCCGAGGTCGGCAAGGTGTACGAGGGCACGGTCCGGCGGGTCATGGACTACGGCGCGTTCGTCGAGATCTTCCCGGGCACCGACGGCCTGCTCCACATCAGCGAGATCGAGAAGGGCAAGGTCACCAGCGTGTCCGAGTTCATGAAGGAGGGCGACACGGTGCCGGTCAAGGTGATCGCGATCGACCAGGGCGGCCGGATCAAGCTGTCCCGCCGCGCAGCCGTGTACGACGAGGACCCCAGCGAACGCCGGGATGCCCGGCCGCCCCGGCGCGACCGCAACGACCGGGGAGACCGGCGCCGGTCCTGAGCCGGATCCAGACGTCTTCCACGCGCCGACCCCGCCCGGGGCCGGCGCGTTTTCTTTGAGCACCAGGCCCGGCGCGAGCAGCGGGGCCGGGGAATCATACAAATTGTAAATGCCAATTACAATTTGTATGAAGCGTGGTACTCTGGGAGCCGTACCAGGAGCCCCCGGAGGGACCCTTTGTACCCGTCGTACAGGAATTTCTTCCCATGATCCCCCGAGCCCTTTCCGGAACCCTCGAGGCCGTGAGCCGCCAGTACCCCGTGGTGGCGGTGACCGGGCCCAGGCAGTCGGGCAAGACCACGCTGGTGCGATCCCAGTTTCCCGACCACACCTACATAACCCTGGAGGACCCGGACACACGGGCGTTTGCGCGCAGTGACCCGCGTCGGTTCCTGGCTCTCCACGAGGCGGGGGCAGTGTTCGACGAGGTACAGCAGGTTCCGGAACTGCTCTCCTACCTACAAGGCATGATCGACGACGAACCGGCTCCGGGTCGGTTCATCCTGGCCGGGTCGAGCAACCTACTGCTCCTCGACTCCATCGGCCAGACCCTGGCCGGACGGGTCGGGCTGCTGACCCTGCTCCCGTTCTCCCTGGGGGAACTGCAGCGGGCCGGCGCCGCGCCGACATCCCTGGACGACCTGCTACACCGGGGCCTGTACCCTCCCATCTACGACCGGGGCCTGGAAGCCGCGCGTTGGTACGCCGGCTATGTGGCCACGTTCGTGGAACGCGACGTTCGGCGCATCCTCAACGTCAACGACCTGGAGCGCTTCCAACTGTTTCTGCGCCTGTGCGCCGGGCGTTCGGGGCAGTTACTGAACCTCTCGGCCCTTGGCAACGACTGCGGCGTGACCCACAATACCGCGCGCTCGTGGCTGTCGGTCCTGGAAACCCTGTACGTGGTGTACCGGGTGCCCCCTCACCACCTCAACTTCCGCAAACGTTTGGTGAAGACGCCCAAGCTCTACTTCGTTGATCCGGGCCTGTTGACATACCTCCTCGAGATCGACAGTCCTCGGGCGTTGGCCACCCACGCTGCACGCGGAGCCGTGTTCGAGACCTGGGTGGTCTCCGAACTGCTCAAGGCCAGGCTGAACCGGGGGCTGCCCCCGCGCCTGCACTTCTGGCGCGACCACATGGGGCACGAGGTGGACGTGCTGGTGGGGAGGGGCGACCTCCCCGTCCCGGTGGAGATCAAGGCCGGCGCAACGGTGGTCCCGGATTACTTCAAGGGACTCGACTTCTGGAACCGGTTGAGCGGGGCCGATCCCGAGCGGGGGTGGGTCGTTTACGGCGGAGAGGACGACCAGCCCCGCGCCAGGGGGCGCGTGATCGGGTGGAACCGGATCCAGGCCCTGCTGGACCGGTCTATCTGAGGCCGGGTGCCCTCCCCGGCGAACCGTTCGATCGGGCGCACCAGCCGGGCGACCCCGCGCGGCGATCGGGGGCCGCCCGGCAAGGTTTCCGAAAACAGCGTGCTGTGGTTGGCGCCTCGAACCCATTGAACAGGGGAAATCATGGACACCGTGGCCGTACGGGTGCGCCGGTTGGAGACCGCCCGGGACCTGCCCCTGCCCCGCTACCAGACCCTGGCCAGCGCCGGCATGGACCTGCACGCCGCCGAGGCGGCGACCGTGGCCCCGGGACAGCGGATATCGGTGGGCACGGGCCTGGCGATCGCCCTCCCCCCGGGGTTCGAGGCCCAGGTCCGGCCCCGGAGCGGGCTGGCGCTCCGGCACGGGGTGACCCTGCTCAACGCGCCGGGAACCGTGGACGCGGACTACCGGGGAGAGATCCGGGTGCTCCTGGTGAACCTGGGGCAGGAGCCGTTCCGGGTGGAGCGGGGCGCCCGGATTGCCCAGCTCGTGGTGGCCCCGGTGGCCCGCGCCCGGTGGGAAGAGGTGGCCGAACTGCCGGCCACGGGCCGGGGAACCGGCGGGTTCGGGTCTACGGGCGGCCTTTCCGGCGCGTGAGGGACTGGAGCCGCTGGAGCACGGCCCGGGAGCGCGCCGGCTTGGCCAGGCACGCGGCCGCGCCCACGGCCCGGTAGGCGCCGGCCTCGCCCGGCCCGGTGGTGGTGTACACGAGCACGGGCGGGCCGTCCGGGCCCGCGCTCCGCACGAGATCCCGCACCAGGTCCACCCCGCCGCCGTCGAACCGGGGCTCCACCACGGCGCCGAGCCAGTCGGCCCGTTCGGCCCACCGGGCCCGGGCCGCGTCGGCCCCGCCGGCCTCCACCACCTCGCACGCCGGGGCCAGGGCCTCGGCCAGGACCGCCCGGGCCTCGGGGTCGGGTTCGACCAGGAGCACGGCTCCTCCCCTGGCGGGAGCCTCCTCCCCGGCCCTGTCCCCCGGGCCGGCAGCCGGGAGCCACAGGTGCGCGGCCGCCCCCGGGCTCCGGGCCTCGATCCACGCGTCCCCGCCGTGGGCCCGGGCGATGCCCCGCACCAGGGGCAGCCCGAGGCCCAGGCCGGCCGCGCCGTACGCGAACTCCCCGCTGTGGTGGCCGAGAAGCCGGGTTCCGGTGACGAACCGGCCGAACAGCCGGTCCGGATCGCCGCCCGGCAGGCCCCGGCCGGTGTCCGTCACGGTCACCCGGACGCCGGGCCGGCCGCCGCGGCGTTCGGGCCGTGCCGCGGCGAGCACCCGGCCGCCGTCCGGGGTTGCCCGGGCGGCGTTCTGGAGCAGCTCGAGCACGGCGTCCCGGACCGCCTCCCGGTCCACAAGCGCGGCCGGGGTGTCCGGCGCCACCGCCCACGACCACGCCAGGGACCGGCCGGCAGCCAGGCCCTCGGCCTGGTCCACGCACCACGGCAGCCACCGCTCCGGCGGGGCAGATCGCGGGTCGTAGGACCACGGAGCGCCGGTGCGCGCCTCGGCGGTCGCCCGGCGCAGCAGGGACGCGAGCCGGTTCGCCCCGGCCGCGATGCGGCGGGCCCAGTCCCGGGCGCGGGGGTCCAGGGGGTCGGCCTGGTCCAGGATCAGCTCGGCGTACCCCTTGATCCCCACCAAGGGGGTCTTAAACTCGTGGCCGAGGCGGGACAGCGCGGCCGACGCCTCGGCAGCGGCCGCGGTGCCGAGCCGGCCGGCGACCCGGGAGAGGAGGGCCCGGCACAGGCCCGGATCTCCGGCCAGGCGCCGGGGAGGCCGCCCCCGCCCGAACCACACGGCGGTGAACCGGCCGGCCGGGTCTGCCCCGGCCAGCGCCCACCGGGCCCGGGGAAACCGGTCGGCGCCGGGTGCGGCGGACGGGTCTTCGAGAAGAACGGCCCGACCGGCGCCGGGCGCCGGGAGGCCGGCACCGGGGAGCCGTAGCCCTTCCAGGGTTCCAGGCTCGGCGAGCCGGACCTGCAGCCCTCCGTCGTCCGCCGGTTCGACCACCAGCAACCCGTCGGCCCCCACGGCCCGGGCCGCGGCCGCGGCGAACCCGTCGTCCGCCGCCCCCTCGAGGTCGAGCAGGCGCCGTTCCAGGCCCACGCGGGGGGGGGTCACCGGTCGTGCCCCGGTCGGGGCCCCGCTACGGGGCTTCCCCGGACACCGCGGCCTGGGCCGCGGCCAGGCGCGCGATCGGCACCCGGAACGGACTGCAGGACACGTAGTCGAGCCCAGCGCCGTGGAAGAACGCGATGGACGCGGGGTCGCCGCCATGCTCGCCGCACACCCCCACCTTGAGCCCCTCCCGGGTGCTCCGGCCGCCCCGGGTGCCCAGGAGCACGAGCTGGCCGACGCCGGCCTGGTCGATGCTCTGGAACGGGTCCTGTGGGTAGATGCCCTTCTCCACGTACAGGGGCAGGAACGTGCCCGCGTCGTCCCGGCTGAACCCGCAGGTCATCTGGGTGAGGTCGTTGGTGCCGAAGCTGAAGAACTCGGCCTCTTCGGCCACCTCGGCCGCGGTGAGCGCCGCCCGGGGCACCTCGATCATGGTCCCCACCAGCACCGGCAGGTCGTCCACCCCGGTCTCGGCCTTCACCTGCTCCAGGACCTCCAGGATCAGGCGTTTCTGGTCCCGCAGTTCGTCCACGTGGCCCACCAGGGGCACCATGATCTCGGCACGGGCGTCCACCCCCTCCTTGCGCAGCTCAGCCGCGGCCTCCAGGATCGCCCGGGCCTGCATCCGGGTCACCTCGGGAAAGCTGATCCCCAGCCGGCACCCGCGGTGCCCGAGCATCGGGTTCATCTCCTGGAGCTGGTCCACCCGGGCGCGCACGGCCTCCGGGTCCCGTCCCATGGTCCGGGCCAGCTCCTCGATCTGGGCGTCCTCGTGGGGCACGAACTCGGGCAGGGGCGGGTCCAGCAGCCGCACGGTCACGGGCAGGCCCGCCATCGCCCGGAAGATGCCGTTGAAGTCCTCCCGCTGGAACGGCAGGAGCCTGTCCAGGGCCCTGGCGCGCTCCTGCGGCGTCTCGGCCAGGATCATCTCGCGCATGGCCCGGATCCGCTCCTCGCCGAAGAACATGTGCTCGGTGCGGCACAGGCCGATGCCCTCGGCCCCGAACCGGCGGGCCTGGGCCGCGTCCTCGGGCCGGTCCGCGTTGGTGCGCACCCCGAGGCGCCTGAGGTCGTCGCACCACCCGAGGAAGGTGGCCAGGGTCTCGTTCTTCTCGGGATCGATCACGATCAGGGGCATCTCCCCCGCGTAGATCGCGCCCCGGGTGCCGTTGACCGTGACCACGTCCCCCTCCCGGAACACCGTGTCCCCCACGGTCACCGTGCCCGCGGCCACGTCGATCTCGAGGGCACCGCACCCCACCACGCAGGTCTTGCCCCACCCCCGGGCCACCAGGGCCGCGTGGGACGTCATCCCGCCCTTGGCCGTCACGATCGCCTGGGCCGCGTGCATGCCGTGCACGTCCTCGGGGCTCGTCTCGGCCCGCACCAGCACCACCGGTTCTCCCAGGCCGCCGAGTTCCTGGGCCCGGTCCGCGGTGAGCGCGATCCTGCCCACCGCGCCCCCCGGACCGGCGGGCAGGCCCCGGGCCAGGGGCTGCCGGCCAGCCTCTTCCTTCGGGTCCACCATCGGGTGGAGCAGTTCGTCGAGCTGGTCCGGCCGCACCCGGAGCACGGCCTCGCGCCGGTCGATCAGCCCCTCCCCCACCATGTCCACGGCCATGCGCACCGCAGCCGGGCCGTTGCGCTTGCCGGTGCGGGTCTGGAGCAGCCACAGCCGCCCCTCCTGGATCGTGAACTCCAGGTCCTGCATGTCCCGGTAGTGGTGTTCCAGCCGATCGCGCACGTCGAGGAGCTGCCGGTACAGGTCCGGCATCAGCTCCTCCAGGGTGGGCAGGTGCCGGTTGGTCTCGGTGCGGCACGCCTCGTTGATCGCGTTGGGCGTGCGGGTGCCGGCCACCACGTCCTCGCCCTGGGCGTTCACGAGCCACTCGCCGTAGAACACGTTCTCCCCCGTGGCCGGGTTCCGGGTGAACGCAACGCCCGTGGCCGACGACGCCCCCATGTTGCCGAACACCATGGCCTGCACGTTGACCGCGGTGCCCCACTCGTCCGGGATGCCCTCGATCCGGCGGTAGTGGATCGCCCGAGCGCCGTTCCACGACTGGAACACCGCGCCCACCGCGCCCCACAGCTGCTCGCTCGGGTCGTCCGGGAACGGCCGGCCGAGCACGGCCTCGACCCGCTGCTTGAACGCGTCGCACAGGGCCTTCAGGTCCTCGGCCGTCAGGTCGGTGTCCAGGGTCACCCCCCGGGCCGCCTTGCGCTCGTCCATCAGGCGTTCGAGCTGGAGCCGGATGCCCTCCCCCTCTTCCGGCTCCAGGCCGGCGGCCTTCTCGAGCACCACGTCCGCGTACATCATGATCAGCCGCCGGTACGCGTCGTACACGAACCGTTCGTTGCCGGTTTTGCGGACCATGCCCGGGATCGTGGACGAGCACAGCCCCACGTTGAGCACGGTCTCCATCATGCCGGGCATGGACTGGCGGGCACCGCTCCGGACGCTCACCAGCAGGGGGTCGTCCGGGTCCCCGAACCGGCTGCCCATCACCCCGGCCATGGCCTCCAGGGCCGCGTCCACCTCGGCCTCGAGGCTGTCCGGGTACGTCCGGTCGTGGTCGTAGAAGTAGGTGCACACCTCGGTGGTGATCGTGAACCCGGCCGGAACCGGGATCCCCAGGCGGCACATCTCGGCCAGGTTGGCGCCCTTGCCGCCCAGCAGCTCTTTCTGGTCGGCCCGCCCCTCGGCCTGGCCTCCGCCGAACGTGTACACGTACTTGGCCATCGCAGTCCTCCGTTCCGGATGAAAAAAGGGTCCGCCGCCGGGGTCAGCCGCCGCCCACCCGGGTGAAGTCGGCGATCCGGCCGAACAGGCCGGCCACCGCGCCGAGCAGGGCCAGGCGGTTTGCCCGGACGCCCGGGTCTGGATCCATCACCAGCACCCCGTCGAAAAACGCGTCCACCGCGCCCTTGAGGTCGCCGGCCCGGGCCAGGAACGCGTCGTAGTCCCCGGCCGCTGCCTCGGCCTCCATGGCCGCCCGGACCCGCTCATATGCGGCCCACAGGGCCCGCTCCTCGTCCGCGCCGAACCGGGCCGGCTCTGGAACGGCATCGGCCCCTTCGGACGCCTTCTTGAGGATGTTGCCCACCCGTTTGAACGTCTCGGCCAGGGGGGCCAGGGTTCCGCCCTGCCGGGCCCGGGCGAGGGCCACGGCGCGCGCCCGGGCGTCCACCACGTCGTCGCACCCCGCGTCCAGGGCGGCCTGCACCAGGTCGCCGGGCAGCCCCTGCTGGGTCAGCAGCCCTTCGAGCCGGCCCCGGAAGAACCCGAGCACCTCGGCGCGGACCTCGTCTGCCGGGCGGGTGAGCTTCGGGCCCACCCCTTCGACGGCCGCGCCCACCAGCCACGACAGCCGCAGGCGGTACCCCTTTTCCAGCAGGATCCGGAGCACGCCCAGGGTCTGGCGCCGCAGGGCGTACGGGTCGGCCGTGCCCGTGGGCACCAGGCCCACGCCGAAGCACCCGACCACCGTGTCCACCTTGTCGGCCAGGCTCACGCAGTCGGCCTCGGTGTCGGCGGGCAACTCCCCCCCGGCCTGGACCGGCCAGTAGTGCTCCTGGATGCCCCGGGCCACCACCGGGTCCTCCCCGGCCCGGCGGGCGTACTCCCGGCCGGCGATCCCCTGGAGTTCGGGGAACTCGTACACCAGCTGGCTCTCCAGGTCGGCCTTGCACAGCCGGGCGATCCGGTCCACCACCCCGGCCCGGTCCGGGCACAGCTCGGCCGCGATCCGGCCGGCCAGGGCGCGGAACCGCTCCACCTTCTCGTAGCTCGTGCCCAGCTTCGACTGGAACACCACCTTGCGCAGCCCCTCCACCATCTCCTCCAGGGGCTTCTTCCGGTCCTCGTCGAAGAAGAACCGGGCGTCCGCGAGCCGGGCCCGGAGCACCCGCTCGTTGCCCCGGCCCACCACGGCCATGTCCCGGGCCTCGGTGTTGGACACGGCCACGAACTGGTTGCGCAGCCCGCCGCCGGCGTCCACCACCGCGAAGTACTTCTGGTGGTGCTTCATGGTGAGGATCAGGAGTTCCCGGGGCAGTTCCAGGTATGCGGCGTCGAACGTGCCGCCCACGGGCACCGGGTGCTCCACCAGGTAGGTCACGGTGTCCAGGAGGTCCTCGTCCAGCAGGGGCTCGCCCCCGAACCGGCGGGCGACCCCGGCCACCCCCTCGGCGATCCGGGCCCGGCGCTCGGCCGGGTCCACGCACACCCGGGCGTCCGGCAGGCGGGCGAAGTAGTCGGCCGCGTCCCTGACCTCGATCGGGCCCGGGTGGTGGAACCGGTGACCCCGGGTGGTGCGGCCGCTCTCGACGCCGGCAAACCCGAACGGGACCACCGCGTCCCCCAGGAGCGCCACGATCCAGTGCACCGGCCGGGCGAACGCCGTCTCGCCCGAGCCCCACCGCATCGTCTTGGGGTAGTGGAGCCGTCCGAGCCACGCGGGCAGGAGTTCGGCCAGCACCTCTACGGCCGGCCGGCCGGCCACCTCCTTGCGCACGGCCACGTACAGGCCCTTGTCGGTCTCGACCCGCACCAGGTCCGCCACGGCCACCCCGTTGGACCGGGCGAAGCCCTCGCCGGCCCGGGTGGGGTTGCCGTCCGCGTCGAACGCGGCCGACACCGGCGGGCCCACCTTCTGCTCCACCGCGTCGGGCTGGCGGTCCGCCACGCCGCGCACCCACAGCACGGTGCGCCGGGGCGTGCCCAGGGCGCGCACCTCGCCGTGCTCGAGGCGGTGGACGGCCAGGTCCTCCCGGGCGAACCGTTCCAGCTGCTCCAGGGCCGGCGGCACGAACCCGGCCGGCATCTCCTCGGTCCCGATCTCCAACAGCAGATCCCGCGCCATGGTCAGTCCCCCCCCCGGCCGAGGGCGGGCCGGAACCGGTCGGTGAGCGGGTGCCCCATCTCGGCCCGCTGGTCCACGTATGCCCGGGCCACCTTCCGGGCCAGGTCCCGCACCCGGCCGATGAACCGGGTGCGCTCGGTCACGCTGATCGCGCCCCGGGCGTCCAGCAGGTTGAACGTGTGGGAGCACTTGAGGGTGTAGTCGTAGGCCGGCAGCACCAGGCCCTTGTCCACCAGCCGGGCCGACTCAGCCTCGTACCGGTCGAACAGGTCGGTCAGCAGGCCCACGTCCGCCTCCTCGAAGTTGTGGACGCTGCCCTCCACCTCGCCCCGGTGGTGGACGTCGCCGTAGGTGACCCCGTCGGTCCACACCAGGTCGAACACGCTGTCCACCCCCTGCAAGTACATGGCGATGC
Organism: Deferrisomatales bacterium; assembly: GCA_024277875.1. GTDB lineage: Bacteria > Desulfobacterota > Deferrisomatia > Deferrisomatales > Deferrisomataceae > JAJRUI01. The sequence goes on from JAJRUI010000026.1 coordinate 27,774, forward strand.
GCTCGACCCCGTAGGTGATCTCCGCGGACACCGGCCGGCAATCCACCCCGCCCGCCTGCTGGAAGTAGGTGAACTGGGTGATCTCCATGCCGTCGAGCCACACCTCCCAGCCCAGGCCCCACGCGCCCAGGGTGGGGCTCTCCCAGTCGTCCTCCACGAACCGGATGTCGTGGTCCAGGGGGGCCACACCCAGGGCCCGCAGGCTGTCCACGTACAGTTCGAGCACGTCCGGCGGGGACGGCTTCAGGATCACCTGGAACTGGTAGTAGTGCTGGAGTCGGTTGGGGTTCTCGCCGTACCGGCCGTCGGTGGGCCTGCGGCTGGGCTCCACGTACGCCACATACCACGGCTCGGGCCCGAGGCACCGCAGAAAGGTGTGGGGGTTCATGGTGCCGGCGCCCACCTCGATGTCGCACGGCTGGGCCACCAGGCACCCCTTCTCGGCCCAGAACTCCTGGAGTCGCAGGATCACCTCTTGGAACGTCACGATTCTCGCCTTTCGTCGCTCCGGCCGCACGGGCCGGGGGTCTCGTCTCGGGAGACGCCTAGCAGGTCGCTGAAAAAGCGGCCTGCGCGCACCCCACGGAGGGGGTGCCAAATCGCGAGGGTTGAAAACCCGAGTGATTTGAAATACCTCGACGGGGCCGTCCCCGAGAGGTCGTGGCTGAAAACCCACGGACGGGGTTTTTCAGCATCCTGCTAGCCAGTGATGTCCTCGCCGCCGTCCACCCCGATCACGTTGCCGGTGATCCAGTGGCTGGCGGGCTCGGCCAGCAGGGCGATCGCCTCGGCCACGTCCTCGGGGGTGGTGAGCCGCCCCATGGGGTTGCGGGCCTTGGCCACGGCCACCATGTCCAGGTGGCCGGGGATCTTGCGCAGGGCCGGGGTGTCCGTGACCCCGGCCCGGATCGCGTTGGCCGTGATCCCCAGGGGCGCCAGCTCCAGGGCGAGCTGTCGGATGTGGCTCTCCAGGGCCGCCTTGGCCGCGGAGACCGCGCCGTAGTTCTTCCACACCCGGGTGCCTCCCGAGCTGGTCATCGCGTACACCCGGCCGCCCCTTTCGAACAGCCCCCGGCCCAGGAGGTCCTGCACCCAGAACACCAGGCTGTGGGCCATCACGTCGGCGGTCATTTCGACCTGGGGCTTGGTGATCGACTTGCCGGCCTCGTCCACGAACGGCTTGAGGGCTCCGAACGCGAGGCTGTGCATCAGGACCCGCACCTTGCGGCCGTCCCCGCAGACCGCCACCAGCTCGTCGAGCACCTCGCGCCGCTTGTCCTCGTCGGCCGCGTTGATGTTGAAAAACGACACCCGGACGCCGGTGGCCTCCAAATCCCCCACCAAGGCGTTGACCTGGGGCATGGTGGCCTTCCGGTCCAGGTGCACCCCGGCGATGTTCACGCCCTTGCGGGCCAGCGCCCGGGCCGCTGCCGCGCCAAAACCGCTGGACGCCCCCAGGATCAGGGCCCAACTTCCGCTCAGTTCCGTTGTGGACACGAAGGTCTCCTCTCTGCTTGCCGGTTCCGGACGGGTTTGGCCCGCCGAACCTGTTGTTATCCTTGGTGGAAAAAGGATGGGGTACGTTAGCAAAACCGCCCGAAACGGGTCAATCGTCCGCTGCGCGCCCCGCGGGCGGCCGGGGACTGGCCCGGCTCCGCAGGCGGGTCCCCACGGCGGCCTCCAGCGACCGGGCCAGCAGGGGTTCCAGAACGCCGTCCACGGCCCGGTCCACCCGCAGGGACCCCAGGCGGGCCAGGGGCAGGGCGGCCGCGGCCGCCAGGGTGCGCACGGCGCCAGGGGGCAGAACCGGGGCTCCCGGGCCGGCGCACCGGGCGCACACCACCGCGCACCCCGCCGCCACCCGGGCGTCCGGGCCCAGCGCCCGGCCGCAGTGGGAACACCGGCCCACGTCCCACCCGTAGCCCAGCACCGCCAGCGCCCGGACCTGGAACACCCGGGTCAGACTGGCCGGCTCCCCGCCCCGGTCCAGCGCGGCCAGGACCGCGTCGACCAGGTCGAACAGGTCCGGGTCGGGGTCGCCGTCCCGGCTGCCCAGCCGCGCCACCTCCAGCACGTGGGACGCCGCGGCGAACGCCTCCAGGTCGCCCACGGGCGCGGTACACCGCCGCGCCAGGTCCACCGACTCGAGCCGCCACAGGTCGCCCCGACCCCGTCTCAACCGGACCTCCAGGCGGTGGAAGTAGTCCAGGGCCGCCCCGAACCGCTTGCGCGACCGGCGGGCGCCCCGGGCCAGGGCCGACACCCGGCCCCGGTCGCGGGTGAGCAGGTCCACCACCCGGTCGGCCTCGCCCAGCGGCGTCAGGCGCAACACGAACGCGTCGGTGGCGCCGGCCGGCGTCATCGGACGTGGGGCAGGTACCGCAGGAACACCGTGGCCGTGCCCAGGTAGATCAGGATCCCGGTCAGGTCGTTGGCCGTGGTCACGAACGGCCCCGACGCGACCGCGGGATCGATCTTCATCTTCCGGAACAGGGCCGGAGCCAGGGTGCCCATGGCCGCGGCCACGGTCATGGCGACGAACATCGACAGGCACACCACCGCGCCCAGGTACGCGTTGCCGTGCCACCAGATCGCCACCACGCCCACCAGCAGGCCGCACACGACCCCGAGCAGCAGCCCCACCCGGATCTCCTTCCACAGGTGGGCGGCCAGGTTCGAAAAGTCCACCCGCCCGGTGGCGAACGCCCGCACCAGGATCGACGACGACTGGGTACCCACGTTGCCGCCCATGGCCGTGATCACCGGAACGAACGACACCAGGGCGATGATCTCCTCCACCGTGGCCCGGAACCACCACAGGATCGTGCCGGTGAGCACGCCGCCCAGCAGGTTGATCAGCAGCCACGGCATCCGGATCCGGACGATCGGGAGCACCCGGTTGCCGTACACCAGCTCCTCCTGGCTCGTGCCGGCCATCTTGAACACGTCCTCGGTGGCCTCCTCCCGAAGGACGTCGATCACGTCGTCCACCGTGATGATCCCCACAAGGCGGCGCGCCTCGTCCACGACGGGGATCGCCAGCAGGTCGTACTTGGCCACCAGGGCCGCCACCTGCTCCTGGTCGGTCCCCACGTCCACCAGGATCACGTCGGGGTTCATGATCTGGCGGAGCGTCACGGTGGGCGGCGAGGTGATCAGCTGGCGCAGGCTCACGACCCCCACCAGCCGCCCCTCCTCGTTGACCACGTACACGTAGAAGACCGTCTCGGCCTCCTCCGCGCCCTGGATCGCCTCGATCGCGTCGTGCACGGTGGTGCGCTCGCCCAGGGCGAAGAACGACGAGGTCATGATGCCGCCGGCCGTGTCCTCGGGGTACTCGAGGAGCCGGCCGATGTCCTCGCTGTCCTCCACGTTCATCGCCGACAGGATGCCTTCCCGGCGTTCTTCCGGCAGCAGGGCCAGCAGGTCGGCGGCGTCGTCCGCGTCCATCTCGGACAGGATGCCGGCCAGTTCCTCGTCCCCGAGGGACCCCACCAGCCCCTGGAGCGACTCGGCGTCCAGCTCGCTCAGCACGTCGCCCGCGAGCTGGCTCTGGATCAGGATCTGGAACAGGCGGCCCTGCTCCAGGTCGTTCAGCTCGGTGAAGATGGTGGCCAGGTCCGCCGGGTGGGTCTTCTCGACGATCCGGCGCAGGTTCGCCGTGGCGCCCTTTCGCATCAGGCGCCGGATGGCTTCGAGCCGCAGGTGCACGCGCCGGTCGAGCATGGAAACGGTTCCTCACGGAAACGCCGGGGTTCGCCCCGGCGGGGGCCGCTCAACGGTTCACGGGGCCCCCTGGCCGGCCCGCCGGGGCCGGTTCACGGACGGGGGCCCGCCTGGCCGGGCCACGGGCACAGGCGCGCCACCGGGCACGCTGCGCACCGGGGCCTGCGGGCCGAACAGCAGGCCCGCCCGTGGCGGATCAGCAGCAAATGGGCCTCGTTCCACCGGTCGGGAGCCACGAGCGGGGTGACCCGCCGTTCCACCTCCCGGGGCGCGGCCGACGGCGCGAACCCGAGCCGGTGGCACACCCGGCCCACGTGGGTGTCCACGGGAAACGCGGGGATCCCGAACCCCTGGGCGAGGACCACGGACGCGGTCTTGCGCCCCACCCCGGGCAAGGCCTCCAGCGCGGCCCGGTCCGGCGGGACCCGGCCGCCGTGCTCGCGCACGATCCGGTCCGCCGCGGCCACCAGGTTCCGGCCCTTGGTACGGAACAGCCCGATCGACCGGATGCACTCGGCCACCCGGGCGGGGTCGGCCGCGGCCAGGGCCGCCGGGTCCGGGTACCGGGCGAACAGGGCCGGCGTCACCCGGTTGACCTGGGCGTCCGAGCACTGGGCCGACAGAACGGTCGCCACCAGCAACTCCCACGGCGAGCCGTGGTCGAGGCTGGGCGCCACGTCCGGGTGGCTGGAGCGCAGGAGGTCGAGGATCTGTCGGAACCGGGCGGCGTCCCGGGGCGGCGGAGCCATGACCGGCAGAGCTTACCAGAAAAGGCCCCCCGGCCGAAACCTCCGGCGAGCCCGTGCTTGACACCTGCCAGGCACCCCGTTAGATTCGTTTTTCCCCGCCCTGACGGCACGTTCGAGCCGAACGGGGCTCGGTTCGGACCCGACACAGGAGGAGACCCATGGCGACCCAGGGCGAAAGCCTCGTCCGCAAGACCCAAAAGGGCCTGTCGGTCCTCGCGTTCGAGACCACCAAGCAGGGCCGGATCCTCAAGAAGCGCATGCGCGTGGCCGCCCTCCAGAAAGAGGTCAGGGCCGACCTGCGCGACCTGGGCAGTCTGGTGTACAACGCCCTGGTCAACGGCCAGGACGGGATCCTGGAAGAGGAAGAGATCAAGCTCCTGGTCGAGAGTATCCAGCGCAACAAGGCGGAGATCGAGCACCTGCGCGACGCGATCGCCCGGATCAGCCGGGTGCGCAAGCACTTCGAGGAGGAGGGCCAGGCCGGGGACCAGCCGGGGGCAGCGGTCGAGACCAAAACCGAGACGGCCGACGCGCCCTCCGCCCCCCCCGAAGCCGAGCCCAGGGCAGCTTCCGAAGCCGAGGAACCGGCCCCCGAGGCCGAGGAGCCCAAGCCCAAGCGGGCGCCCCGGAAACGCACGACGACCAAGAAGAACGGTGACGACGCCCCGGGCGACGGGCCGAAGAAGGCCGCTCCCCGGAAGCGGGCCCCCCGGAAAAAGAAGGCCGAGCCCGCCGTGCCCCCGGCCCCGGGCACCGATCCGGACCACCCGGAACCGCCCCCGTCCGAGGACGGGGACAAATCCTAACCGGCCGAGACCACGAAGGAACGGGCACCCCTTTCGGGGGGTGCCCGTTTTTTTTGAACCGTTCCACTTGACCCCCCACATGTTGTGGTGATAGACCTTCGCGCACACTACATCCGGCACCCATGCCGCCATCATTCGTTTTTTTGAACTTCCTCAGGAGCCTTTCCATGCCCGACTCGGCCGCCCGCGTCATCCCCCTGGAGATCCGTCCGGAGTTTTCCGACAACGCCCTCACCGTGCTCCGGAAACGATACCTGAAAAAGGGTCCGGACGGAGAGCCGGTGGAGACCCCCCAGGAGATGCTGTGGCGGGTCGCGCGGGCCGTGGCCGAGGCCGACCGCCTCCACGACCCGGACGCGGACGTGGGCCGGGTGGCCGTGGACTTCTACGGGGCCATGGCCCGGCTGGAATTCCTGCCCAACTCCCCGACCCTGATGAACGCGGGCCGCGAACTGGGCCAGCTGTCGGCGTGCTTCGTCCTCCCGGTGGAGGACAGCATGGAGAGCATCTTCGAGGCGGTGAAGAACACCGCCCTGATCCACAAGTCGGGCGGGGGCACGGGGTTCAGCTTCTCCCGCATCCGGCCCCGAAACGACCGCGTCCGGTCCACCAGCGGGGTGTCCTCGGGCCCGCTCAGCTTCATGCGGGTGTTCGACACGGCCACCGAGATGATCAAGCAGGGCGGCACCCGCCGGGGCGCGAACATGGGCATCCTCCGGGTGGACCACCCGGACATCCTGGAGTTCATCTCGGTCAAGGCCGACACGTCGGTGCTCACCAACTTCAACCTGTCGGTGGCGATCACCGAGGCGTTCATGGAGGCGGTGCGCCGGGGCGGAGAGTACGACCTGGTGAACCCCCGCAGCGGCGAGGTGGTGCGGCGGCAGGACGCCCGGGAGGTGTTCGACAAGATCGTGGAGGAGGCGTGGCGCACGGGTGAGCCCGGCATCGTGTTCATCGACCGGATCAACCGGGACAACCCCACGCCCCACCAGGGCGCGATCGAGTCCACCAACCCGTGCGTCACCGCGGACACGTTCGTGCACACGGCCGACGGACCCCGCCAGGTGCGGGACCTGGTGGGCACCCCGTGCCGCGTCGTCGTGGACGGCGCCCCCCATCCCACCACGGACGCCGGCTTCTTCCGGACGGGCCGCAAACCGGTGGTCCGCCTGGAGACACGGGAGGGTCTTTCCGTGCGCCTGACCGCCGACCACCGGGTGCTCAAGGCCGCGTCCGTGTCCCGGCACCGGGTCGGCCGCGAGTGGGTCCCGGCCGGGGACCTGGCGCCGGGGGACCGGATCGTGGTGCACGACCACCGGGGCCTGCCGGACTGGCCGGGCCGGTTCGGGGCGGACGAGGGGTACCTGGTCGGTCTGCTCGTGGGCGACGGGACCCTGAAGGCGGACAAGGCCGTGCTCTCGGTGTGGAAACGGGCCGCCGAGGTCAACGGCGCCGGGCCGGACGGGGTGGTCGGGATCATGGAGGAGGCGGAGCGGTGCGCTCGCGCCCTGCCCCACCGCACCGACTTCCGGGGCTGGCATGCGGTGGCCGGCCGGGATGAGCACCGGCTGTCCCTGGGCCACCTGCGCCGGGTCGCGCTGGACCTGGGGCTCGAACCCGGCGCGAAGACGGTAACCCCCGAAGTGGAGAAAACCTCGTCGGCGTTCCACCGCGGGTTCCTGCGCGGCCTGTTCGACGCGGACGGGTCGATCCAGGGCATCCGGGAGAAGGGGGTCAGCGTCCGGCTCGCCCAGAGCGACCTCGGGACCCTGAAGGGCGCCCAGCGGATGCTGCTGCGCCTGGGCATCGCCAGCACGATCTACGAGAACCGCCGGCAGGCCGGAAAACGGCCCCTGCCCGACGGCCGGGGAGGACGGGCGGGCTACCCGTGCCGGGCCCAACACGAGCTGGTGATCAGCGGCGACAACCTCGGTGTGTTCGCCCGGCGGATCGGCTTCGCCCACCAGGGCAAGCGGGACCGGCTCGAAGCGGCCCTGGGCGGCTACCGCCGCCGACCGAACCGGGAGCGGTTCGTGGTCACGGTGGCGCGGGTGGTTCCCGACGGCATCGAGGACGTGTTCGACGTCCAGGTGCCCGGGGTGAACGCGTTCGACGCGAACGGTCTGTACGTGCACAACTGCGGCGAACAGCCGCTGCTGCCCTACGAGTCGTGCAACCTGGGGAGCATCAACCTCGCGCGGATGGTCCGGGACGGGGAGGTGGACTGGGACCGGCTCGAGGCCACGGTGCGGCGGGCCGTGCACTTTTTGGACAACGTGGTGGACGTCAACCGCTACCCCCTGCCCGAGATCGAGCGCCAGACCCGGGCGAACCGCAAGATCGGCCTGGGGGTGATGGGGTGGGCGGACCTGCTGTTCTTCCTGGGCGTGCGGTACGGCTCGGAGCGGTCCGAGGCCCTGGCCCGGGAGGTGATGGGGTTCATCGACGCCAAGGCCCGGGAGGCGTCCGAGGACCTGGCCGCCGAGCGCGGCCCGTTCCCGGCCCTGGAAGGCTCGGCCTACGACCGGCCCGGGGTCCGGCCGGTGCGCAACGCCACCCGCACCACCATCGCGCCCACCGGCACCATCTCGATCCTGGCCGGGTGTTCGTCCGGGGTGGAACCCCTGTTCAGCCTGGCGTTCGTCCGGCGGGTGCTGGACGGCACCGAGATGATCGAGACCGACCCGGGGTTCCAGCAGGTGGCCCGGGACCGGGGGTTCGGATCCGAGGCCGTGCTGCGCCGCATCGCCGAGGGCGCGACCCTCGGAGAGATCGACGAGATCCCGGACGACGTGCGCGAGGTGTTCGTCACGGCCCACGACATCACCCCCGAGGAGCACCTGCGCATGCAGGCCGCGTTCCAGGCCCACACGGACAACGCGGTGTCCAAGACGGTCAACTTCCCCCGGGAAGCCACCCGGGACGACGTGGCCCGGTCGTTCTGGCTGGCCTTTGAGCTGGGGTGCAAGGGCCTCACCATCTACCGGGACGGCAGCCGGGAGAACCAGGTGCTGTCCAAGCCCACCGAGACCCGGCAACCGGACGAGGCGGCGCCGAGAGCCGAGCCCCGCAAGCGACACAGGCCCAAGGTGCTCACCGGGAGCACCTACCAGATGGAGACCGGGTGCGGCCCGCTGTACGTCACCATCAACGAGGACGGGGGCGAGCCGTTCGAGGTGTTCACCACCATGGGCAAGGCGGGCGGGTGCGCGGCGAGCCAGTGCGAGGCGATCGGCCGGCTGGTTTCCCTGGCGTGGCGGTCGGGCATCGACCCCGAGCCCGTGGTGCTGCAACTGCGGGGCATCTCGTGCCACAAGCCCGCGGGGTTCGGGCCCAACCGGGTGCTGTCGTGCGCCGACGCCCTGGCGATCGCGGTCCGCCACCACCTGAAGCCCGACGCCGAGGTGGAAAAGCACGTGAGCGTGGGCGGGGCGTGCCCGGAGTGCGGTGACGCGGTGGAGCACGAGGAGGGGTGCGTGCTGTGCCGCAGCTGCGGGTACTCGGAGTGCGGCTGAGCCTGGCAACGGCCCGACCGTTGGCGTAGAATACGCGCCCTTGGCCTTCACGACGATATCGGCAGGGGCGCCGCCATGGCTTCACAGACGACTTCCGGCTCGGGCCGGGACACCAGCCACCGGGGAAGCTGGTTCTGCATCAAGGGGAAAAACCAGTGGCACACCGAGGCCCACCGGGAGTACGGGGTGGTGTGGTCCATGTGCGGCCTGCGCGTGCTCCGGCACCAGACCGACACCCGGGCCGAGCTGGAACAGGGCCAGACCGCGTGCGTCCGGTGCCAGCGCCAGCAGGATTAGGACCGCCACCTTGCCCGGCTGCCGGGTCCCGGCCGAGGAACTGATCGCGTTCCCCACCCCGTTCACGTTCAAGGCGATCGGCCACCACACCCGTTCGTTCGCCCGGGCGGTGCACGCAGCGGTCTCCGGTGTCCTGGACGACCGCCCCGTGGAACTGCGCACCCGGCTGAGCCGGAACGGCACCTATCTGTCGGCCACCTGCACCGCCCGCATCGCGTCCGCGGACGAACTGCGCGCCGTGTACGCCGCCCTGTACGAGGTCGAGGACGTGATCACCGTGCTGTGATCAGCGGTCAACTGTCTACCGCCCACGGCCTTCGACCACCCCCATCCCGTACCGGAACAGGCAAAAGTCGAACCGCACCGGGTCCAGGGGGTCGTACGCCCGCAGGGCGCCGGTGATCTCGCACGCGGTCTTCCAGTCCGCGCCCTTCCGGCGGGTGAACCCGAGCCGGCGTCCCACCCGGGCCACGTGGGTGTCCAGGGGCACCACCAGCCGGGCCGGGTCCACCGCGCCCCACCAGTACCCGGGATCCAGGGCGTCCCGCCGGACCATCCACCGCAGGAACAGGCACAGCCGCTTGGCCGCGCCGCCGCGCTCGGGCGAAGCCAGCAGGTGCCGCACCGGGTGGCCGGGCGGCACGGTCCGGCCGGGCAGGGCCGGCCGCGGGTCGCCGGCGAGCAGGGCGGAACAGAACCGAGCCAGCACCGGGCCGATCGGCCCGCCGTCGTCCCCTTCCCGGAACAGCGCCCGGAGGCTTCCCCACCGCTCCAGGGCCCGGCGCACCAGCACCAGCAGGGCGGCCACGTCCCGGCCCCGGTGGAATCGGTACACGAACCCGCGAAGCTCCCGGGCCCAGCGGTCCGGATCCCCGCGGAGCACCTCGCTCCGGGGCCGGGGCCCAAGCACGGCGAACACCGCCTCCAGCGCTTCCAGGATCTTGTCCACCCGGCCGTAGGCCAGGGCGGCGGCCACGAGCCCGGCCACCTCCCCGTCCCCCGCATCGCCGAACCCCCGGGCCATCACCAGGGGGTCGGGATGCAGGTTCTCGGGCCGGTGATGGAGCTGGTACAGGCGCTCCAGTTCGGCGCGGGTCGGCCCCCGCCTCACCGCATCCACGGCACGCCCCTTGCTACGCCTTTCCCAGACGCTCCCCGCCCCGGCGAACCGAGCACAAAACCGCCATTTCCGGGGCGCGGGGCGTTGACGGTGGGTAAATTCCTGCTACTTTTGGGTGGCATCTTTTCTTCGCTTTTTTTGGGGCAGGGGGTTCGTGACAAGGGGGTCGGCATGGGACGGGTGCGCGTCGGGATCGGGATCGTGGTGTGGGCGCTGGTGGCGGCCGGGGTGGCCGGGGCACAGGTACCGCGGTCGGCCCGGCTGATGAAGGACTCGGGCAACGATTTCCTCTCGGCCAGGCGGTACGCAGACGCCATCGACTGCTATCTCCATGCACTCAAGCTGTTCCCCGGGTTCGGGGAGGCCCACTACAACCTCGGGGTCGCGTTCTACAAGGGGTACCGGGCGTACGGGCTGGCGCGCCACCACTTCGAGCGGTATCTCGACCTGGAGCCCGGCGCCCCCGACCGCGACGAGGTCCTGCGCCTGATCGACGTCCTCTCCCAGCGGGAACAGCCCCTTCCGGCACAGCCCGGCGTGGTGGTCGCGGTGGTCGCCGGACGGCTCCTCGTGAGCGGCGGCGGCTGGGCGGCGGTGGGGGACCGGATCGAGGTGGCCCGTCCCGGAGCCGACCCGTGCGCGTGCCTGTTGGCGGCCTACGTGTACCCCCACGCCGTGCTCACCCAGCGGGTGTACGACGCCGACGTCCTGGAATTGCTCGAGGCCGGCCTCGTGGTGGTGGGGCACGAAGGGGGGTCCTGACGCCTGGCGTCCGGTCCCCGATCGGGTACAATGGCGGGCACGCCCCGGTACCCGTTGTCGAGGACCCGTTCCATGAACAAAAACTGGTTCCACGTGCTGTTCGTCGCCGTGTGCGCGACCGTGCTGGTCGTGCTGCTGCGCGCGCCCGACATCCAGACCCCCCGCCTGCCCGCCGACGCCGACCACGCCGACAGCAAGGCGTTCGCCGCGTGCCCGGCGTGCCACGGCGCGGGCAGCGATGCCCCGATGCCCGACGACCACCTGGCAGGCGGGGAGGGCCTGCGGGCCGACCACGCCAAGTGCTACTTCTGCCACAAACCCGGCAAGTAGCGTCCCCGTGGCGCCCCCCACGGACGGGGTACCAGGCCACGCCGTTCAATCCGCCCCGAGCACCTCCCGCACCACCGACGTGGCGAACGCGCCTGCCGGGCACGCGAACGCGAGCCACGCCCCGCCGGGCGCGGCCGCGACCGCCGGGTCCGCCACCCGGACGCGCAGGGGCCGGCGGGTCCCCTTCTGGGACCGGAACCGGTCCGGGGCCAGCCCCAGGTCGGCGAGCACCCGGGTCTCGTCCTCGGCCGATCCGGCCGCCGGGGCGACCATCTTCCGGCCCCAGATCGGGCCGGGGGGGCTCACCTCGAACCCGGCCACCCGGGGCCCGTCCACGGCCGGGTCCTCGCACAGGAACAGCCCCCCCGAGTCCTCCCGGCGCAGCACGTCTCCGGGCCGCGCCACGCACAACGCCCCGGCCTCCACCCGCCGGGCCAGCACCTCGTTGAACACGAACGACTGGAGGGCGGACACCAGCAGGTCCCGCTTCCACCGGCCCGCCCGGACGCGGCCGTCCAGCACCCCCAGCCCCTGGAGCGCGTTGTCGCCCCGCCCCCCGAACCGCTGGGGACCGTAGTAGTTGGGCGCGCCGCCGCGGGCCAGCCGCTCCAGGATGCGGGCGGCGCGCTCCGGGTCGGTCCCGGCGGCGAACACCCGGAACCGGTTGCCGGCCAGGTGTCCCAGCCGGAGCTTGTTGCGGTGCCGGGTGGCCCCGAGCACCGCGCACCCCTCGGCCTCGAACGCAGCCGCTGCGGCAGCCGTGCCGGCCCCGGCCACCGTGAACCGCTGCACGGCCACGCACGCCCGGTCCTTCATGCCGGCGTAGCCCACGGCGGCCGGGGGGACCCCGAGGCGGCGAGCCACGGCCACGGCCAGATCCCGGGTCGTGCGGTCGCGCTTCTCCACGGTCACGGCCGCGTGCTCCCCGTCGCCGGCGAACGGGTACAGGGGCAGCTCCTCCACCCGAAACGCGTCCGCCGAGGGGATCCACGCCCCGCCGGCCGGGGGCTCTTTGGTCCAGCGCGGGTACGCGAAATCCCGGTACGGCCGCAGCCGCAGATCCGCCCGGTGTGCCGATCCCTGGTCCATCCCACCTCCCGGGCGCCCGCCCGCCGATTGAAAGCCCGCCGGCCGGTATGCTACCGTACTGCTCTCAGGTCGGCCACACCCGTCTTCCGCCTCTCGCAACGGAATCGCATGCGGATCCGCGTCCTCATCGCGGAAGACCAGCGCCTCCTCCGGCAGTGCTTCGAGGAGGTCCTGGCCCTCGATGACGAAATCGAAGTGGTGGCCGCCGCGGCCGACGGAACCGAGGCCGTGGTCCTGGCCGAGAAGCACCAGCCGGACGTCGTCCTGATGGACCTGGCCATGCCGCACCTCGACGGCATCTCGGCGACCCCGATCATCCTCGAACGGGTCGCCGGCGCCAAGATCCTGATCCTGTCGCTGCACGACGCTCCGGACCGGGTGGACCGGGCCATGCGCTCGGGCGCGGCCGGCTACGTGATCAAGGACGTGGACCTGGACGAACTCGTGCGGATCCTCAAGGCAGTCCACCGGAACCGCCCCATCCACTCCCCGTTCCTCGTGGACCAGAAACTCCTGCGCGACCGGGACGCCCGCCGGTTCGGCCTCACCGGCCGGGAGACCGAGGTGCTCAAACTCCTGATCCGGGGGGAGAACAACGCCGAGATCGCGGGCCGGCTGTGCGTGTCCGAACAGACGGTCAAGAAGGAACTGGTCAGCGTATTCGACAAGCTCGGGGTGAAGAACCGCACCCAGGCCGCGGTCAAGGGGGTGCGCCTCGGCCTGGTGGACCCGGAAGAGGCCAGCCCGTGATCCTGGGCGTGCTGGGCAGCGGTCGCCGGGGCAACGGCGCCCGGCTGCTCGCCGAGATCCTGGCCGGCGCCCGGGAGGCCGGGGCCGGCGACACCCGGACCCGGGAACTGGGCGAGCTGTCGTTCCGGGGGTGCGTGGGGTGCGGCGCGTGCCGGGCCGGCGCGGACGGGTGCGTGCAGCGCGACGACCTCACCCCGGTTCTCGCGGACACCGCGGCCGCCCGGGCGCTGGTGCTCGTGGCACCCAACTACTACGGGTACGCGAGCGGCCTGTTCAAGTCGTACCTGGACCGGTGGTACGGGTTCCGGGACGCCGATCGCCGGCTCCGCGTGCCCGCGGGCCGCAACGCCCTGCTGGTGCTCACCCAGGGCAACCCCGACGCGGGCGCGTACCCGTGGACCCGGGACAGCCTGCTCAAGACCCTCGCCGGCTACGGCCTTCGGCCCCGCGCCTGGGTGGCCGCCGGCCTCGAAGGCCCGGACGCCGCCGCCCACCGGCCCGACCTCATCGCCGAGGCCCGGCA
>JAJRUI010000027.1 GCA_024277875.1 Deferrisomatales bacterium
CACCAGGCCGCTGTAGGTGAGGGGAAGAAAGTCGAAGTGGTTGTGGATCAGGTCGAACTCCCCGGCCCGCTCGTAGACCTCGGAGATGTGGAGACACTCGCACACCTTGGGGTCCGCGTGGTCGCTCTCCTCGTAGCCCTTCTCGCACACCGAGTGGAGCCTCGCGCTCGTGACGGAGTCCGCCGTGGCAAAGAGGGTCACGTCCACCCCGCGGGCCACCAGCCCCTCCGTGAGCAGGGACGCCACGCGCTCCCAGGGGCCGTAGTGGCGCGGCGGCGTTCTCCAAGCGATGGGCGAGAGCATCGCCACGCACATCGCAGGTTCACGTCCCAACCGTCTACCCCGCTTTTCTGCCCCGGCCGGTGTGCCGGGGGAGGAACTCTCGGACCACCCCGAACACCACTCTACGCTCCGCGGCCGACCGCGGATAGGAAATAGCTCCGGGCAAGCGCGGAATCGCCGCGACCCCGAGCGCCGGGCCGGCCCTTGCCCCCTCCCTCGTCCGTGCGCTACAACGGGCGGCAGGGGAGGGCGCGATGCACCGGCACGCGAACCACAACCGGCTCACGACGAACGGCCGCGGCACCCGATCGGTGTCCGCGGCCGGTTTCGTTTTGCGGGTGGGGATGGAACGGTTCTCGGTTGGACAGGGGCGGCCGGGAACCAAAGGGTTCCGCGGGGTCAGGCTGTGCGGGATTGGGCGAAGTCATATAATCATGGGCGTCCCCCAGAGACTGGGCGTCCCCCAGAGACGCCCGGGGAGGCAAAATTTCAGCACCTTCACGACAAGAGCGCTTCTGAGATTCAAGCCGCCCTCGAGAAGGCTGTGAAGCACATCGACAAGTGCCTTTACCTGATCGGTGGCCGCTTGGGGCTGGACCACGACCGTGTGTTGTTCGGGCGGTACGCGATTCCGGTGATGGTGAGGTTCCTCGACAGGATGAACGGAGACCTGGACGAAGAAACCCGCGACAAATTGCTCTTCTGGTACGTGCAGGCTGGGATGTGGGGACGGTTCTCCGGCTCCACCGAGAGCTTCCTCGATCAGGATCTCGCCGCGTTCGAGGCGCCGGGCAACCCGTTGGGGAACCTTTTGGAGCAACTTCGGCTGTGGCACGGATCGTTACGGGTGGAGCCGGGGCATTTTACCGGTTGGAGCCTGGGGGCCCGGTTCTACCCGGTGCTCTACATGCTGACCCGGATGGGGGCGGCACGGGACTGGGGGGCGGGTCTGCCGCTCAAGGCAAGCTTGCCCGGGAAGATGAACAAGCTGGAGGTGCACCACATCTTCCCCAAAGCCCAGTTGTACAAACACGGATACAAACGCCCCGAGGTCAACGCGGTGGCGAACTTCTGTTTCCTGACGAAGGACACCAACCTCGCGATCGGGGCAAGACGGCCCGAGGAGTATTTCGAGGAGGTGGAAAGCGCGCACCCGGGTGCGCTCGCCTCCCAGTGGATCCCGATGGACCGCACGCTGTGGCGGATCGAGAACTACAGGGAGTTTCTGGAGGCTCGGAAGGAGTTACTGGCCAAGGAGACGAACCGGTGCCTTGAGGTGTTGTTGCACGGCGACCTGCGCTGGCTTGAAGGGCCGACGCCGAGGTCTTCGGGCGAAAGGGCAGTGCTGGGAGGCATAGCCACCGATGAGGAGGAAGCCGAACTCGAAGCGATCAACGTGTGGATCGAGGCCCAAGGGTTACCGCGGGGCATCCTGAGCTACGACTTCTCAGACCCCGCAACCGGAGAGCAGAAGGCGGTGTTCGACCTTGCCTGGCCCAACGGCATCCAGGAGGAACTGAGCCAGCCGGTGGCTGTGTTGCTCAACGAGGAGGTGGAGATGCTCTCCCTGGCGAGCCAGGCCGGATTCCGATGCTTTACCAACGTGGAGGATTTCCGAAACTACGTCCGCCGGGAGGTGTTGGTGGAGGCGGTGTAACTGTGGGCGTAAAATAAAATCCGTCGCTGGCCACGACGATCACCCCCCCCGCCGGGCCCGGACCTCCCGGATGTTGGAGCGCATCTTCTCGTAGGTGGCCCCCCCGGGGTGGCAGGGCGACCACGGGCAGGTCCTCGTCCACCAGGGCGCTGGGCCCGTGCTTCATCTCGCCGTGTATCGCGGGTGTATCGCGGGACGCCCATGACTAACTGAG
This sequence comes from Deferrisomatales bacterium, assembly GCA_024277875.1. Lineage (GTDB taxonomy): Bacteria > Desulfobacterota > Deferrisomatia > Deferrisomatales > Deferrisomataceae > JAJRUI01. The sequence goes on from JAJRUI010000027.1 coordinate 2,154, forward strand.
TAAACGGCTTTGGGGAACATTCGGGGAACATGATGTGAGGCATTGGGAAGCCTTGGGGCGGCGGCCCATCGTTACCCGCGGCCGGTTCCCGTTCGAAAAAAAATTTCCCCCGCAGCCCTTGACGCCCCTTCCGGGGGTGGTTATCTTCCGCGCCTCCTGGCACTCACCGCGTGAGAGTGCTACCGACGTTCAGCCCTCAACACCCACTTAAGGCAGAAGGAGGTACCCAGCATGAACATCCGACCCCTGCAGGACCGCGTGATCGTCAAGCGCCTCGAGGAGGAAGAGAAGACCTCGAGCGGGATCATCATTCCCGACACCGCCAAGGAGAAGCCCCAGAAGGGCGAGGTGATCGCGGTGGGCCCGGGCAAGAAGAACGAGGACGGCAAGGTGCAGCCCCTGGACGTGAAGGCCGGGGACAAGGTGCTGTTCTCCAAGTACGCGGGCACCGAGGTGAAGGTGGAGGGCGAAGAGGTCCTCATCATGCGCGAAGACGACATCATGGGTGTCATCGAAGGTTAATCCCTACCCAACGAAGGAGAAGTCACCATGGCTGCGAAGGATATCAAGTACGGACAGGACGCGCGCGGCGCCATCCTGAAGGGCGTGGACACGCTGGCCAACGCGGTGAAGGCCACCCTGGGCCCCAAGGGCCGCAACGTGATCATCGAGAAGAGCTGGGGCAGCCCGACGGTCACCAAGGACGGCGTGACCGTGGCCAAGGAGATCGAGCTGGCCGACAAGTTCCAGAACATGGGCGCCCAGATGGTCAAGGAGGTTGCGTCCAAGACCTCGGACGTGGCGGGTGACGGCACCACCACCGCCACCGTGTTGGCCCAGGCGATTTTCCGCGAGGGCTCCCGGCTGGTGGCCGCGGGTCACGACCCGATGGACATCAAGCGGGGCATCGACGCGGCGGTCGAGAAGTGCGTGGGCGAGCTCCAGAGCTTTTCCAAGCCGGTGAAGGACCGCAAGGAGATCGCCCAGGTCGGCTCGATCTCGGCCAACAACGACACGACGATCGGCGAGATCATCGCCGAGGCCATGGACAAGGTGGGCAAGGAAGGCGTGATCACGGTCGAAGAGGCCAAGGGCATGGAGACCACCCTGGACGTGGTGGAAGGCATGCAGTTCGACCGCGGCTACCTGAGCCCGTACTTCGTGACCAACCCCGACCGGATGGAGGCCGAACTCAAAGATGCCTACATCCTGATCCACGACGGCAAGGTCAGCAACATGAAGTCCCTGCTGCCGGTGCTCGAGAAGATCGCCAACACCGGCAAGCCGTTCGTCGTGGTCGCCGAGGACATCGAGGGCGAGGCCCTGGCCACCTTGGTGGTGAACAAGCTGCGCGGCACCCTGAACTGCGCCGCGGTCAAGGCCCCGGGCTTTGGTGACCGGCGCAAGGCCATGCTCCAGGACATCGCGATCCTGACCGGCGGCCAGGTGATCAGCGAAGAGGTTGGCCTGAAGCTCGAGAACGCCCAGCTCTCCGACCTCGGCCAGGCCAAGGCGATCCGGATCGACAAGGACAACACCACGATCATCGACGGCGCCGGCAGCCAGGAGGCGATCCAGGACCGGGTGAAGCAGATCCGCGTCCAGATCGACGAGACCACCTCCGACTACGACCGCGAGAAGCTCCAGGAGCGGCTGGCCAAGCTGGTGGGCGGCGTGGCCGTGATCAACGTGGGCGCGGCCACCGAGGCCGAGATGAAGGAGAAGAAGGCGCGGGTCGAGGACGCTCTGCACGCCACCCGGGCGGCTGTCGAGGAAGGGATCGTGGCCGGCGGCGGCGTGGCCCTGGTACGGTGCGCCGACGTGCTGGACAAGCTGGACCTGCCCGCCGACCAGATGGTGGGCGTGAATATCGTGAAGCGGGCCCTCGAGGAGCCCCTGCGCCAGATCGTGGCCAACGCGGGCCAGGAGCCCTCGGTGGTGGCCAACGAGGTGCGGGCCAAGAAGGGCGCCCAGGGCTTTGACGCCTACGCCGAGAAGTACGTGGACATGGTGAAGGCCGGGATCATCGATCCCACCAAGGTCACGCGCACGGCCCTGCAGAACGCGGCCAGCGTGGCCGGGCTGCTGCTGACCACCGAGGCCATGGTGGCCGAGCTGCCCAAGGAGGAGAAGGCCGAAGGCGGCGCCGGCGGCATGGGCGACATGGGCGGCATGGGCGGCATGATGTAGCCCCGCCGTTCTGACAGGCAGGACCCCAGGGCCCGCAGGAGACGACTCCTGCGGGCCCTGATTCTTGGTGCGCCGGCCTCATCTTCCGGCCTCGGGGTGCCGATCCGGTCCCCGTCCCGGGGGGACGAGGGAGGACGAGGAACGGATGCGGGCGCGCGTGTCACCCCCCGAGTTCGAGGCGTTGCGCGACCTCGTTTACGAGGTCACCGGTATCCACCTCAAGTCGGGCAAGGCGTACCTGGTGGAGACCCGGCTGGGGCCGCTCCTGGCCGAGGCGGGCTGCGCCACTTTCCGGGAGCTGTGCGGCCGGGTGCGGGACGACCGGTCCGGCGGGCTGGCCCGCCGGCTGGTGGACGCGATCACCACCAACGAGACCCAGTTCTTCCGGGACGGGGCGCCGTTCGAGCTGCTCCGGCAGGTGGTTTTGCCGGAACTCGCTGCCCGGTGCCGGGGAAGGAGCCTCCGGATCTGGAGCGCGGCGTGCTCCACCGGCCAGGAGGTGTACAGCGTTGCCGTGGTCGCCCTGGAAGCCCTGGGACGCGCCGGGGCGCAGATCCTGGGCACCGACATCTCGGTGGCGGCCGTGGAGCGGGCCCGGGCGGCCCGGTTCACGGCCGTGGAGGTCGGCCGGGGCCTGCCGGCCTCCCTCCGGGACCGGTACCTGGAGGCCGACGGCCCGGGCGCGTGGCGGGTGCGAGCGGACGTCCGGGCCGCGTGTTCGTTCCGGCAGCTCAACCTGATGCAGCCGTTCCGGTTCCTCGGGCGGTTCGACCTGGTGCTGTGCCGGAACGTGGCGATCTACTTCCGCCGGGAGGACCGGGAGCGGCTGTTCCGGCGCATGGCCGAGGTGCTGGAACCCGGCGGGTGCCTGCTGCTGGGCTCCACCGAGTTCCTGCCGGGCCCGACCCCGGAATTTGCAGTTCTTCGGCACCCCTTGGGGGTATATTACCAGCGTGCGGGGTGACCGCCTTCCCGTACGGACTCAACTTCCGGCTGGGGCGGGCCGATGAAACGGGGGGAGGTGGCCGATGGCGAAGATACTGGTGGTGGACGACGAAGCGCATGTGCGGGACGTGCTCCGGCAGATGCTGGAACAGAGCGGGCACCGGGTCCGGGAGGCCGGGGACGGGGACGAGGGCCTCCGGCAGTGGACCCAGTGGACCCCGGACCTGGTGATCACCGACATCCTGATGCCTAACAAGGGCGGACTCGTCCTGATCAAGGAACTGCGCGAGCGCGATCCGGGAGCCCGGGTCATCGCCACCTCGGGCGGCGGGCGCACGGGCCGCCTGAACTTCCTGTCCACGGCCACCACCTTTCCCGGGGTGCGCAGTCTGCCCAAACCGTTTTCCCGGGACTCGCTCCTGACCCTGGTGGACGAGGTACTCGCCGCTCCGGACGGCCGCTCCGCCTGACTCTGCCGTGGCTTGACACCCCGGGGGGGCTCTCCTACCATCGCCCTTTCGAGAGGGCTCGATGGGATCACTCCTGCGCCGCCTGGGCTCCACCCGCCTGGCACTCCTGCTCCTGTTCCTGCTGGCGTTCACAGCAGTGTTCGCCACGGCGATCCCCCAGGGGCTGGAACCCGCCGAGTACCGGACGCGTTACCCCGCGTTCGGGACGGTCCTGCTGGCCTTGGGGCTGGACCATTTCTACACCGGCCCCCTGTACCGGGGGCTCCTCACCGTGTTCACCGCCAACCTGCTCGCGTGCGGTGTCGGCCGGTCGGCCGACGGGTTCCGGGCGTGGCGGGGCCGGGGGCGGGCGAGCCTGCAACTGCCAGGGGCCGACCCCGGCGGGTGGTCGCGCCGGCTCGCGGCCCGGGGGTTCCGGATCGCGTCCGGGCGGCCGTTTCTGGCGCTTCTCCGCCCCTGGGCGTTCCTGGGGTTCCCCCTGGTCCACCTGGCCCTCCCCCTGATCCTGGCGGGTGGCCTGTGGGGTAGCCTGGCCGGGTTCGTGGGCACCCGGACGGCCCACGTGGGCGACGTGGTGGACCGGTTCGTGGACTGGTCGACCAAGGCCGACCGGCCCCTGGGCTTCCAGGTGTCCGTGGATGATTTCCAGCTCCTGTACTACCCGATCCGCCTCAAGCTGCGCGTTGCCGTTCCCGGCGGAGCCCCGGTGGAACTCGACGCCCGGGAGGGAGGCGAGGTGTCCGTGCCGGACAGCCCGTACCGGGTGGCGGTGGGCCGGTTCGACCCCCGGACCGAGGACCTGGTGTTCTGGGTGTCCGGCCCGGCCGGCCGGCTCGGACCGTTCAGCCGGGACAACCGGGCCGGGAGCCCGGTGGACGTGCGGCCCGCCGCGTTCCGGGATCCCGAGATCCGGCGGGCCGAGGTCCGGGTGTCGGTGCTCGACGGCGCGGGTGCGCCCGTGCGCCGGGCCGTGGTGGCGGTCAACGAGCCCCTGGTCCACGGCGGGGTGCGGGTGTTCCTGACCGCGTGGGGCCGGGACGCGTACGGGTTCCCGTGGGTCGGGTTCCAGGTGGTCCGGGAACCCGGGCAGTGGCTGGTGTGGCTCGGGGCGTGTGCCCTGTCCGCCGGCCTGTTCGTGCTCCTGTTCGGGCACGGGGCGTGGGTGCGCGAGGCGAACGGTGGGCTGGAGGCCCGGGGGAGCCGGGGCCGGCGGGCGCTCCGGAGGTTGCTTGGGGCGGCGCCGTGAGCGGGCGGCGGTGGGTCCGGGAGCTGGGACTGGACGCCGAGGCCCGGGCGTCCCGGCTCGGGTTCCTGGAACTGGGGGACGACGACCGGCTGGCGCTCGGGGAACTGGGCGGGGCGATCGGGGACGGCCTCGGCGAGCTGGTCGCCCGGTGGCACGACTACCTGCTCGGCCGCTCCGAGACCCGGGACCTCATGGCCCGGGCGGGCGACCACCTGGGGAAGGTGCAGGTCCGGTATTTCCGGTCCTTGTTCGCCGGCCGGTTCGACGAGGCGTACTTCGAGAGCCGGCTTCGGATCGGGTTCGTCCACGCCGAGGTCGGGCTGGCCCCCCCGTGGTACCTGGGCGCGTACCGGAAGTTCGTGGACCTGGTTAGGGACCGGGTGGCCGGCTCCCCGGAGGCGGGCCGGTGGCTCCGGGCCCTGGACAAGGCCGTGTCCCTGGACCTCCAGCTCGCCCTGGACGCGTATTTTTTCGTGCGCACCCGCCAGCTCCGGGACGCCCGACGGTCCCTGGCCCTCCAGCTCGAGCGCGCCGAGGCAGCCGCCCGGGCCAAGGAGGCGTTCCTGTCCAAGATCTCCCACGAGCTGCGCACCCCGCTCCACGCGATCCTCGGGTTCTCGGACCTGGTGGCGGACGGGATCGAGGGGCCGGTTACCGACGCCCAGCGGGCTTCCCTGGCCAAGGTCCGGGCCCACGGGGAGCGGTTGATCCGGATGATCGACCAGCTCCTGGACGCCGCGCGCATGGCCGCTGCCGGCCTGGCCGCTCCGGTGGCGTTCGACCCGGGGCCGGTGCTGGCTGCGGTGGCAGAGCGCGCCCGGGCCGCGGCAGCGGCCAAGGGGCTCGAGTTGCGGTGCCGGGTTCCCGAGCCCGTGCCCCGGGTGGTGGGGGACCCGGACGGGTTCGCCGTGGCCCTGGGACACCTGCTGGAGAACGCCGTACGGTTCACCCGGGACGGCCGGGTGGACCTGGCGGTGGAACGCCTCGGGGATCGGGTGCGGTTCCGGGTGGCGGACACCGGGCCGGGGGTCGCGCCGGCTCACCGCAGGCACATCTTCGACGCGTTCCACCAGGAGGACGTCGGCGACACCCGGACCGTATCGGGGCTGGGCATGGGCCTCACCCTGGCCCGGCAGGTCGTGGACCGGATGGGAGGAGCCCTGGAACTGGCGGACACCGGGCCGGGGGGCAGCGTGTTCTGCCTGGAGCTGCCCGCAGCAGACCCGGCCTGACCGGCCGGAACCGCTGGCCTTTCCCCGGGACGTCCGCTATCCTGCGGCGTCTGTCGAGAAACTGAACGTTTCCAACGCACTTCCGGGCCGAAGACGAAGCCCACGCGACGGCGGGCCATCTTTCGGGGTGACGACGAGGCGTGGAAACGCTCGACCCGATGAACCACGCGCGAGGAGGTTCGGGGATGCACAAGGTGGGCCTGGTGGGATGGCGGGGGATGGTCGGCTCGGTGCTGGTGGAGCGGATGCGGGCCGAGGGCGATTTCGGCGCGTTCGATGCCCGGTTCTTCTCCACCTCCCAGGTGGGCGCACCCGGCCCGGACGTGGGCGCGGGCGCTGCTGCGCTGGCCGACGCGTACGACCTGGACGCCCTGGGCGACCTGGACGTGGTGGTCACCTGCCAGGGCGGGGACTACACCGGCCGGGTGTACGACCGGCTCCGGGCCGCCGGGTGGAACGGCGTGTGGATCGACGCCGCCTCCACCCTGCGGATGCGCGGCGACAGCCTGATCGTGCTCGACCCGGTGAACCGGGCGGTGATCGACGAAGGCCTGGCCGCTGGCGTGCGGACCCTGGTGGGGGGCAACTGCACGGTGAGCCTGATGCTGATGGCCCTGGGCGGGTTGTTCCAGAACGGGTGGGTCGAGTGGCTCACGTCCATGACCTACCAGGCGGCCTCCGGTGCGGGCGCCAGGAACATGATCGAGCTGGTTCGACAGATGGAGGCGCTGGCCGAGGCGGGCCGGCCCGTGCTGGACGATCCGGCGGCCACCGCCCTGGACCTGGACGCGGTTCTCGTGGCGGCCCAGCGCGACGGCGGCTTTCCCACCGGCGCGTTCGGAGCGCCCCTGGCCGGCAGCCTCCTGCCGTGGATCGACCGGGCCGTGGACGGCGGCCAGACCCGGGAGGAGTGGAAGGGGGGGGCCGAGACCAATAAGATCCTGCGCACCCGCTGGCCGATCCCGATCGACGGCCTGTGCGTGCGGGTGGGCGCGATGCGGTGCCACAGCCAGGCCGTGACGGTCAAGCTCGTCCGGGACGTGCCCCTGGACGAGATCGAGGCGGCGATCGCGGCCCACAACCCGTGGGTGCGGGTGGTGCCCAACGACAAGGCGGCCACCCTGCGGGAACTCACACCGGTGGCGGTGACCGGGACCCTGACCGTGGCCGTGGGCCGGTTGCGCAAGCTGAACCTGGGCCCCGAGTACCTGGCCGCGTTCACCGTGGGGGACCAGCTCCTGTGGGGCGCGGCAGAGCCCCTGCGCCGGGCGCTGCGGATCGTGCTCGGCCGGGACGTCTGAGGCCGGGCACAAAAAAGAGACTCCGGCCGGGCCGGAGTCTCTCGTTTTCCTGGTGGGCGATGCAGGGTTTGAACCTGCGACCCCTGGCATGTGAGGCCAGTGCTCTCCCGCTGAGCTAATCGCCCGTGAGGCGGTCTTTATAACGGGAACGCCCGGGAGGGTCAAGGGGTTTTGTCGCGGCCCACGCGGCCACGCGGGCGCACGCGAACGAGCGCCCCAGGAGGTTCCCGGAGCGGGGGAGCCCGTCCAGGTCCCGGGGCCGCCCCAGGGCCCGGTACGGGTACGGGCCCCCTGCCACGGCCACCGCGTTCTCCCCCACCGCGTCGTCCTCCAGCACCCCCAGCACCCCGGGGACGGCTGCGGGCAGGACCGGCGCGCCGTCCGGCGCGCCCGCAGCCACCACTACGCACCCGGCAGCCAGGGCCGCTTCGCAGGCGTCTGCGATGAGGGCGGTTCCCGGGCCCGGCGGGACCCCCAGGCTCAGGTTGATCACGGCGCACCCCTCTGCGGCGGCCCGGAGGATCCCCCGGGCCACGAGGGACGGGTAGGTGGTGAGCCTCCGGCCGAACACCCGCACGGCGAACAACTCCGCGCCGGGCAGCGCCTGCCTGAGGATGCCGGCCACGGCGGTGCCGTGCCCCACCGGGTCCTGGAACTCCCCGTCCTCCCGGACCCGGCCGTGGGGGTCCCGGAACACCCGGCACCCCCGGACCCGGCCGTGCACGAGGGAGTGCCACGGGTTGATGCCGGTGTCCACCACGCCGATCCGGACCGGCTCTGTCGCTTCGGCCCCGTTCACGGCTGCGCGAACACCCGGTCCAGGTCCGCGTCGGGCACGTCCCAGACATGGCCCAGGGGCGCCAGGGCCTCTTGGCCGAAGAACGCGGGGAGCCGGTCGTCCCTGGGCCCGAACCCGGCCCGCCGGTTGAAGTCCTTCTCGGTCAGGCAGACCCGGCGGCCCAGCCCGATCAGGTACTCCCCGGGAAGGGACGCGCCGGTCAGGGCCGACACGGCGTCCACCAGGCTCCCCTGGAGTTCGGGGCTCTCCACCACGGGCAGCGACGCGAACAGGCACAGCCCCAGGGAGTCGATCGCGGCGAAATAGCACTGGACGAACTCGGACACCTGGTACTGGCCGTCGGGGACCGACGGGTTGTACTCCGGGTTGGCCGGGCTGGGGAGCACGTTGCCCGCGGTGTGGTCCGCGCCCATCGGGCTGGTGGCGTAGGTGACGCCGGTGCCCTTGAGACACCGGGGGTCGTAGGCTGCGAGGGCCTGGCCCTTCACCGCGGGCACCCGGGCCACGCCCAGTTCCCGGCCCACGGCCACGCTGCCGGAAGCGAGCAGGGCGCCCAGGGGGTCCCCGCCGGGGATCGCTTCGAGCACCTCCAAGAGCCGGTGCCCGTCACCCCAGGGCAACCGCCCCCCCTCCATGGCCACGGCTGCGGCCGCGCCGATCTCCATCGTGTCCAGGCCCAGGTCGTCGCACGCCCGGTCGATGCGCGCGATCGCGTCCGGGTCGTCGATGGCGCAGTTGCTGCCCACCAGGCCCAGGGTCTCGTACTCGAACCCGCTGGTGATCGGCTCGCCGTCGGGCCCGGTGTACACCTGGGAGCAGTGGATCACGCACCCGGCCATGCACCGGTGCCGGGTGGTCGCGCCCGGGCGCTGGGCCATGATCCCGGCCAAGGCCTCCCCCGCGATCCGGGGCGCGCCGTCGAACCGGCCCCGGGAGTAGTTGCGGGTGGGCAGGCCGCCCATCTCGTTGATCAGGCCGACGAGCATCGAGGTGCCCAGGGCCTCGAAGCCGGCCATCAGGGGGTGCGCCGTAATCCCCTCGGCCAGGGCCCGGGCAGCGGCCCGGAGACGCTCGGGGTCGGCCGGGACCGGACCCGGTCCGCCGGCCGGATCCACCACCACGGCCTTCACTTTCTTGGCCCCCATGACCGCGCCCAGCCCGCCCCGGGCCGCGGTCCTCAGGTGGCCGTCAGGGGTCGCGATCACCACGGCGGCCGCCCGCAGGCCCCGTTCCCCGGCCGGCCCGACCGTGGCAACGGCACAACCCTGGTGGCGCCCCCGGAGCGCTGCCACGGCGGCGTAGTTGCCCGAACCCCACAGGTCGTCCGCGGGTTCGAACTCGGCGCCGCCCGCGTGGATCCGGACCGTCACCGGCTCGGGCGCCTCCCCCTGGAGGACCACGGCGGCCGCCCCGAGACGGGCAAGGGCGTGGGCGAACGAGCCGCCCGCGTTGGATTCCTTGATCGTGCCGGTCAGGGGGCTCTTGGCACCCACCGACAACCGGCCGTTGTTGGGCACGGCCGTGCCGGCCAGCAGGCCCGGGGCGAACACCAGCCGGTTGGCCGGGCCCAGGGGATCTGCGTTCGGGGGCACTTCGGCGGCCACGATCGCCGAGGTGAGCCCCCGTCCGCCGAGGCCTTCGTACGGTTCCGGCAGGGGGTCCCACGAGCAGGTCCGGGCGGCGAGGTCGATGCGGAGCAGGCGAGCCATGAAACACCTCCTTAGGAGTGGGGGGTGGACTGAAGGCCGGGATTCGGGACCAGAACGGCGCTGCCGGTTGGCTCGGGGCCGGATCCGGCAGCTGGCCGGATCTGCCCCGCCGGCACCAGGACCCCGCCGTCCAGGGTCATCCGCCGGTGGAAACGGCCCGAGCCGGTCCACTGGTGGGCGATCACCAGGAACCCCCGGTCCGGGAACGCGTTCCACAGGTTTTCGGCCACCCGGGTCGCCGTGGACGGGTCCAGGGCGGACAGGGCTTCGTCCAGGACGAACACCTGGGGCGCCTGGAGGACCAGGCGCGCCACACCGAGGCGCTGGCGCTGGCCGTCCGACAGGGCGAGCCCCCTGCCCCCGATCACGGTATGGTACCCGTCCGGCAGGGACAGGATGAACCCGTGGGCCTCGGCCAGCCGGGCGGCCTCGAGGACCGCGTCGTCCGTGGCGTCCGGGTTGCCGTACCTCAGGTTCTCTTCGACGGTCGCGTGGAGCAGGAACGGTTCGGCCCCTGCGTAACCCAGGATGCGGCGCAGGTGGACGGGGGGACACGCGCGGGGGTCCACGCCGCCCACCAGGACCGTTCCGGTCCGGGGCGCCCGCAGCCCGAACAGCAACTGGACCAGGGTGGACTTGCCCGCTCCGGAGTCGCCGAGCACGATGACCCGCTCTGTCGGTCCCATGTGGAAACGGATGCCCCGGAGCACCGCGTCCTTGCCGGGATACGAAAACCACACGTCGTCCAGCACCACCGACGACGAACACGGGGTCGCCCGGGCCACGGCCGGGGCCGGGTCGTCCCCCAGCACCTCTGCCACCCGGGCCAGGCTGACCCGCGCTTCCTGAACGGTACGCACGAGCCCCAGGAGCCCCTGGGCCGGGCCGTACAGGCGGCCCTGGTACAGCACGAACGCCACGAACGTCCCGAGTCCGAGTTGCTCGCCCTCCAGCAGCCGTCCGCCGAGCAGGTAGATCCACGCCAGCCCCAGGGTGAGGACCAGCCCCGGGACCCCGGAGGCGGCCGCGTCCACCCCCTGGAACCGGAGGACCCGTCGCACCAGCACATCGTTGAGCCGCCCGAACGTTTCGGCTTCGGCGGTTCGGGTGCCGTGGAACCGCACGGCCCGCAGCCCGGACAGCCGCTCGGACAGGAAGTGGGAGATGTTGGCCATGTCCTGCCGGATGCTGCGGGCCGCCCGCTCCACCGGCCCCCGGAAAGCCGTCGAGATCGCCAGGGCCACGGCCACGCCCGTGAAGCTCCACACCGCCAGGCCCGGGTGCAGCCGCACGAGGATCCCGGCCGCCACGACGAGGAACAGCGCGTTGCGCACGCCACCCAGGAGGCCGTCCACCAGCAGGGCCTGGATCTGGGGCAGGTCGCCCCCGAACCGGCTGAGCAGGTCTCCGTGCCGGAACCGTTCAACCCCGTCCAGGGGCGCGGTCAGGCAACGGCTGAACAGGCGGTGGCGCAGTTCCACGAGCACGTCGGCCGACAGCCGCGCGTGAACCAGCCGGATGGCCAGCCCGAGCGCGAGGTCGAGGCCAGCGATCGCGGCAAGGGCGGCCGCGATCCACGGCACTGCGGAGAAGTCCCCCCGCTCGGTGACCGCGTCGATGAACGCCTTGCCCAGCAGCGGGGTCGACAGGGAGATGCCCGCGCCAAGGAGCCCGAGGACGAACAACCCGGCCAGACGCCGCCCCTTGCCCCGCAGGTGCACCGTGAACGGCCCCAGTTCCCTCAGCACGCCGCCGCCTCCCCAGGCCTGGACCGCCACACGTCCGGGTAGTAGCACAGGTGCTCCCCGTCGCACAGGCTGCGCCCCCCCCGGGCCGCCACCACCGCCTCCCGGATCGCCTCGGGGGGCGCGCCGTCCCGGGCCAGGGCAGCCGCCCGGGCTGCGAGTTCCACCGAGCCCCTCTTCCGGTCGAGGGAGGCCTACCGGCCCACCACCTTGAGGCTCGCCACCCCCAGTTCCCGCAGGCGGGGAACGGCGCACAGCCCGCATGGGCCCAGGGTGTAGCCCCGGTTCGTGCGGCAGCCGCAGTTGTTCAACGTCCACTTCCAGAACGCGTACCCTTCGAGCACGTCGTCCCCGATCCCCTCGGTGCCCGGGCCGTCTTCCAGGCAGAACGGGCCCAGGGTGTGGGTGGTGGCGCACAGGCCCTCTTCGAACACGCACCCGTCGTTCAATGCGAACACCTCGAACGCGACCCCCGGCACCAGCACATGGGCGATCTCGTCCAGGGTGAGGTGGCGGGGCAGGACGATCCGGGCGACCCCCAGGTCCCGGAAGAACGCGGCCGCGCCCCGGTTCGTGCAGGTGGCCAGGCTCGACACGTGGATCCGGTCGGCCAGCCCGGCCTCGGCCAGGGCCAGCAGGAGTTCGGTCTCGGCCACGATCAGGCCGGCCGCCCCGATCCGCTCCAGGAGCCGGCGCCCGAACGCCACGAGGGGGGCGATCGCGTCCCCGGGGTACGACGGCGCGTTCAAGGTGACGAACACGGGTCGGCCGCCAGCCGCGGCGACGACCCGGGCCAGGGCAGCCTCGTCTGCGAGGCCGGCCGAGCGGGGGGAGCGGCGGTGGACCCATGCCCCGCCGTACCGCTCGGCCCAGAACCGGGGCGTGAGGCCGCAGTAGAACTCGTCGGCGCCGGCCCGGCACAGGACGGGCACCTCCTCGGGCGCGCGCACCGGGGCCAGGACGTTCACGGCGCGGGCCTGCTGTGGAGGACGATCCGGTCCGCCCGGGGCCACGGTCCCCGGTCCGGAGCCGCGAGCGCGAACACCGTGTTGCCCGCCCGCCACAGGGGCGCGGCCGTGTCGGCGCGGGCGACCCGCCGGGGGCCCGACCGGCACGGCCGCGGGCACGGCGTGCCCAGCAGGTGGGTCAGCCCCGTCCCCGGGTGCTCGGCCGCCTTGATCAGGCAGTTCCGGCCGCTCGCCACGAACGAGAACGGCAGGTGCAGGGCCCGGGAGAGCCCGCCTGCGCCGTCCCCCAGGTACCCGCCGCCGGCCGCATCGGGGTCGGTCTCCACGGCGGCCACGTCCAGGTCTGCCAGCAGGCGCCGGAGCCGGTGCGCCCGGCCGGCTGGGCTGGGGGGTCCGGCCGGGCCCCTGGGGTCGCGCAGCCCCCGGTTCAGCAGGCGTCCGGCCCGCCGCGACAGCTCCGGAAAGCGGGTCCTCAGGAGCCCGAGCACCCCCCAGTCGTTGAACACCACGGACGGCGTCCAGGAGCGGCCGACGAGTTCCGCGAGCAGCCGTTCCACCGCGGCGAGGCCCCGGTCGGTGACCACGGGCGTGAGCAATACGGGCTCCAGGCCGTGGCGGTGGGCCGAGCGGCAGTGGGCCTCGGCCTCGTCCGCCGTGGGCAGGGCGTGTTCGCAGAACTCGGCACCGAAGTACACGGCGACCAGCCGCCCGGGGGCGAGACGGTCCTGCCACGCCGGGGCGCACACGGTGCGGGGGTCCTCCGGCGGGACGCCGGGGGTTTCCAGTCGAACGCCGTACTCCATCGGCAGTCTCCGGAACGCGCACGAAAAAAGGCGGGGCCCCGCCCCGGAGGAACGGGCGGAGCCCCTGGGGTTGGACCGGTCAGAACGTCACCCGGCGAAGGTCCATGCCGTCGGTGGCCATCTGGAGCACCTTCAGGGGTTTGAGGGTCTTCGTGTCGTAGATCGTCAGGGTGGATCCGCCGCCGGCCAGGTACACCTTGAGCCCGTCGGTAGACACGTTGATCCCGTACGCGGTGCCCTCGTGGTTGACGACGATGGCCTCGTAGGTGTTGGTGGTGAGGTCGATCACGTTGAGTTCGTCCATGACCCCGTAGGCCTTCTTCTTGTCCGGGGAGTAGATCACGGAGTAGGCGAACACCGGGATTCCGTTGAGGGGCGTGTCGGTGATCTCGCCGGTCTCCTTGTTGATGCCCAACAGGCCCATGAGCTCGGGCGTGTAGTAGTTGGCCATGAAGATCCCACCGTTCTCCCACGAGTAGTTCCAGAACGGCAGGAAGTTCATCTGCTTTTCGTACATCGGGTAGGTCTCGACGATCTTCATCTCTTTGCCTGAGACGTCGATCTTGTACAGATCCTTGCCGATCGCGTACACCATGGAGCCGTCCTTGACGGTGGTGAGTGTCGCCACGTCCCAGGGCAGTTCCAGGGTGCGCAGCGTCTTGCCGGTCTTCAGGTCCATCTGGGTCAGCCGGGGCGGCGTGACCACGACCTCTCCGCCTTCGGTGGTCCGGCCCCTCACCGAAAGGTACGCGGTCTTGCCGTCCGGGGCGAGGTCGAACCCGTAGACGAACCGGTCCCATCCGTCCCCGTTCAGGTCCAGGGTGTCCACCACCTTCCGGGCCTCCAGGTCCACCTTGTGGATCAGGTGCCGTTTGGCCGTCACGTACAGGTACCGCTTGTCCCGGGTCAGGGCGGTCTCCCGAAGCCAGCCCTCGGCCGGGATGTCGGCCACGATCTCGTCGGTGTCCCCGTCGATCACCTGGATCACGCCGTACCCGATGTAGTAGAACATGTCCTTGGCCTCGGCCGGGGGCCCTGCCAGGGCTGCCAAGACCGTCATGGCGATCAGCGCCTTCCACCTGTTTTTCATCACCCACTCCTCTTCGGTGTCGGTTTCTCGGGATGCTGGTAAACCATCCGCGGGTACCCAGCAACGGCTCTCCGGGGCGCCCCCCAGGCGGCTTCTCCGCAGCCCGGGGCGTGTTTCTCCGGTCCGGGGCGCTGGGCCCTCCTAGTCATACTTCATCTTGCGCCAGTCCCTGGCCACGTTCGGGCACTGCTGGTCCATGTCGGGGTGGTTGGTGAGGCCGTCCGGGGTCTGGGCCGGCCACCAGCAGTCCCCGGCACACCCGTGGAAGTCCCGGGCCGACGCCTGGCAGTTGCCCACCGGGTAGGTCGGCCGGGGGTTGGTCTCCCACCCGGTGTCGAACACCGTGGTGCACCCCGCCGGCATCCCCGGCGGGCCGTCCTGCAGTGCCCGAACGGTCTCGGTCTCCCCGTCGGCCAGGGCCTCGATCGCCTTGGCCTTTTCGTTCAGGGCCTGGATCGTCTTCTTGTTGCTCATGGTCCACTCCTCGGTCGTTGGTTGGTGTCGTGCGCTAGCAGGCCGCGCGCGTGCCGAGCCGGGACAGCAGCCACCGGGTCTCTTCCCGCTGGAGGTCTCCGTACACCTCCAGTCCCAGCTGGATCCAGCGCCGGATGAACCCGCAGTTCCCGCCCGGGGACAGGCCCAGCACATTCTCCCGCTGGTGGTTGTCGTAGTGGCAGCCCCCCCGGCACAGGGAACGCGCCCAGCACGCGGTGCAGGTTTCCTTGCGTGGCGCTGCCAGGGCGGCCAGGCACGTGCGGATCCGGTCCGGCCGGGCGCCCTGGCCCACGTCCCCGGCGTGGAACCCGTCGTTGCCGACGAGCCGGTGGCACAGGAACAGGCGCCCCTCGGTGTCCGCAGCCAGGTAACCGAGGCCGGCCCCGCACGGCGCCACCCGGGTCGCGCCCACGTGGATGCGGGCCAGAAGGTCCAGGAGGTTCGAGAACGGGAGGACCTGCCCGGCGCGGGCGGCCGCGCAAAACCGGCGTGCCATCTCGGAGAACCCCGCCAGCAGCCGGTCCTCCTGCTGGGGCGTGGGAAGCAGGTCCGGCGTGGTGGGGCTTGCCGGGGCGATCCCCACCTCGTGGACCCCCAGGCCGGCCAGGTGGTCGAACACCTCCGGAACCCGGTCCCACTGGGCGGGAGGCAGGGTCACCCGGGCGGCCACCGGCCCGGGGGCGCCGTCGAGCAGGAGCGCCAGGCCGGCGACAGCCCGGCTGTAGGAACCCCGGCCGTCCGGGCCCGGCCGGTTCGCGTCGTGAATGGCGGGAGGCCCGTCAAGGCTGACCGAGACGCTCACCCGGTGCTCCCGGAGGAACGCGACGTTCTCCCGGGACAGGAGGGTCCCGTTGGTGGTCAGGCTGAACCGGACCGTCTTGCCGGCGTCCGTGGCGCGGGCCTCGGCCTCGTCCACGGCCGCCCGGATGGCCGGAAGGTTCAGGAGGGGTTCCCCGCCGAACAGCACGAGGGTCACCTCCGGCAGATCGCCCGACGCGTCCACCAGGAAGCGGGCTGCGCGCCGCGCCGTTTCGGGCGACAGCAGGCGGGTGGGGCCGCCGTAGGTCCCGCCGTCCGCGTAGCAGTAGGTGCACCGCAGGTTGCAGGCCTGGGCCACCTCGAGCACCAGGGTGGACAGGGGCACCGTTCCGGGTTCGACCCGCGGAACCCGGCTGGTGGTTCCCGCCGGGACCAGCAACCGGGCCGTTCGGAAGTCTTCGAGCACCGAGCGGTCCGGCTCTGGCGTGTTCTCCACCACGAGGGGTTCCACGAGCCGCCACCGGGCCAGCACGTCGCGGGCCTCCCGGTCCAGGGAGAACAGGCTCACGTCTTCCACGCCGTACACCACGGCGCCGTCCTCCCGGTCCACGATCCGGTGGTCCGCCCAGGTGAGCGCCGTGTTCATCGGATCCTCTGGATGTAGTCCGGCACGGTCACGGCGAGCTTCGCCTCGGCCGTGTGGACTCGGTCCCCGTCCCTGTACGTGGCCACAACCTTGACGAACCCGGACCCCTCGCCAGAGTACTCCCGGGCGGGTACCGGGCCGTAGTCGCCCGTGGGGATGTACGTGCCGTCCGCCTCGATCTCCCCGGCCCACTTCAGGTCGTCGTCGCCTGGCCGGGTCACCTCCTCTTCCAGGTGGAACGCGGCCGGGACCGGGCCCAGGGCCACGTCGTCGGACGGGTCCCACACGTCGGCCCCGTTGGAGAAGGCGATCGCCTCGAACTGGACCCCTTCGGCCGGGTAGTTGATCCCCCCGCTCAGGCGGGCCCGGCCCGTGGCCGGCGTCACCGCGATGTAGTCGATGCCGGGGACCAGGTCCACGGCACCCGCGTCCAGGCCCGCGACCGTGACCCGGGCTTCGGACACCCCGGTCGCCCGGCTCGCCACGCCCGCCTCGATCGCGTCGTCCGCGATGCGGCGGGCCCACAGCACCTCCACGTCGGCGCCGCCGAACGACAGGTCCTTGGCGGTCACCTCCGGGAGGTTCGTGCCCTCGAACAGGACCCGGGTCTCGCGGCCGGCCAGCAGGTGGCCGGGGGTCACCCGCAGGACGCGGGACGCGCCGTCCTGCCGGTACCAGGTGCTCGTGGACGTCCGGAAGTTCGGCGCCGGGAAGTGGTGTTCCCCGCGGATCTCGTCCCCGTCCAGGAAGTACGCGCCCCGGGTCTCGAACCCGTTGTGGCGGGTCCGGGTGCGCAGGGCGTACCCTCCGTACAGGGTCCCCTCGCCCCGGAACACCTCGGAGGTGCCGTCCGAGAACCTCAGTTCTCCGTACACCGCTGCATCGCCGTCTCCGAGGTCCGTCCATTCGGCCGTTCCCCGGTACGAGCCCTTGCCCGGCTCGTAGCCCAGGATGAACCACCGGCCCTGGATCTCGTTGGCCGGGGCCTCCCACGCCTTTCCGTAGGGGTACAGCTTGCCGAGGTCGCCGAGCACGGCGTCCGCCTCGTCACGCCAGTGCATCTCCCGCATCTGGAACATCACGGCCGGATCCATATAGAGGTGGAAGTCCCTCAGCTTGGCCCACGCGGCCGGGGTCATCCGGTAGGACAGGATCTTGCCCCGGGAGTGGCACCGCACGCAGGTGGCGAACAGTTTCTCCTCGCCCGGGCCGGGGATCTCCATCTGCTGGGTGTTGTGGAACAGGCTCAGGTACGCGACCGGCGCCGCCTCGTCCGGGCTCAGGAGCTGGGTGGCGCCCAGTTCCTTGAGAAGGCGGTCCATCTCGCCGGCCTCCAGGGGCATGTCGTGGAGGCGGGCCATCCGGTCCACGATCACCGTCCACTCCTCGGGGGTGGTGCGCAGGTCCTCCACCCGGGGGATCCGGTCCCCGTCGGGTGCGTGACACCCGGTGCACTTCTGCCACACCAACGAGTCTTTCGAGAACGCCCGCGCTCCGGGAATCCCCGCAACCACCGTGAACGCCACGATGGCTGCCGTCGTCGTCACCAGTTTTCGCATGTTGTCGTCTCCTTCGGAGCTAGCAGGCCGCTGAAAAAGCGGCCTGCGCGCACCCCAGGGATGGGGTGCCAAATCACGAGGTTTGAAAAACCGAGTGATTTGAAATGCCTCGACGGGGCCGTCCCCGAGAGGCCGTCGCAGAAAAACCCACGGACGGGGTTTTTCCGCATCCTGCTAGAACGCGTAGCCGAGCCGGAACCAGAACTCGTCGCCCTTGGTGTCGTTGGCCGCGCTGAGGTCCCGGTGCCAACGCAGGTTGGTCGAGAACCGTTCCGTGAACTGGTATCCCAGGGTGGGGCCGAGTTGCGTCCGCTTCGCCCGGGTGTCGTCCACCTCGGTTCCGTCCATCTCGGCCTCGTCCAGGTCCCAGTACCCGCCACCGTTGACCCCGAGGATCAGCTTGTCGGTGACCTGGTAGGCCAGGCTCAGCTCGGCTTCGAACCGGGGGGGAGCCTTCCAGTTGTTGTCCGGCTCTTCGAGGTGGTGGTAGTAGTTCAGGTTCATATCGAACACCCACTTGCCGAAGATCTGGTTGAAGGCGAGCTGGTGCTCGAAGTACCAGTGGTTCTGCCCCAGGTTGATCACCTGGTCCTCGTCCCATTCCCCGGTTGGCGTGAACACGTAGAACCAGTAGGAGATGTAGGTGTTCACGTCCTGGTTGGCGTACAGGAAGATGCCGGGACCGAAGATGATGTCCCCCAGGCCGGAGGAATCCTCATCCAGCAGTTCGGTCTCTTCGACCTTGCCGAACGGCACGATCACCTGGAACGCCATGGGTACCGGGCCGAGGTGGAAGTACACCAGGGGACGCAGGATCCCCACCGTGGCGGTCAGGTCGATGTCGGCCAGCCTGCCCCCGTCGGGCCCGGTGAGTTCGTCGGACTGGTAGTAGTTGGTGTAGAACAGCCCGTAGAACCCGTCCGGAGCGAGGACGTTGTCATAGGGGTCGACCAGGATGGCCTGGGCAGAGCCCGCCAGCAGCAACGATCCCCCCAGAGCGAACGCCAACAACCGCCTCCTCATGGTTCCCTCCTCTTGTTGTTCCGGAACGCGGTCCGGAGTGGATGGCTGGGGTCGTCCATCGCAAACTCCGTTCCTGCTGGCGTGTTTTTTTGGTGGATTGAAGGGCATGATCAAAAAACAACTGCAATTACAGGATGTTACACCCTGTTTTTTTCAAACGGCGTCTTTTTGTGTGTGGGGGGATCCTGGCGGGGTGGGGTATCGATGTCCCGGTTCGGGCAGAAATACCGGGGCACGGATGCCCCGGGGCGGGTTGTCGTACCGGCTGGGTCGTGTTTGCCCGGAAACAGACGGGGGAGCGGTCCCGCGGGTGGGACTCCAGAGTCTCAGGGGCTCCGGTACCCGGACGGGTCCAGCCCGAGCCGGCGCAGGAGCCGGTGGACGTGGCGCCGGTCCAGCCCCGCGTGTTCAGCCACCCGTGACACGTTGCCCCGGTGGTGGCGCAGCAGGGCCACCAGATACTCCCGGCTGGCGTCGTCCAGCACCCGGGCCTTGAGCTCCGGGTAGGTGATCCCGGGGACGCCCTGGACCTGGACCCGGCTGACGACCGCGTCCGGCAGGTGCTCCCGGCCGAGAACCTCGGCGTCGTGGAAGGTGAGGGCGTGTTCGAGCACGTTGACCAGTTCCCGCACGTTCCCGGGCCACGGGTAACGTTGGAGGGTCTCCAGGGCGTCTGGAGACACGCTCCGGGTGCGCCGGTTCAGGCGGCGGGTGAGCCGCGGCAGGTGGTGGCGGACGAGCAGGGGGATGTCCTCACGCCGCGCCCGCAGCGGGGGCACCGGGATCGCGATCACCTTGAGACGGTAGAACAGGTCCTCCCGGAACCGGCTCGCCGCCACTTCGGCCTCGAGGTCACGGTTGGTGGCCGCCACCACCCGGGCCCGGGTGCGCCGGACCCGGGTCTCCCCGATCCGTGAGAAGGTGCGCTCTTCCAGCACCCGGAGCAGTTTTTTCTGGAGGCCGGGATCCAACTCGCCTACCTCGTCGAGGAACACCGTGCCACGGGAGGCCACCTCGAAGTACCCGGCCCGTTCCTTGTAGGCGCCGGTGAACGCGCCACGGCTGTGCCCAAACAACTCGCTTTCCAGCAGGGTGTCGTGGAGCGCGGCACAGTCCACCGTGACGAACGGTTCGTCCTTGCGCGGCCCCGAGCGGTGGATCGAGCGGGCCACCAGTTCCTTGCCGGTGCCGGTCTCCCCGGTGACGAGGACGGTGGAGTCCGTGCCGGCCACGGCCTGGACCCGGCGGACCATGGCCCGGATCACGGCGCTGTCGCCCACGATCTCCCTGGGGTTTCCTTCTCCGCCCAGCGCTTCGGACATGGCCCGGTTCTGGCGCCGCAGGTCCCGGTGCTCCAGCGCTCTTTTCAGGGTCAGCTCCACCTCGTCCAGGTCGAACGGCTTGGTCAGGTAGTCGTACACCCCGCGACGCATGGCCTCGACCGCGCTGCGGATCGTGCCGAACCCGGTGAGCACGATCACCGGCAGGTCCGGCGCGTCGCCCTGGAGCGCCGCGGCCAGCTCGATCCCGTCCATGCCCGGCATCTTCAGGTCCACGATGGCCGCGTCCGGGGCCCACTTGCGGGCCCGGGCCAGCCCGGCGCGGGGGGTGGGGTGCCCCTCGACCGCGTACCCCATGGCCTGGAGGGCCCGGGTCAGGGCCTCCAGGAGTTTCTCGTCGTCGTCCACCACGAGCACCCTCGGCCTGGTATCGGCGGTCACGCCCGGTCCTCCAAGGGGAGCCACACCCGGAACCGGCAGCCGCCTCCCCGCAGGTTCTCCACCTCGATCCGGCCGCCGTGGTCCCGGACGATCCGGTAGGAGACGGCCAGGCCGAGCCCTGTGCCCTGGCCCACCTCCTTGGTGGTGAAGAACGGTTCGAAGATCTTCGGAAGAACCTTTTCTGGAATGCCCGGGCCCTCGTCCTCCACCTCGAGCACGAGTTCGGGGCCTTCGGGCACGAACCGGGTGCTTACCCGTACCGACGTCCCGGCGTCGTCCTGGGCGTCCAGGGCGTTCCCGAGCAGGTTCCACAGCACCTGCTTGAGCCCCGACCGGTCGAGGGTGGCCGGGGGCACCCGGGGGTCCAGGTACACGTCCAGCGCGATGCCGCGGGCGTTGGCCTCGTGGCGGGTGAGGTCCGCCACCTCTTCCACCAGCCGGTTCAGGTCCACCGTGGTCCTGGCGGGGCTCTGTGCCCGGGACAGGTCCAGGAGGCCGCAGACCTTGTCCTGGATCCGCTGGACCTCGTCCATCACGGTCTTCAGGTCCCGGCCGGCGTCGGGCGGGAGGTCTCCCCTCCGGAGCAGGAGCTGGGTGTAGGTGGAGATGGTGGCCAGGGGGTTGTTCACCTCGTGGGCCACCCCTGCTGCCAGCCGTCCCACGGCGGACAGCTTGCGCTCCTGCTCCACCTGGGCGTAGACGCGCTGAAGTTCCCGTTTGCGGCCGAGCAGCCCGTCGGCCATCGAGTTCAGGGCGCCGGCCAGGCGCCCGAACTCGCCGGTGCCCGCAGGAAGGCGGTAGTGGAGGTTGCCCTCCCCGAACTGGCGCACGCCCCGCAGGATCTCCCGGAGCCCCCGGGACTGGTGGGCGAGGACCACCCAGGTGAGCCCCACCATGGTCAACACCGAGAACAGGAGGATGTGGACGAAGTTCCGCCGGATGCGGGAGGTCTCCACGAGAACCTTGCCGGCGCTCTCGTAGGCGGGCTCGATCACGTCGGACTCGGGAACCAGGATCACGATCTTCCAGCCCGGGGGGCTCACCGAGGAAAAGCCCAGGAACGAGCCCAGCTCGCCCCGCAGGAACTCCACCCCTTCGGACCGGGACAGCAGCACGTCGACCCCCTTGCGGACCTCGTCCTCGGACGACCGGGTCAGGTCCTGTCCGAGCGACGGCCGGGCCGGGTCGAGGCCCAGCCGGGCCACGGGCAGGTTGCCGGAGGCGGCCAGGATGCTGGAGCCCGACAGCAGCAGGGTGCTGGACCGTTCCGAGACCCGGATCGCGGCGATGTCCCGCAGCAGGTTGCCGACGGTGATGTCGATGCCCACGGTGGCCACGTGGGCCGCTCCCACGTACACGGGTGCCAGGCACGAGATCATCCACTCTCCGCTCAACGGATCCAGGTACAGATCGGTGAACACCTCTTCGCGCCCGGGGTTCTCCTCGGGCCCAGCCCTGGAGTAGAACGGCCAGGTGGTGTAGTCCTTGTCCCGGGGCATCTCGTCGAAGTCGCGCCACGGAAACGCGCGGGTCAGCCCTTCGCGCAGGATGATCCAGCACAGGACCATGCGGGGCTCGCGGGCCGCGATCGGCCGCATCAGCAGGTCCAGGGTCTCGGTGGCGTCCACCAGGGGCGCGAGCCGGGGCGCGTACCGGGGCACGAACAGCACCGAGCGGCCGTCGTCTTCCGAGTTGCCGAAGCTGCCGTCAGCAGCCAGCCGGTACCGGCTGCCGTTGCGGTAGCCGAACGCGGCCGGTTCGGCGAGGACCGCCTGGGCGAGGGACGCCAGCGCATGGGCTTCGTCCTGGAGCCGGGTGAACTGGCCCGAGAGGCGGACCGCCTCCTCTGCCAGCCGTTCCCGGACCCGGTTGAGCTGGGCCGAGATCAACAGCGTCCGGGTCTCTTCCACCGACACCTGCTGGATGTTGAGGAGATGGCGGAGGGACAGCCCGGACAACAACCCGATCGGCAGGACCGACACGAGGGCGAAGCTCACGAACAGCTTGGCGGGCAGGCCGAGCTCCCTCCAGGGACGGCGTTTCATCGACCTCCTTCCGGTGCGGGCCGGGCAGCGAACGGGTCGAAGGAGACGACAAGCAAGAGCCGGGCCCGCCAGGCTGCCAAAGAAGCAGCCTGCGGCGCGCGCCGGGGACGGGGCGCCTCGCAGGTTTCTTTTTCCGCAACCTGCGAGGGTTCGAGAACCGGGTGCGCCTGCTAGCTGCCCGGTTCCAGGTGGTCGGGGATCTCGTCCAGCCGGGCGATGCCCACGGTTTCGATGCCGATCTCCCGGCCGGCCGCCGTTGCGGCAGCCGGAACGAACGCGCGGGTAAACCCCAGTTCCCGGGCCTCGCCGAGGCGGGCGCCGGTCCGGGACACGGCACGCACCTCGCCGGCCAGCCCCACCTCGCCGAAAAACACCGAGCCCTCGGGGACCGGTCGGCCCCGCAGGGCCGACACCAGGGCGGCCACCACCCCCAGGTCGGCGGCGGGTTCGGTGACCCGCAGCCCCCCGGCCACGTTGACGAAAATGTCGTGGGTCCCCAGGGTCAGCCCCAGGCGGCGGTCCAGGAGCGCGGACAGGATCTGGACCCGGTTTCGCTCGACTCCGGAGGTGGTCCGCTGGGGCGACGCGAAACAGGTCGGGCTCACCAGGGCCTGGACCTCCACGAGCAGGGTGCGGGTTCCCTCGGCGCACGGCACCACCACCGACCCGGCCGCTCCCCGGGGTCGCTCGGCCAGGAACACGGCCGACGGGTTGGCCACCCCGGCGAGCCCCGCGTCCCCCATCTCGAACACCCCGACCTCGTCGGTGGACCCGAACCGGTTCTTCACCGCCCGGAGGATCCGGAACGGGTGGCCCCGGTCGCCTTCGAAGTACAACACGGTGTCCACCATGTGCTCCAGGAGGCGGGGGCCGGCCAGGGCTCCCTCCTTGGTCACGTGCCCCACCAGGAACAGGGGCATGTCCCGGTGCTTGGCCCGGACCACCAGGCGGCCGGCCACCTCCCGCACCTGGCTCACCGTGCCCGGAGCGCTCCCGAGTTCCGGGCAGAACAGGGTCTGGACGCTGTCCACCACGGCGGCGGCCGGCCCCACCCGGCCCATCGCCTCCACGACCCGGTCGAGGTCGGTCTCGGACAGGACCAGGAGGCCGTCGGCCGGACCGCCCAGCCGGTCGGCCCGCATCCGGATCTGGCGGGCCGACTCCTCCCCGGTGACGTACAGCACCCGGTGGCCGGCGCGGGCCATGGCCTGGAGGGCCTGGAGGAGCAGGGTAGACTTGCCGATGCCGGGGTCCCCGCCCACGAGCACCGCGCCCCCGGCCACGGCGCCCCCGCCCAGCACCCGGTCGAGTTCGGCGATCCCGGTGGAGGTGCGCATCTCCTCGCCGGTGTGCACCTCGGCCAGGGGAACGACCCCCTCCGAGGACGACAGGCCGTCGCGGCGCCCCCCTCCGGCGCCGGGCTCTGAGCGCACGGCCTCTGCCAAGCTGCCCCACGCGCCGCACTCGGGGCACCGGCCGAGCCACTTGGGCGCCTGGCCTCCGCACTTCTGGCACTCGAAGATACGCCGGGTCTTCGCCATGGGGCCAATTTACCACCCCGGGAGACGGCGCGGAAAGGCAGGGGGGATCAGTGGGCGGAAGCGAGGTCCAGGGCCGACCGCCGGTCGCCCCACCCCAGCACCAGCCGGCAGCCGGCGGGTTCGGCGTCCAGGGGCGACAGGCGGCCGACCAGGGGGGGCGGGGGCGGGGTGCCCTGGATCGACACCACCAGGAGTCCGGCGGCCCGGGCCGCGGCGTGCACGTCGTCGGCCGAACCGAGCACGGGGGCGTGGAACCACGCGCCGTCGTGCTGGAAACGGCCGCGGGCCGGGTCGAACACGGCCCGGCAGAACGCGCGCAGGCGCAGGCACGATTCCGACTCCCAGCCCACGCTCTCCCACGCGTCCCCGACGACCTCCAGGTACACCCCCAGCGGTTCCTCCGGAGCGGAGGCGCCGGCCGGCGGGGTGGCCGGGCCGGTCACGGTCCGGGTGGGCCCCTCGAACGCCCGGTCCAGGAGCCGGGCCAGGGCGTCGTGCACCCGGGCGTAGGTGTCCAGTTCCATGCAGCCGGTGAGGATCCCGGCTACAAGGGCTTCCCCCAGGTCCGCGGCCTCTTCCCGGGGCAGGGCGCCTTCGTCGGCAGCCAGCTGGACCGCTTTGCCGAGGGCGACGAATGTGTCGGCGTCTCTTGTAACCATCGGGGGTTTCATCGGCCCTCCCGGGGAGAAACTAAAGGGTCCGGGCCGGCAAATCTTCCCGGGCGCGTCACCCCCCGAACCGGGTGTACCGCCTCGAACGGATGTTCAGCAGGAGCCCCACCACCAGGTAGGTGGTGAGCACCGACGAGCCGCCGTACGAGAACAGGGGCAGGGGAACGCCGACCACCGGAAACAGGCCGAGGACCATGCCCACGTTCACGACCACGTGGTAGAACAGGATGCTGGTCACGGCCACCGCCAGGAGCCGGCCGAACGGGTCCCGGGCCTTGGCAGCGATGTCCAGCCCCCACAGGACGAGCAGCGCGAACAGGGCGAGGACGAGCAACGACCCGGCCAGCCCCCACTCCTCGGCCAGCACCGAGAAGATGAAGTCGGTGTGCCGCTCGGGCAGGAACTGCAGGTGGGCCTGGGTGCCCTTCAGGAATCCCTTTCCCAGGATCTGGCCGGACCCCACCGCGATCTTGGACTGGATGATGTGGTACCCGGCGCCCAGGGGGTCCCGCTCCGGGTCCAGGAACGTCAGGATCCTCCGGCGCTGGTAGTCGTGGAGCACGGACCACAGGACCGGGGCTGCGGCCGCTCCGGCCACGGCCGCGCCCGCCAGGACCCGCCGGCGGACCCCCTGAAACAGGACGACCGCGGCTGCGACGCCCAGCACCAGCACGGCCGTGCCCAGGTCGGGCTGGAGCAGGATCAGCCCCACGGGCACGGCCGTCAGGACCGCGGGCAGCCACAGCCGGCGGAGGCCGTACGGGGGAGGGGAGGGTTCTCTGGACAGGACGTGGGCGATCATCACCCCCATCCCGATCTTCATGAACTCCGACGGTTGGATCCGCAAGGGGCCCAGGGCCAGCCACCGCTGGGCGCCCATGCTGGACCGCCCGGTCACGAGCACCAGGACGAGCAGGAGCACCAGGGCAGCGAACAGGGGAACGGCGTAGGTGTCCAGGTGCCGGTAGTCCACGGCCAGGACCAGGCCCAGCGCGAGCCAGCCGAGGGCCATCCACCGGGCCTGGCGGACGGCGTAGCCAGCCACCGAGCCGTCCGGCCCGTGGCTCGCGCTCCACAGCACCACGAGGCCCAGCGCCGACAGCAGCGCCACCACCCCGAGCAGCCCGTAGTCCAGCTGGCTCGGCCAGCCCCGCCTCACCGGTCCACCCCGTTCCGGGCCACGCCCTCCCGTTCCAGGTCGCGGTACGTCTCCACCACCTTGCGGGCCACCGGGCCTGCGGCCGATCCGCCGTGTCCCCCGTGTTCGATCACCACGGCGAACGCGATCCTGGGGTCGTCGGCCGGTGCGTACCCGACGAACAGCGCGTGGTCCCGGTGTTCCCACGGGATCTCCCGGTCGGCCAGACCCTGTTCGCTGGGCATCTTGATCACCTGGGCCGTCCCGGTCTTGCCCGCCACGGGGAAGCCGTCCACCTCGGCCTTGCGGGCGGTTCCGTGCTCCCCGGCCACCACCTGGCGCATCGCCCGGCGCACCTGGTCCAGGTGGATGCGCTGGAACGGCAGCCGGCCCAGCTCCCGGGGCGGCACCTCTTGGACGGCCCGGCCGTCCGGGTCCTCGATCCGGGACACGATCCGGGGCCACATCCGCGCGCCCATGGGGTGGGCCACGGCCGCGGTCATGGCCGCGAGTTGGAGGGGGGTGGCGAGCACGTAGCCCTGGCCGATCGCCACCGACAGGGTCTCCCCGGCGTACCACGGCTCGCCCCGCGCCCGGCGCTTCCACCGTTTGGACGGCACCAGACCCCCCTTCTCGCCGGGCAGGTCGATCTCGGTGGGCCGGCCGAGCCCCAACTCGGTCGTCCACCGATGGATGGTGTCCACCCCCAGGTCCAGGCCCAGCTGGTAGAAGTACACGTCGCACGACTCGATCAGGGCCTTTTGCAGGTCCACGGCGCCGTGGCCGGTCCGTTTCCAGCAGCGGTAGTCCCGGCCGGCGAACGGCAGCGCTCCCGAGCAGAACGCCTCGGTGCGGGGGGTGATCGCGCCCTCGGCCAGCCCGGCCAGGGCCATCGCGACCTTGAACGTGCTGCCCGGCGGGTACTGCCCCCGGATCGCCCGGTTCTGGAGCGGGTGGCGGGGGTCCTCGACCAGGGCCTTCCACTCGTCGGCCGCCACGCCCCGGGCCAGGCGGTTCGGGTCGATCGACGGCTTGGAGACCAGGGCCAGCACGTCCCCGGTGGCTACCTCCAGCACCACCACCGAGCCCACCTGGTCGCCCAGGGCGGCTTCGGCCGCTTCCTGGAGGCGGCGGTCGATGGTGAGCACCAGGTTGCGCCCGGGCCGGGCCGGCCTGGACGCGAGCACCCTGAGCTGGCGCCCCCGCACGTCCACCTCCACCTGGGCGCCCCCTGCCTCGCCGCGCAACGGGCCTTCCCACGCCCACTCGAGCCCGGTCCGGCCCAGGTAGTCGCCGGGCGCGTACTCGGCGAACGCGGGCTCGCCGAGTTCCCGGCCCGAGATCGCACCCACGTACCCGAGGGTCGGCCCCAACAGCTCGCCGAACGGGTAGTGGCGTACGGGAACGGCCCGTGCGATCACGCCGGGCAGTTCCAGCCGGTGGGCCTCCAACTGCGCCATCTGGGTGCGGTCCAGGCGCCGCTTCAGAGTTCGGGGTTCCCACGGCGGCGGGCCGGGCCGGGCCAGGGAGTCGCGGACCGCGTCCGGGGTCAGCCCCAGGATCTGCGCCACCTCGGCGAGCCACCGGCCCCGGCCCTCGGTGGGCACTTCCTGGGGAACCAGCTGGGCGTCGAACGACGCGCGCACGTCCGCCAGGATCTCGCCCCGCCGGTCGAGGATCATGCCCCGGGGAGCCGGCCTGCGTTCGACCCGGATCCGATTGTTCTCGCTCAGATGCCGGTACTCGGCGCCCCGGTACACCTGGAGGTACGCGAGCCGCAAGGACAGGCCGGCGAACGCCAGGGCCACCAGGGACACGGCGGTCGCGAACCGGGCCCTCAGGCGTTTCCGGCCCATGGGGGGGGACGGGATCATCCGGGAACCAGCCGGGGGGTACGCCGGCCGGTGGCCAGCTCCAGAGCGATGAACACGACGGGCACCCACAGGGCGTCCACCACGCCCTGGCGCCAGCCCACGGCCCAGGCCGCGCCGGAGACCAGCGGGCGTTCCAGCACCCACAGCGACACGGCCGCGGACAGGCCCGCGTCGGCCAGGGCGCCGGCCGCGGCGAACGGCACGAGGAGGAGGGGGTGGTGGTCGAAGAACACGCCCCGGAACGGCCGGCACAGGCCGTACAGGACGAGGCGGGTGAACGCAGTGAACCCGATCGGGGCGCCCGAGACCCAGTCCACCACCGCGCCGCTCCCCAGGGCGAGGAACGGACCACGCCGGGGCACGCCGGTCAGGGCGAGCCACAGGACCAGCGCACGGGTGAGATCGGGCCGCCACGGGTCGGGAACGAACAGGGGCAGGACCGACGACTGCAGGAGGATCACCCCGAGCAGCGCGGCCGCCCAGGCGAGGAAGGGCCTCACGGCGGGTTCTCTTCCCCCGGGGCCGGTACCACGAACACCTCCTCCAGCCGGGACAGGTCGGCTCCCGGGGCGAGTTCGGCCCGCTGGAACACTTCGCCGGGCACGGCCTCGGCCCGGGCCACCGCCCCCACGAGCAGTCCCTTGGGGAACACGCCGCCCATGCCCGAGGTCACCACCCGGTCCCCGGGGCGGACGTCTTCGCCCCGGGCCAGGTACAGGACCCGGCACCGGTCGTCCAGCCGGCCCTCGATCACAACCTGGGCCCGGGTGCGCTGGACGATCGCGTCCACGGCGAAGTTGGGATCGGTCAGGAGGAGGACCCGGCTCGCGTCGGGGGACACTTCGTACACCCGGCCCACCACGCCGCCGGGGGTCAGCACCGGCGCGTCCGGCCCGACGCCGTCGTCCGAACCCTTGTCGAGCACCACGGTGCGGAACCAGGCGGACGCGCTCCGGCCCACCACCCGGGCCGGCACCAGCGGAAGGTCGGTGGTCTCCCGGAACCCGGCCAGCTTCCGGAGGCGCTCGTTCTCCTGGACCACCTCTTCGACGGCCAGCAGCTCCCGCCGCAGGTCGGCCACCTCCCGCCGCAAGCGGGCCGCCTCCTCCCCGGCCTCCAGCAGGAACACGTACCGGTCAACCACGCTCCCGATGCTGTCCGCCATCCCCCGGGCCACGGCCTGGACAGGGGTGCCCACCAGCCCGAGGGGGCCGGGCACGCCGCCGTCCACGCCCCGGTGGGACACGAGGAACCCCAGGGCGAGACCGGCGAAGCCGATCCCGGCGATGGCGGCGCGGTGGCGCAACAGGAACGAGAGCATGGCTGTCTCACCCCCCCCCGGTGCCGGGGCAGGTACGGGTCAGGATCGGTTCTTCAGGGCCGGCCCGGGAAGCGGGCGGTCAGCTGGCCACCTCCCGGAGGAGTTCGATCTCGTCCAGGGCCGTTCCCGCGCCCTGGGCCACGCACGACAGCGGGTCGTCGGCAACCATCACGGGCAGGCCGGTCTCCTCCCGGAGCAGCACGTCCATGTTGCGTAGCAGGGCTCCGCCGCCGGCCAGCACGATCCCCTTGTCCACGATGTCCGCGGCCAGTTCGGGAGGGGTCTTCTCCAGGGCGATCCGCACCGCCTGGACGATCGCGCTGATCGGCTCGCGCAGGCTCTCCCGGATCTCCTCGGTGCGCACGGTGGCGGTCTTGGGGATCCCGGCCACCAGGTCCCGGCCCTTGACCTCCATGGATCGGTCCTCCACCGCCTCGTCGGCGTCGGGGTACGCGGTGCCCACCGTCATCTTCACCTGTTCGGCCGTTCGCTCCCCGATCAACAGGTTGTACTTGCGTTTGATGTACTGGACGATCGCCTCGTCCATCTTGTCGCCGGCCACCCGGACCGACTGGCTGTACACGATGCCGGCCAGGCTGATCACGGCCACCTCGGTCGTCCCGCCCCCGATGTCCACGATCATGTTGCCCGACGGCTCGGTCACCGGCAGGCCCGACCCGATGGCCGCGGCCATGGGCTCCTCGATCAGGTACACCTCGCGGGCCCCGGCGAACCCGGCCGACTCGCGCACGGCGCGCTTCTCCACCTGGGTGATGCCCGACGGCACGCCCACGATCACCCGCGGCCGCACCAGTTTGCGCCGGTTGTGGACCTTCTGGATGAAGTACCGGAGCATGGCCTCGCAGATGTCGAAGTCGGCGATCACGCCGTCCTTCATCGGCCGGATCGCCACGATCGACCCCGGCGTGCGGCCGAGCATCCGCTGGGCCTCCTTGCCCACCGCCAGGATCCGGCCGCCGCCGTGGGCGTCCTTGCGCACCGCGACCACCGACGGTTCGCTGGCCACGATGCCCTTGCCCCGCACGTACACCAGGGTGTTGGCGGTACCCAGATCGATGGCGAGATCGGTGGAGAAGAAACCGAAAATGGCGTCGAGCATGGCGGGGCTGACCTCGGGCGGGGCGGGGTGGCAGAGAAAGTCGCCAGATTCTAGCAAGGGGAGGGGGGGCGATCAAGGACGCCTCCGGGCCGGTTTTCCGGACGAACGGGCCGTGGTACCTTAAAGCGCTTCGCAACCCAGACCCGGGAGAGATCCGATGGCGTACTCCGAACTGGTGCTCGAGCGGCAGGGGCCGGTGGCCGTGCTCACCCTGAACCGGCCGAAGCGGCGAAACGCCCTGTCCCTGTCCCTGATGACCGAGGTGCTGGCCGCCCTGGACGAGATCCGGGACGACGGGTCGGTGCGCGCGGTGGTCCTCAAGGGCGCCGGCCCCGTGTTTTCGGCCGGCCACGACCTGTCCGAGATGACCGGGCGGGACGTGCGGGCGTACCGGGAGATCTTCGACACCTGCACCCGCATGATGAACGCCATCCAGGCCCTGCCCCAGCCGGTGATCGCCCAGGTGCACGGCATCGCCACGGCGGCCGGGTGCCAGTTGGTGGCCACCTGCGACCTGGCCGTGGCCGAGGAAGGAGCCCGGTTCGCCACCCCCGGGGTGAAGATCGGCCTGTTCTGCTCGACCCCGATGGTGCCCCTGGTGCGGGCCGTGGGCCGCAAGAAAGCGCTGGAGATGCTGCTCACCGGAGAGTTCCTGGACGCCCGGGAGGCCCGGGAATTCGGGCTCGTGAACCGGGTGGTGCCGGCCGACCGGCTCGCGGACGAGACCCTGGCCCTGGCGAACCGGATCGCGGACGCGAGCCCGATGACCGTGGGGCTCGGAAAGGCGGCGTTCTACGCCCAGGTGGACCTGGCGATGCCCCAGGCCTACGACTACGCCAAGGAGGTGATGAGCCTCAACGCGATGGCCGTGGACGCCCAGGAGGGGATGTGCGCGTTCCTCGAGAAGCGCCCCCCGGAGTGGAAGGGGCGGTGAAGCCCGGGACGCCCATGGCCCGGTGGAAACCGGCCGCGGCCGCGCGCACCCACCTGCTGGCCGCCGGGCTCCTGTGGACCGTGGTGGGCGCGGGGCTCCTCGCGGCCGGCCTGCGGTGGTGCGCCGGGATCGGGGGGGCTGCGGCGTGGGGGCTGGCCGCGGCAGGGGTCGCGGCCGGCCTGCTCAAGGGCCGCCTGGCCCTGGACCGCACCGCACGCCGCGCAGCGGCCCGGATCCGCAGCCGGGGCGACGGCAACTGCCTCGGCGGGTTCCTGTCGTGGAAGACCTGGCTGTTCGTGCTGGGGATGATGGGGCTGGGGGCCGTGCTGCGACGGAGCGGGCTGAGCCGGGCCGTGCTCGGCCCGGTGTACACCGCGGTGGGCACCGCCCTGCTGTGGGGCAGCCGGATCTACTGGGCCGAGCGGGCCCGCTCGGCCTGAACCACGGGCACGCCCCACTCCCCGAGGGTCTCCCGCACGAACGCCAGGCACGCCCGGTGCACCTGGTTGCCCCGGCCGTCCGGCGCCAGGGGCGGGCCGAACCGGAACCGGACCGGGATCGACGGGTCCACGCGGCCCACGTCCTTGAGCCGTTTGCCGTTTCCCCACGCGTGGGTCTGGAGCGCGATCGGGACCACCGGCACCCCGGCCCGGGCGGCCAGCTTGGCGCCGATCGAGTTGAACCGGGCCGGGTCCAGGGTCACGGATCGGGTGGTCTGGGGGAACACGATCACCGACACGCCCCGGTCGAGGCGCGCCTTTCCCTCTCGGAGCACGGTGGCCAGATCCTCCCGGGGGTTCTGGCGCCCCACCACCACCGGGTCCCGGGAACGCATCACGTGGCCGAACACCGGGTACGCGAGCAGGCTGTCCTTGACCACGAACGTCACCGGCCGCACCGGCTGGATGATGCCCGGCAGCACGAACGTCTCCAGCGTGCTCATGTGGTTGCCCACGAACACGGCCGGTCCGTCCAGGCCCCGGACGTGGTCCATCCCCTCCACCACCAGCCGGGCGCCCACCCCCTCGAGGGCCCGGACGATCCGCAGGCTCGACACGACCCACTGGTCGTCGCCGTAGCGCCCCCGCTTCGCCCGCCGGCTCGCCCGGGCCACCGTGTAGCCCACCGACAGGTAGAACGGCAGTTCCGGCCACGGGCTCAGGCGGGCCAGCAGGGTTTTCCGGCTCAGCGGCAGGGACTGGTAGACGTCGTGGTCGGCCAACCGCATCGGCGCGTTCCTCCGCAGGATCGGCGGAAAAGTATAGCACGGGGGCCCGGCCACGGGCCGGGAGCCACCACGAAAAAGGGCGGGCCCCGAGGGGCCCGCCCCGACGCGGTTCGCCGGTGCGTCTCAGGCCTGGCGGACGTTGGAGGCCTGGGGGCCCTTCTGCCCGTCCACCACGTCGAACTCGACCTGCTGGCCTTCCTGAAGGGTCTTGAACCCGTCCATCTGGATCGCGCTGAAGTGCACGAACACGTCCGGGCCGTCTTCCTGGGCGATGAAGCCGTACCCCTTCTGATCGTTGAACCACTTGACCGTCCCGATTGCCATTGCGTGCCTCCTCTAGGCGTTGTGGATGCGCCGTGCATCCGTCGGTGGTGTTGCGTGGGAGATGCGCCCGGAGGGGAGAGCCACAACCGGTACTACATGCTGCCCATCGCGCTTCAATCGACCCGTTGCGCAGATGCCCTGCCACAAGGAAAAAGGGGAGAGGCGTCCGCCTCTCCCCTTCCAGAACTCGACCCGAGTTTTCTCGGCCGGGACAAAATGAGGCGGGTCCCGAACCAGCTGCTTGGGCGCACCATACCGGTGCGGATTTTCGCGTGTCAACAGAAAAACACCATTTTTTCAACCGAGGTTTGGTGGGCCCGGACGCCAGAGCCCTGCGGACGCGCCGTACAGCCACAGGGCTGCGGCGCACGCGGCGGCCGCGCGGCCGGGCCGGGTGGCCGCTGCATGCGCCCACCACCGGTCGTACGCGCGCAGGGCCGGCACCGGGCCGTGTCCGGGGGGGTAGCCCAGGGCGCGGTTCCGGGCGCAGTCCCGGGCGAACGCGAGTTGCCACGCGTTGTCGGCCGCGATCCGGCCCACCCGGGCCCACCGGTGCAGCGGGGTCCGGCCCCCCCCGGACCAGAGGAAGCGCCGGGCCCGGCGTAGGAACGGGACGAGATCCAGCTGGCCGGTCCGGCCGTGGCGCCGGTACGCCCCGGGCGCGTCCCGGAAGAACCCCCGGAGCCCCAATTCCTCGGCCACGAGGATCAGGGCGTTCAGCGCCTGGCGCTCGAACAGCCCCTCGGTCTCGAACCGCCGCGCCGAGGTGTGGACGGCGCCGGGCAGCACCGTCCACGCGCCCGCCGCGTCCAGCCGGCGGCCGATGCGCACGTCTTCCAGGAACGGGTCAGCCTCGTCGAACCCACCCAGCGCCTCGAAAAAGCCCCGGGACAGCCACAGCCCCTGGTCGCCGTTGAAGCACCCGGGCCGAAGGAGGGCCGTCTTGGCCTCGTAGAAGTAGTAGGCGCCCCGGCGCCCGGGCCGGGTGCGCCGGAACCGCAGCCGGAACCGGCCGGCCACGGCGTCGGGGCCGCGGCCGGCCCGTTCCCGGGCCATGCGGCCGCCGGCCCGGGCGAGAAGGTCCGGGTCGCGCAGCCGGGTGTCGGCGTGGAGGAACAACAGGTCGTCCGCGGCAGCCGCCCGGGCGCCCCGGTTCATCTGGGCGCCCCGTCCCCGGGGGGCGGCCACGACCCGGCACGCCACACCCAGGTCCTGGCCCGCGGCCCGGGCCGCGTCCGGGGTGCCGTCCCGGCTTCCGCCGTCGGCCACGACCACCTCCAGGGGGACCCCCCGCTGGCCGGCCAGGTCGGCGAGCAGCCGGGGAACGGCCCCGGCCTCGTCCACGGCCGGAACCACCACCGAAAGCCGGGGACGCGGGGGAGGCACGATCAGCCGGCCAGGCCGGCCCGGACCAGGGCCGCGTCCGCTGTCGCGGTGTCCGAGACGGGGAGGGCCGGCTGGTGGGGCAGGGACCGGAACGGGCGCCACCGGACGGCCAGGTGGCGGTACACGGCCGCGTCCGCGTCCGAGGCGTCCCCCTGACGGGCCGCGATCCGGGCCAGGGCCACGTCGTCCGCCGCGGTGCACACGAGAACGGCCGACGGCACCCCCAGTTCCAGGGCCAGGTCGGCGAGTCGGCTCCGGTGGCCCTCGTCCGAGAAGGTGGCGTCGATCACCACCCGTCCTCCCCGGAGCACGGCGCGGGCCGCCCGGCCGAACAGGGCGTCGTAGGTGCTGGCGGTCCGTTCGGGGGTGTAGAGCCCTTCCCCGGGGGGGGCGCCGGCTCGGTCTTCCGGGCCGAGGCCGGCCAGTTCCTTGCGGACCCGGTCCGACGAGAGCACCTGGAAACCGTGGGAGCGGGCCAGGTGGCGGGCCACGGTGGATTTGCCCGTTCCAGGCAGGCCGGCCACGGCCACCACGGCCGGCCGGTCGCCGGGCGGGGCGGCCAGGGCGAGGGCCAGGAGCCAGTGGGCCCGGGCCGAACCGAGCAGTTCGGCCCGCTGCCGCCGGGGGATCTCGGTCTCCCGGCTCGCGATCCCGTCCACCTTGGCGCGTACCGCCGCCCGGTACGACGCGTACAGGGGCAGCAGGTCCGCGCCGCCCGGGTCGGCGGCCTCGCCGAGGTACGCGTCCGAGAACGCGCCGGCCAGGTCGGGCCGGCCCCGGTACCGGAGGTCCATGGCGAGGAACGCGATGTCCGCCACCGGGTCGGCGCACCGGAACCGCTCGTTGAACTCGATGCAGTCCACGATCACCCAGTCGTCCGGCTCGGAACGGTCGGGGAACCGGTACACGTGGTCCAGGTGGAGGTCCCCGTGGGTGTCCCGGGCCACGCCCCCCGCGGCCCGCGCCTCGATCCGGTCCCGGAGCGACGCCAGGAGGCGTTCGGTGTGGGCCGAGAGCCGGTCCACCACGGGCTGCTCCACCGCGTGGCCCACCTGCTGCCGGGCCGCGACCAGGTTGTCCCGGGCGTTGCTGGCCACCACGTCCCACCGGGCGTACCGGGCCACCCGGGGGCCGGCGTCCGCCTCCCGGTGGAACCGGGCCAGCCGGCGGGCCAGGAGGCGCAACTCGCCGGGACCCACCGCGCCGCGGCCGAGTCGCCGCAGCAGGGTCGCGTCGTCGGGCAGCCGGTCCATCCACACCGCCCACTCCACGGGTTCGCCGTCCCCGCCGATCCGTAGCCCGTCCGGCGTACGGACCACCTGTACCACCCCCCGGTACACGCCGGGTGCGAGCCGGCGGTTCAGGCGGACCTCCTCGCGGCAGAACCGGCGGCGGCGTTCCAGGGTGGAGAAGTCCAGGAAGCCCAGGTCCACCGGCTTCTTGATCTTGTACACGTGGGCGCCGGCCAGGAAGACGGCCGAGATGTGGGTCTGGTGCACGACCACCCGGTCCACCGGGTGGGGGTATGCGCCGGGGCGGGACAGGGCGGCGATCAGGGCGGCGGGTTCCACGGCGCTACCTCCGGGGTAGAGGGGATCACCCCTCGAACAGGCACGCCTTTCCCACGAGGAGCACGGTGAGGACCACGATGATCCCCACGTACACGAACCCCCACAGGCGGCCGAGGCGCTCCTCGACGGTGGGCGGGGTCTCCGGCTGGTCCATGGACAGGCTCTCCTACCACCGGTCGTACTGGTCGGCCCGGTCGCGGTACTCCCGGACCCGGTCCTCTCCCAGGGTCTGGACAAGATACAGGATGTGGGCCGACGCCTCCAGGGTGGAAGACACCATGTACGCCTCTTCGAGCAACTCGCCCACGGCGAACGCGCCGTGGCCGCGCAGCAAGGCGATCCTGTGGTCCCGGAGGGCCGCGGGCAGCAGCCGGGCCGCGGCGTCGCTGCCCACCGTGTCGGCGGCCGACACCACCGGCACCCGGCGGAGCAGGTACGAGCCCTCCGAGTCCACCGGCACCACCGCGTCCCCCACCAGGGACAGGGCCGTGGCGTGGGCCGGGTGGGTGTGGACCACGGCCAGGGCGCTGGTGGCCCGGTAGATCGCCCGGTGCACCACCAGCTCGGTGGACGCCAGGGTGACCATGGCATCGTCCCGTTCGAGCCCGGTCTCCACCAGGTCCTCGGGGCCGAGCCGGCCCAGCATGGCGCCCCGGCGGGTGATCACGATCCGGTCCCCCAGCCGGACGCTCATGTTGCCGCCGTGGGAGGTGATCAGGCCGGCCAGGAACAGGTCCCGGCCGATGTCGCGGAACTGCTCGTACATGGGGTCCTCGGGCTCAGAAGGGCGACGGGCCGAGGCCCAGCTGCTCGAGTTTGCGGGCCGTGGGCACGCCCCGGAGGTCCCACCCCCGGAACCGGTAGTACTCGTCCAGCATCTCGTCCAGGTGCACGGTGTGGCCGGCGCTGGGGCCGCGGGCCACGGGCTCGTGGGTCAGGCGCCGGGGCAGGCGGTCGTCGCCGCGGCCGAATCCCCGTTCCAGGTTCACCAGGCGCTCCAGGGTGTAGATCCGCTCGCCCGCGGTCATCAGCTCCTGGCCGTCCACGTCCCACCCGGTGACGGCCTTGAGGAGCCGGGCGTAGTGGCCGTCCCCGAGCGCGAACCCGGTGAACCGGCACAGCACCAGGCTGTCCACGGCGGCGTTGAGGTTCTGGGCCACGATCGTCAGGCCGGCCTTGCCCGACCACGCGAACCGGTCCACCCGCTTTGGGGTGGCCAGGATTTCGGGGGCCACCAGGTACGCCCGCAGGTGGCACCCCCCCCGGTTCGAGGTGGCGTACGCGAGCCCCTGGCCCTGGCACCCGCGGGGGTCGTAGGCGGGCAGCTCGAGCCCCTTGGACACCATGGCCGCGTCGGGCCGGCCCGCGGCCTCGGCCAGCCGCCGGCTGCCGTGGGCGAGCAACGCGCCCCGGCCGCGCACCTCGGCCATCTCGGCCAGCAGGTCGGCCACCCCCTCGGCGCCCCGCTCCAGGGGGTCCCAGCCCAGGTCGCCCGTCTCGAACAGCTCCCGGGCGGCTGCGATGGTGGCACCGGCCGACACCGTGTCCAGGCCCAGGTCCGCCGCGACCCGGTTCAGCCGTGCCACGGCCTCCAGGTCGTCCAGGCCCAGGTTCGCGCCCAGGGCCCACAGGGTCTCGAACTCGGGTCCCGGCCCGGTCCGGCCGTCCAGGGCGATCTTGCGGCCGCACGCGATCGGGCACCCGGGGCACGCTTTGCGGCCCACGGTCAGCCGGTCCCGCAGCGCCTCGCCGGACAGCCGGTCGGCCCGCTCGCAGCCGCTGTCCCGGAAGTTGCGCGCCGGCAGGGCGCCCACCGCGTTGATCACGTTCATCAGCACTGCGGTGCCGAACGCGGGCAGGCCCCGGCTGGTCACGGGGTGGGCGCCGAGCTGCTTGCGGCACTCGCCCGCCACGAACGCGAGGCCCTCGGGGTCGGCCACCGGCACGGGGCCGTCCCCCCGGACCCGGACCGCCTTGAGGCGCCGGGCGCCCATCCACGCGCCCAGCCCGCCCCGGCCGAAGAACCGGTCGCCGTGGGCGATGTTGGCCAGCTTCGCGCCGTTCTCCCCGGCCGGCCCGATCGTGAGCGCGGCCCACGACCGGTTGCTCCCTCCGGCCAGGGCGCTTTGTGCCTCCCGGTTGCCCCGGCCCCACAGGGGAGCCGCGTCCTCGAACGAGACCCCTCGGGGGGTCACCGACACGGTCACGGGCGCGTCCGACACCCCCTCGAGCCACAGGGCGTCGAACCCGGCCCGCCGCAGCCGGATCCCGAAGAACCCGCCGGAGTTGGCGTCGAACACGGTGTTGGTCAGGGGGGACAGGCCCGTCAGGCTGGTGCGGGACGCGGTGGGCGCCCGGGTGCCGGTGAGGGGGCCGGTGCACACGACCACCGGCGCGCCGGGGTCGGCCGGGCCCAGGCGGTGCCGCCCTTCCCGCCGCAGCAGGGCGGCGCCCAGCCCCCGGCCCCCGACGAACGCCCGGACCAGGTCGTCCGGCAGGTCCTCCACGGTCCACGACCGCCGGGCCAGGTCCACCCGCAGCAGGCGGATCGGCCGGGTCGCCGCGGTCACGACTTCCGGCTCCGGTACGCGTCCCGGCACGCTTCGCTGCAGAACCGGGTGCCCCCCGGGCCCTTCACGGCGTCCTCGACGGGGATGTACACCCCGCACTGGGGGTCCTGGACCAGGTCCCCGCCCCGCACCGCGGTGCCCGGGGCCGTGCGCCGGCGCTCGGGCCGGCGGGGCCCGAGCCCTTTCACCAGGCGGTACAGCAGCCACAGCAGCAGGCCGTAGAACAGGGCGCGCACGATCACGGGGCTTCCTCGGCGTCTTCCACCCGTTCGGCCCAGGCCGGCCGGCCCAGGGAACGGATGTCAGGGTCTGGGGGGAGGTCGGCGAGCAGCGCCGCCACGGACCGGCCGCGCCCGGGGTGCACCGCGTCGGGCGCCAGGTCGGCCAGGGGTACGAGCACGAACAGCCGTTCGTGGAGGCGGGGGTGGGGGACCTGGAGCCCCGGCTCGGCCACGATCCGGTTGCCGAACAGGACGAGATCCAGGTCCACGGTGCGCGGCCCCCAGCGGACCTCCCGGGTGCGGCCCAGGGAGGACTCGATCTCCAGGAGACCGGCGAGCAGGTCGGCGGGCTCCAGCGCGGTGTCCACCCGGGCCACGCCGTTGATGAACGCCGGCTGGTCGGTCACGCCCACGGGTGGCGTCCGGTACAGGGGCGAGACCCGCCGCAGGCGGGTGCCGGCGAGCCGTCCCACCGCGGCCAGGGCGCGCCGCAGGTTGTCCGCGACCGGGCCCTGGTTGCCCCCGAACGCCACGTACGCCGTCTCCATCCGCGCCCTCCCGGGACGGGCACCCGGGGGTGCCGGTTCGAACGGCCGGGTCAGGCCCCGGAGAGGAGGTCGGCCATGCCGTAGAACCCGTTGGGCCGGCCGGCCAGCCACCGCGCGGCCCGCAGGGCGCCCCGGGCGAACGTCTCCCGGCTGGTGGCCCGGTGGGTGATCTCCACCCGCTCTCCGAGCCCGCCGAACACCACGGTGTGGTCCCCCACCACGTCCCCGGCCCGTACCGCGTGGATCCCGATCTCCCGGCCCGTGCGTTCCCCCACCAGGCCGTGGCGGCCGTACACCCCGTCCCGTCCCAGGTCCCTGCCCAGGGCGGCGGCCACCGCCTCGGCCAGGGCCACGGCCGTGCCGGACGGCGCGTCCTTCTTGAACCGGTGGTGGGTCTCCACGATCTCCACGTCGTAGGCGTCCCCCAGGGCCCGGGCCACGTCGGCCACCACGCCCAGGAGCACGTTGATCCCGATGCTCATGTTCGGGGCCAGGAACACCCGGGCCTCGGCCCCGCGGCCCGCGATCCGGTCCCGCTCCTCCGGGGTGAACCCGGTTGACCCGATCACGATTCCCTTGCCGGCCCGGCACACCGCGTCCAGGTGTTCGAGGGACGCGGCCGCGCTGGTGAAGTCGATCACCACGTCGGCGCCGGCCAGGGCACGGCCCAGGTCGTCCCCCACGGGCACGCCCACGGCGCCCACCCCGGCCACCTCCCCAGCGTCCCGGCCCGAGGCCGGGTGGCCGGGACGCTCCACCGCGCCGGACAGTTCCAGGTCGTCGGCCTCGGCCACCAGGCGCACGATCTGGGTGCCCATCCGGCCCCCGGCGCCGGTGACCACCACCCGGACCATCACGAGCCCTCCGGCAGGAGCCCTCGGGCGGCCAGGGCCTCGTCCAGGCTGCGCGCGTTCTCTGGCCGCATCGGGCACAGGGGCAGCCGGACCTCGAACGGGATCCGGCCCATCCTCGCCAGCGCGGTCTTGACCGGGATCGGGTTGGTCTCGAGGAAGCACGCCCGGGCCAGGGGCATCATCCCGTAGTGGAGCTGGCGGGCCCGGTCCAGGTCTCCGCCTTGGAACGCGCGGACCATGCCGGCCATGTCGCCGGGCACCAGGTTCGACACCACCGAGATCACCCCCTTGCCGCCCAGGCTGAGCAGGGGCAGCACCGTGAAGTCGTCCCCGGACAGCACGGTGAGCCGGTCGCCGCACCGCTCCAGGATCTCGCTCACCTGGGCGAGGTCACCCGAGGCTTCCTTGATTCCGACCACGTCCGGGATCCCGGCCAGGCGGGCCACCGTCCCGGGCAGCAGGTTCACGCCGGTGCGGCCGGGCACGTTGTACAGGATCAGGGGAAACTTGGTCTGCTCGGCCACGGCCCGGTAGTGGGCGTACAGCCCGTCCTGGGTCGGCTTGTTGTAGTACGGCGTGATCAGCAGCGCGCCGTCCGCGCCCGCCTCCTTGGCGTGGCGGGTCAGGCGGACCGCCTCGGCCGTGCTGTTGGACCCGGTGCCCGCGATCACGGGCACCCGGCCCCGGGCCTCGTCCACCGCGATGTCGATCACCCGGCTGTGCTCCTCGTGGCTCAGGGTGGCCGACTCGCCGGTGGTCCCGCACGGGACCACCCCGTCCACGCCCTCCCGGATCTGCCAGTCGATCAGTTCCCGGAACGCGTCCTCGTCCAGGCGGCCGTCCCGGAACGGCGTGACCAGGGCGGTGATGGCTCCTCGAAACATGGGTTTCCTCCTGCCCGTGGGGGCGGTTGCCGTGATCCGGTCGATGCTACCAACCGGGTCCGTACGCCGTCAAAGCCTGGCAATCCGGGCCGTCGTCGGTTATAGAAGGTGGCCAGCGGTCCAAAAAACGAACGCGGGGAGCCCGGGCCGGTCCCGAACTCCCCGCGGGGCAAGCGAGCGGGCGGTTCAGTCGCCGGAGCTCGGGCAGCTGGCGCACGCGGATTTGGACCCGCTGGCCGCGCACGTGGTCTCGGACTTCCCCTCCCCGGACTTCTTGCCGTTCTTGCGCGCGTAGTCCGTGAGGTACCAGCCCGAGCCCTTGAGCACGAACGAACTCTGGGAGATCAGCTTCTCGACCGGGCCGTTGCACTTGGGGCAGGTCCGGAGCGGTTCGTCCGAGATCTTCTGGGTCACCTCGAACTCGTCGTTGCACGCGTCGCAGCGGTACTCGTAGATCGGCATCGCATCACCTCCGGTGCGAGTGGTTCGCCCGTGGGGCACGGGCGGCCTCCGCGGGAACGCGCTTATATAACACCGAGGACGCCATGAGGCAAGCCGACCGCCGGTCCGGGCCCCCCCTGCTGGGGACGGGCGAGGGCGTGACCCTGTGCGGGAGCCTGATCAACCTGGTGCTGGTGGGGGTCAAGGCCGCGGCCGGGGTGGTCGGCCACAGCTCGGCCCTGGTGGCCGACGCGGTGCACAGCCTGTCGGACCTGGCCAGCGATATCGTGGTCCTGGTGGGCTACCGGGTGGGCCGGCTGCCCGAGGACCCGGAGCACCCGTACGGCCACGGAAAGGTGGAGACCCTGGCCACCGCCGTGGTGGGGGCGATGCTCGTGGCCGTGGGCGTGGGGCTCGGGGCCGGTGCGGTCGTAGCCCTGCGCAACCCGCCGGAGGTCGGCCCGGGCTGGATCGCGGTGGCCGCGGCGTTGCTGTCCATCGGGTTCAAGGAGTTCCTGTACCGGTGGACCGTCCGGGTGGCCGAAGACAACGACAGCCAGTTGCTGCTGGCCAACGCGTGGCACCACCGGTCCGACGCCCTCAGTTCGGTGGCAGCCGTGGTCGGGGTGGCCGGGGCCCGGTTCGGCGCGCCGTGGATGGACCCGGCAGCCGCCCTGGTGGTGTGCGGTTTCGTGGTCAAGGTGGGGTGGGATCTCGGGTGGCAGGCCGTGCGCGACCTGGTGGACACCGCGGTGGACGAAGACCTGATCCGGGAGATCGGGCAGGTGGTGGACGGGGTGGACGGGGTACGGTGCCACCACGACCTGAGGGCCCGGCGCCTGGGCAAGGACGTGCTCGTGGACGTGGACGTGGCCGTGGAACCGGAACTCAGCGTGATCCAGGGCCACGACGTGGCCCGGGCCGTGCGCCAGGCGTTGCTGGGCCGGGTGCGGGGGGTGCGCGACGCCATGGTC
Source organism: Deferrisomatales bacterium (assembly GCA_024277875.1). Lineage (GTDB taxonomy): Bacteria > Desulfobacterota > Deferrisomatia > Deferrisomatales > Deferrisomataceae > JAJRUI01. The sequence goes on from JAJRUI010000027.1 coordinate 44,500, forward strand.
CACGTGGAGCCGGTGGGTGCCCGGGACGGCGGGCCGTACGCGGAAGGGCCGAGGAAGGAGGTGGTGGCCGAGGCCGAGGCCCTGGCCCGGGAGGCCGACGGCGTCCACGGCGTCCACGGTACGCGGATCGTGCCCCTGGAGAACGGGTACCTGCTCAACCTGGACGTGGAGGTGGACCCGGCCCTCACGGTCCGGGAGGCCCACCGTATCGCCCACACGATCAAGGAGGCCGTCCGGTCCCTGCCCGGGGTCGCGGACGCGGTGATCCACGTGGACGTGCACGGCGAGTGAGGCCGCGGCAGGACCGATCCCGAGAGGCCGTCGCCAAGACCTTTGGGCGAGGTTTCTCGATACAGAGACCAGCGAACGTCTTGCCGGATGCTCTCTTCTCTTGGGGCTGTTCGGGGTGGGACCCGGTGGGGCGCCGGGTGCGGCCCCTCGGCCCGCCGCGCACCAGGACGTCTGGTGCGCAACCAGGGGCTTACGCCCGGGCGTACGTCGTCGGGTCGGGGACGCCGGCCTCGACGAACCCCTTGCGGCGCAGCAGGCAGCTGTCGCACCGGCCGCACGCCCGGCCGCGGGGGTCCGGGTCGTAGCACGAGTGGGTCAGGCCGTAGTCCACCCCCAGGGCGGCGCCGCGCCGGATGATCTCGGCCTTGGTCATCCGGAGCAGGGGCGCGTGGACCCGGAACCGGTCGCCCTCGACCCCGGCCTTGGTGCCCAGGTTGGCCACGGTCTCGAACGCCTCGAGGAATTCGGGCCGGCAGTCGGGGTACCCGGAGTAGTCCAGGGCGTTCACGCCGATGAACAGGTCCCGGCTGCCCAGCACCTCGGCCCACGCCACGGCGAACGATAGGAAGATGGTGTTGCGAGCCGGCACGTAGGTGACCGGGATCTCGTCCCCGATGCCGTCCACCGTGTCGGACTTGGGCACCGGGATGTCGCCGGTCAGGGCCGACCCCCCGAACGCGGCCAGGTCGATCCGGGCCACGTGGTGGGCCGCGGCGCCCAGGGCCCCGGCCACCCGCCGGGCCGCGTCCAGTTCGGGGCCGTGGCGCTGGCCGTAGGCGAAGCTCAGGGCGTAGGGCGCGAACCCCTCGTCCCGGGCGATCGCCAGGCAGGTGGCCGAGTCCAGGCCCCCGCTCAGCAGGACCACGGCCTTGGGCGCGGCTCCGGCCACCTCACCGGCCCCACGCGGACCGGATCCGGTCCACCGCGGTCTCCACGTTCTCCCGGTCGCCGAACGCGGACAGCCGGAAGTACCCCTCTCCGCTGGCCCCGAACCCGCTGCCCGGCGTGCCCACCACGTGGCACTCCTGGAGCAGCCGGTCGAAGAACTGCCAGCTCGTCAGCCCGCCCGGGGTCTTAAGCCAGATGTACGGCGCGTTCACCCCGCCGTAGCAGGTGATGCCGGCGCCGGTGAGCCCCTCCCGGATGATCCGCGCGTTCTCCATGTAGTAGGCGATGTTCTCCTGGACCTGGGGCCACCCCTCGTCCGAGTACACCGCGGCCGCGGCGCGCTGCACCGGGTAGGACACGCCGTTGAACTTGGTGGACTGGCGCCGGCTCCACAGGGCGTTCAGGGACACCTCGCGGCCGCCGGCCGTGCGGGCCGTGAGCGCCTCGGGCACGACGGTCAGGCCGCAGCGGACGCCGGTGAACCCGGCGGTCTTGGAGAAGCTGCGGAACTCGATCGCGCACCGCTCGGCGCCCGGCACCTGGTAGATCGAGCGGGGAACGTCCGGCTCGGTGACGAACGCCTCGTAGGCCGCGTCGTAGAGCAGCACGGCGCCGTGCTCCCGCGCGTACGCCACCCACCGCGCCAGCTCGTCCAGGGACGCCACCGCGCCCGTCGGGTTGTTGGGGTAGCACAGGTACACCAGGTCCACCGGGTGGTCGGGCAGGGCCGGGATGAACCCGTTCTCCTCCACGCACGGCAGGTAGGTGATGCCCGCGTAGTACCCCCGTTCGTCGGCCTCGCCGGTGCGGCCCGCCATCACGTTGGTGTCGTTGTACACCGGGTACACCGGGTCGCAGATCGCGACCCGGTTGCCCAGGGCGAAGATGTCCAGGATGTTGGCGCAGTCGCACTTGGACCCGTCCGACACGAACACCTCGGACGGTTTCAGGTCCACCCCCAGGGGCTGGTACGCCCGTTCGACCACGGCGTCCCGGAGGAACGGGTACCCCTGCTCGGGGCCGTACCCGTGGAACGTGTCGGCCCGGCCCAGGTCGTCCACCCCCCGGTGGAACGCCTCGAGCACCGCTGGCGCCAGGGGCCGGGTCACGTCGCCGATGCCGAGCCGGATCACCCGGGCGTCCGGGTTCGCGTCGGTGAACGCCTGCACCCGGCGGGCGATCTCGGGGAACAGGTAGCCGGCCTGGAGCTTCAGGTAGTGTTCGTTCGCGAGCGCCAACGGGCCCCTCCTTAGGTGTGAGCGGTGGATTCGTGCCATTGCCGGTGATCGCCTTGGGTACCACTGCGGCCGCGCCGGCGTCAACCGGCTCCGGCCGCCTCCGGGTCGAGCGCGGACAGGCGGCGGACGCCCAGGTAGCCGGCCAGGGCCCACAGGGTGCCGAGCCCCAGGAGCACCGTCCCGACCAGCACCCACCAGACCCCCGGG
>JAJRUI010000028.1 GCA_024277875.1 Deferrisomatales bacterium
CACCTGATTGGTCACCTGCCGCGGATCCGGGTCGATATCATTTTGGACCGCGTCGTAGAACCTGGGTGTCGTGTCCTGGAGCCGGCCGTCCACATACAGCTCGTAACGGCCCATGTCGTCGTCCCACGCGAACTCGATGTGTATCCACTGGCCCGCCGCCACCGGCTCGTCCAGCAGGATCCACGGGCTCCACCACCCGATCCCTTCCTGGAAATACGGCCCCCCCGTCAGGAACAGCATCGTCCGCGCCGGGTCGAAGTCCGAACTCCAGTCGATCTGCACGAGCAGCAGGTCCCGACCGCTTCCGTCCTGCAGCGCGAACACGCTGCGCTGGTCGTCTTCCAAGTCCACGTCCAGCCGCTGCAGGTCGAACGCGATCACACCACGGTCGGCCCGCCCCACCGCGACCGGCCGCTCCACCCGCACCGGCGTCCGGACCCGGAAGGCGGTTTCCGGGTAGGACCACCCGGCGCCGTCCCGGCCCGCTGTCACCCCGAGAGTGTCAGGCCTGTCGAACCCCTCCCGCACCGTTTCGGCGGCGGCCCCAGGCCCGGCCGCCAGCACCAGCGCGGCCAGGCACGCTCCCGAGACGACCGTTTTCCAGACGCCCCGCCGGACGTTGGCCGATTCTTTGCGTCGGTCCATCGTTACTGCCCCACGTTGAGCCGGTGCCAACCGGAGGTCGTGCCCTCGTTCCGGTGGCAGTTGTTCGCCTGCTGGATGCTCGGGTCGGAGTTCACCGTGCTCCAGTTGCTCACGTTCTTGTCCAGGCAGTTGGTGATAAGGAGCGCCGGCAGTCCCGTGGCGTGGGGGCTGTGGCACTTGGAGCACGAGAACTTGTGGGCCGTCGCGTTCACCCCGTCGGTGCCCACCCCGCTGTTGAGTATCGTGTCGTACCACGCATCGTACTGCGCGCCCGGGGTGATGCTCCCCGGCGTGCCCCCGTACCACCCCGTGTTCCGTGGAGGTGCATACTCACCCCCGCGTTTCGCTGGCTTTAACCCGTTAAAATCAGCCCGGAACGGCCCGGTGGTCTCGGCTCCACTGTCGGCTCCGTAATCGAGTACGTTCACGCCGTCCTGGTGGGCCATGAAAAGCCACGTGGTCTGCCCCCTGCGCGCATCGAACAGGTCCACCCCGTTCGCACCCGTGCCCTCGAGGGTTGAGTTAGAGTGACCGTTGGTCCCCAGCCACAGGTTCGACCCTGTGTAGTAATCCATGTTATCCACGTCCGTGCCATGGCACAGCGTGCACAGGCCGGCGGTCTCCGCCAGGGTATCGTACGCCGTGTCGCCCGTGGGACGGCCGCTGTTGGCGTCGATGAAATACCCCCCTTTGTTCCGGGACACAGGATCCGCCCACAGGCGGGGCACCGGCGCACTGAACTGGCCGCTCTCTCCCCTGTTCGTGTTATTGAACGAGAACCGGTTCCCCACGCTCAGGGGGGCGGCTGCCGGCCCGCCCGTGGTCGGGTAGGTGTACCCCGAAAGGGGCGGCATGTCCGGCGGGTAGGGGTTCCCCATCCACGAGCCCCGCAGGTGGGGCCGGCCCGACTGGGCGTCGCCCGGGGCCTTGTTCAGGTCGTGGACGTCATGGCAGTACGAGCACCGGATCCGGCTGCGCGGCTCCAGCACCTGGCTCGCGCTGCGGATCACGTTGCCGCTCGCGTCCACGTTGTTGGCCACGCTGGAGCCCGGGTTGGAGCCCACCGTGAAGTCCACCGAGTGCACCGACGAGATCCGCCGGCTCAGGGCGTAGCTCGGGGTCGTGTTCGCGTCGTGCTGGTAGCCGTCCTTGCGGTACATCCCCTGGGCCGGATCGGACGTGTTCACCCAGAAGGAGGTCAGGGTGGTCCAGCCCGAGTCCGAGTACAGCCAGCCGTAGTTGTACGACCCGGCCGTCGCGCCGTTCACGTCCGGGATCTGCACCACCGGCCAGGTCGTACCGTTGGTGTCCGCGTTCGTCCCCCACTCGTTGATCGCGTCGTCCGTGCCGTGGCAGTTCCAGCAGAGCTCGGCCTCGGTGGTGCCCGAGGTGGCGGTGCCCCCCAGGTGGATCGCCCCGTTCGACGCGTAGTCGATCCCCAGCCTCGCCTGCATGTCCCAGTTCTCGGTCGCCCCCGTGCCCGGGTTGTCCCAACTCGCGGGCGGCAGGGGCACCTGGACCGGGCCCGAGTGGAACGTGTGGCACTTGTTGCACTGGGTGCTCCAGTCCGTGACCCCTCCGAGGTACGTATCGTTGTTCTCCGACGAGGCCGCGCCCAGATGGGATCCGTAGCTCGTCGCCTTGCCCGCGGCGTTGGCGGCCGGCCACACCACGGTCGGACCGCTCCCTCCGGGGCCATGGCACGCGTCGCATGAACCCGACCCGAAATCGCCGTAATCAGCGGTCCAGTTGCTGTTGGTGTCCATCACGAACGCGTTGGAATGACACGCGGCCTCGCACCCCCCGATGGTGTCGTTGTACTCGGCGCCGGCGGCCGTGCCGTGCGAGGCGTCCGGCCCGTTCATGGTGATGTTCCCGTTGCCGTGTTGTCCGGTCCCCCATGTCTGGTCGTAGTTGGCATGCCCCCACCCGTGACAGATCTGGCAGCCGGCGTGCTGTCCCATCTGATCGCCCGTGTTCCCGGCGTACGGGTCGGTATGATCCGTGGTGGTCGCCTGTGCCTCGTCCCACCGCCAGCCGTTGGTGAAATCGCCGTGGCAGTTGTTGCACACCGGATCCCCGGGGTTGTCCCCGGGCCCCGGCTTCTGGTCCACCACCCCGATCCACCGGCGGAACCAGGTCATTGCGTCGGAGTGGCAGATGGCAGCGCATCCGGTCGCCTGGCTGTAGGTGATGAAACTCCCGAACGAGAACGTGGCCTGGGTGGAGTCCTGGAACACGCCGTCCCAGTGGGCGCTCGACGGGCTCGTGCTGTCGTGACAGCTCGCGCAGTCGAACGAGTGGCTCTTGATGTTCACGGGCGTGACGTGTATGCCGCTCGTGGGGTCGTTGGTGGCGCCGCCCCGCGTATGGCACAACAGGCAGCCGTTGGCCACCGAGTCGTACCACCCGTCCGAGCCGGGCCAGGACGCCTTGTTGTTGTGGCAGTCCACGTTGGAGCAGGTATCGGCCGCGTTGTCATACACGCCGTCGTCCGCCGTCTTGTCCCAGATGGTGAACATGCTGTTCACCTCGGCCGGGAGGTTCACCGAGTGGTCTGCATCAGCCCCCGGCGTGGTGTGGCAGTACGAACACAGCTCCCGCTGTTTCTGGTCCGAACTCAGCGTCGGGTTCTGGGCCGTGTTGTCCGTCAGAAGTTCGGCCACGGTCTCCCCGTACACCTGGGACGCAAGCCGGTCCATGTGTTTGTCGTGGCGGCCCTTCGTGTTCTCCTCCCGGGTGTTCGAGCTGTCGGGCCAGTAGTTGTCTTCACTGGCGCCCGCCGTGCCGCCACCGTGACACCCAGAGCATCCGGAGGGTTTGAACGCGCTGTTGTGCTTGTGGCAGGAAGAACAGTCCCCCGGGTTGCCCGCGCCCCCCGGGTGGGGGCTGGCCGACGCACTGGTGTCGTCCACGAACACGTACGGCGTGTCCGTGCCGGGGGTTCCTTCGTGACACTCCTGGCAGATGCTGGAATACGGCGTGTCGCTGTCGGCGTAGCTCGTGCCCGTGGTGCTCTGGCCCGTGGTGTCGTCGGTGAACGCGAGCGCGGTCTGCTCGGTGGGCTCGGCCGGTGGCGGCCCCGCCGGCAGACCGAACGCCGCCTTGTCGTACAACTCGCGCTGAACCATGGAGAGGTTCGCGTCGTCGCCGTGGGGGTCGTGGCAGTTGACGCAGCCGGGCGCAAAACTCCACGTGTACTTGGGCGCGTACCCGGCGCTCGCCATCTCGGCCGACGAGTGAGTCACGAACGTGGAGATGTCGAGGCCGGTGGCCGGGCCGATCGTGCCCGCGGCGTGGCAGCCCGCGCCGGTGTACGAACACGAGAACTGCACCCCGGCCGTGCCCGCGTCCTGGTCGATGAGCCGGAACGGGTTGGCGCCCGACAGGTCGGTGGTGCCGTCGTGGTCCACGTTGCTATCGTGGCACGCCGCGCAGGTCAGCCCCTTGGCGCCGTGGCCGCTCGTGGCGAACTCGCCCGTGGTCGGTACGTCGTTCACCTTCGACTGCACCCCGTCCCAGAACACGAAATCGTTGACGTCGGTCACGCCGGCAGCGGAACCGTTCACCTGGCCGTGACACACGCCGCAGGTGATCGGACCACTGTCCGCCCAACCCACGGTGTTGCCCCCGTGGCACCCGACGCTGGAACACGTACCGTTGACCCCGCCGCCAACCGCCCCCTGCGTGAAGGTGAAACCGTCCAGGCCACTGGCGTGGACCGTGCCCCCCGTGGGGTCGTAGTCACCGTCCGCGTGGTACGTCGTGAACGCCATATTGAACCACCCGTGGCAGTGCGCACACGTGCTGCCCGTTCCGTTGAGCCGGTGCTTCTGGTGCTTGTTGGCCTTGGGGTTGCCGTCCACGAGCGTGCCGTCGGCGTATCCGGGACCGCCGCCCAGTGGCCCGTCGTGGCAGTTACTGCACGAACCCGACGCGTTGTCCCACGTCATCGCACCCGAGTTCGGGGCGTCCTCGAACGGCGGGACCAGATCCCGTGCCTTGCTGTGACAGAAGGTGTTGTCGCAGGTGCCGTATCCCGAACCCACGACCGTGTCCCCGGTGTAGGTGCTCACCGGCGCGACGCTCGTGTTGAGTCGTGGGTCGTTGCCGTTGAACGCAACGTCGGCGAGTTTGTTCACGTGGTTCGCCGGGCTGGTGATCGTGCTCCCGTCCGTGGTGGTGGCGTAGTGGCACAGGTCGCAACCGTAGTCGTAACCACCGACGGTGCCGACATGCGTGTTGTGCCGGTTGCTGCCCGCACCGTTCCAGGTGTCGTTGGTGTCCAGATGGCAAGTGCCGCACGCGCCAGTGGCCGGGTTGTCCCACTCGGGCGTCGTGTCCGCCCCCTGCATGGTGGCCGTGGGGAACGGAGCATCGGCGCCGTGACAGTACAGGGTGTTGCACGTGCCGTAGGTCGTGGTGTCGTTGGGCCGGCTGCCCTTGGCCAGGGTGTACGCGCCGTTGGGGTTGGTGCCGTCGTACGGCAGGTCGAGATCCACGTTGTTGCGGATGGTGCCCGGGCTCGTGGCCCAGGTGTTGTCGTACTCGGTGCTGTTGCCGATGCCCGACTCGTTGTGGCTCGTGCCCCCGGAGCCGCCGAGGAGGCCATGGCACGCCTCGCAGGCGAACCCGGCCGTGTCCACGTGCTTCTGGTGGGCGTTCGTGTCCGGAGGAAACCCATGGCACCCGTCGCACGAGGCCGCCCCCATGGTGGTCCCCTGCTTGCCCGCCCCGAGGTGGGTGACATGGCACCCCGAACCGGTGGCACAGGTGGTGGCCGACAGGGCGCCGCCCTTGTGGTCGGTCTCGAGGTCCGTGGTCAACGTGGTGTGACACGCCACGTTGTCGCACGTCCCCGTGGTCACGATCGTGGTGCCGCCCCCGGGGTTGAACCAGTCGCCGTCGTAGGTGTCCCCCGAGCCGCCCTCAGACGGGGGGGGGCCGATCTGAGCCAGGTCGCCGGGCAGTCGCACCTCCTCGCCCTGGATCGTGCGCCGGATCATGGTGTCGTTCTGGAACGTCGTGTCCGCCGCCGTGGTTCCGTGGGGGTCGTGGCAGTCCGAGCACCCCGCGCTGCGCCCCGTGCCCGCGTCCCCGCCCGACGCGGGCGTGGGGGTGTGGGCCGCGTGACCCGCGTGGCACGCCCGGCAGTTGCCGTAGAAGTTCGTGCCGAAGGTCGAGGTGCCCGCGGTGGTGTCCAGGGCCAGGTTGCCCTTGAGCCTGGGGGCCGGGTCGAACGCGCCGTCGCCGTCCGCGTCGTGGCGCAGTTCGTGGCAGCCCGTACAGTCGAGCATCCGGCCGTGGCCGTACGCATAGAAGTTGTCGGCGAGGCCCCCGTTTTCGTCCTTGGTGTGGCACACGTCGCACGCGTCCAGGGACACCGTCGCCCCCGTGGCCGGCTGCCCGTTGCTGCCCGAAGTGTTCTGGAGCACGAGCAAGGCCTCCCCGTCCAGGCTACCGTGGGCGCCGTGGCACCGGGTGCAGTACACGGGGTCTTCGGCCACGGCCGCGTCGTTCAGGGTGATGGTGGCGTTGGACGCGCCATGCCGGGCCGGCGCCGTGTACCCGTTGAGTGAGCCGCCGTCCGCGTCGTGGCAGTTGGCGTTCTGGCAAGTATTGAGGGACAGTTCCGCGTCCGACAGGTCGGCCGGGCCGCCCACCAGGGTGCTCTCGACCGGCAGGAGCGCCGCCGAGGCGTCCACCCCGTGGACGTTGGCGTTGCCGGCGCCGTCCGCCTGGACCCCGGTGACGCTGTGGCAGTCGAGGCAGTCGAACGCCGTGTTTTCTTGCAGGAAGGTGCTGGCCGTCACGTCCACCGGGTGCTTGGACAGGGCGCCGGCGCCGAAGTGCTCGTCCACCCCCTTCATCCGGTCCCGGGCGAGCCCGTCCGGGTTGGCGGCGGACCGGAACGCGTCGTGGCAGAACAGACACCGCATCACCGGGTCCGTGGACGTGATGCCCAGGTCGAACGTCTTCTGGCTCTGTTTGATCAGATGGGTGCCCGGGACGAGCTTGGACGCGCTCACCGCGTGGCATTCATAGCACTTCCACCCGGGGGGGTAGTGGGTCGCGCCGGAAGGGACGGCCCAGGCCAGCAGCAGCAGGAGGCCGACCACCCCACCCAACGCAGCGTTGCCTCGCTCTTTTTCGGTCGTCCGAGAGCCGGTCGGCCTCATCGGCAACTCCTCTTCGAATCCCTTGCGCACCGCTCCGCTCCCGGACGCGGCGCGTCCGTCGCTCATTACCGCCCGGGGCGCCGGGGGTTACGGCCCCTGCCCGTCGACCCGAACCACCCCGGTCCCGACCGTCCCCAGAAAAACCGCGCCTGGAACGGGCTCGATGCTCCGGACCCCGGTTCCCCGCCAAACCGGCGCGGGATCGCTCCACCCGTCGAACCGCCACGCGCCCCCGGTGGACCCCAGCCACACCGTATCGGCCCGCGCCGCGAGACAGGTGAACTGCTCCCCGGGGCTCAACCGTTGGGCCAGGTCGATCCCGTCCGGTTCCCCGCCGTCCGTCCACCACAGGCGACGGGGTTCGAGAACCCACAGCCGTTCCGCCCCCTGCCACGGGACGGCCACGAGCCCCACCGCTGCCGAACGGCCCAGGGGCATCCAGGTCGCCCCGTGGTCGTCGGAGCGGTACAGGGCGCCGCCCCCCGCGGCCCACAGCCGTCCGGGTACGGTCCGGCTCGCGGCGACCAGCCACGAGCCGGCGGCCGGCAACCCACCGGGCACACGCTCCCACGCCGTTCGCCCCGGTCCGAGCCGGAGCACCCCCCCCTCGGTTCCCGCGTACAGCACACCGCCACCGGCTCCAGCAGCCAGGGTGAAGATCGTGTTGGCCGTGCCGAGCCCCAGGGAACGATCGTCCCACGCGCCGGCTTCCGGGTCCCACCGGAACACCCCCCTGCCCCGGGTGCCCGCGTACAGCCTGCCCCGGACCCGGACAAGCACCTGGACAGCGGCGCCGGGCAACCCCGCATCCCGCGGTTCCCAGGTCCGTCCGCCGTCGGCCGAGAAGAACGCGCCGTTGGTGTCGCCGCACCACACCCCGTCCGGGCCGGCAGACACCGCGAGCACCGTGGTCGCCACCAGACCGTCGTTGACGGCGGCCTCCGGGGCCCCGTCGGGGCCGAACCGCCACACGCCGTCGTGGGCCAGCGCGGCCAGCCACCCGCCGCCCGGCAACGCGACCAGGGTGCGGATCCCCGCCGTCTTCCACTCCCCCGTGGCCACGGGGCGGCCGAGGCCGAACCGGACGAGCCCTTCCCCGGCAAAGGCGGCGAGCCCCGCCCCGTCCTCCCGGATGGCAACCGCGTCCACCACGCCGAAAAACCCCTTCCGGGTCCGCCGCCAGGTCTCCCCGCCGTCCGCACTCTCCCACAGCCCGTGCCCCCTGGTGGCCATGGCCACCCGTTCGGGCGCGCCGGCAGGGGCTGCAAGGGCCTGGATCCGCAGACCAGCGGGCAGCCCTTCCGGCCGGGCGCGCCACCGCCGTCCGTCCCACGCGAACAGCCCGGCACCCGGGGTCCCCATGAGCGTGGGGCGGGGGCCGTCGCCGGGCAACAACGCGGTGGCGTGGAACGCCTGGGGGGGCAGTCCGTCCAGCCCCGCGTCCAGGCGCTTCCAGGTCCGTCCACCGTCCCGGCTCTCGAACGGTCCCTGGCCGGCGCTGCCCAGGAGCACCCGGCGGGGGTCGAACGGATCCACCTCGAGGCTGAGCACGTCCCGCACCCGGGTCCCGCTCTTGCTCGCCAGACCGCCGACCTTCTCCCAGCGCGCCCCCTCGTCGGTGCTGCGCCACAGACCGTCATGGCGCGCGGCCACGAGCACGGCCGCTCCCGCCTGTGCCACGCGGGCCAGCGGCCGGGTGCCCCAGAACGGGACCCGGGTCCACAGGCCGTCCCCGAACCGGAACAGCCCGCTGTCCGTGGCAGCCCAGCGGGGGGTGCCGTCGTACGGGTCCGTGACGAGGTTCGCAACGGTTCCCCCGGCAGGACCCTCGGCCCGGGCCCACGGCAGGGGCCACAGGAGGAACAACACGACGACGTACGCGGCCCACGGCGCTCTCACGGCCGGACCCCGAGGACGCCCAGGAAACACCCGCCGCCCCCGCCGCCCCCGCCACCACCGCCGCCGTCACCGGCGTCGGGCAGGGGGCCGGCGTCCTCGACCACCACGGCCGCCGAGTAGGTGGCGGACTCTTCCGAACCGTCCCGGAACCGGACGTACACGGCCCTCGTGCCGTCCCCAGCGGCCGGGGTCCAGGAAACCTCGGAAGCGAACGGCTGCCAACCGGACCACGAGACCAGATCGTTGCTGAGACGGACCTCCGTCACCCCGGCCGAGGCCGTAAGCGCCAGGGTCGCGACGCCGTCCGGGCCGAGGACGCCGTCCTTGACGGACACCGTGCCCGTCGGGAGCGCCGCCGCGTCGAGGTCCAGGGACCACAGCCCCCTGTGGGCCACCGCAGCCACCAGCCTCGGCGCACCGGGCTCGAACGCGAGGGTCGCCAGGAACGGCACGTCTCCCCCGTAACCGACCAGGCCGCCGGACGGCGTCTGCCCCCAGTCCGTCCCGCCGTTCGTGGTCGCGAACACCCCTGCGCCCTGCACGAACGCGGCCATCCACCGGTCGCCGGCCGCGTCGGCCACGGCCACCGCGTCCACGCTCGCGTCCCCCGAAACCGCTTCCACCCGCGCCCAGGTCCGGCCCCCGTCGGTGGACGTCCACAGCCCCCCGGAGGTCCCGGCGAGCACCCGGCCGGTGCCCCGGCGGGACGCGGCCAGTGCGAGGACCGGCGGAACGGCCGTGGCGTTCCACGCAGTCCAGGTCTTGCCCCCGTCCGTGGACCGGTACACCCGGCCCGACTGGCCCACTGCGTCGCGGCCCGCCGCGAGCAGCGCTCCCGGCACCGAGACGATCTGCCACGCGCGCTGGGTGGTGGACGGAACGTCGTCCACCCGGCCCCAGGTCGCTCCCCGGTCCTCCGTCCGGTAGAGACCCGTGACCCCACCCGTCGCAAGGACGTCGGGCCGGCCGGGGTCGAACACCAGGCTCCCCAGGAACTGGCGGTCACTCGAAGAGGGGAACACAGCGATCCGGTCGACCCAATCCGCGCCTGCGCCCGTCGAGAACAGGCCGAACCCGTCCACCCCCACCCACAGTGCGCCCCCCACCCAGGTCGCGAGACACACGGAACCCGGGGGCAGGGCCCCGCCGCCGGCCCGGAGCCAGGCCCCGGAAGCGGCATCCCATAAAACGGGCCCCCCGTTTCCAGACCCCCGTTGCGCAGCGCCCCCGGTCGCGATGTCGCCGGAGCCGTCTGGAGAAAAGGCCAGGGTCGAGACGTCGAACGCGGCAAGGCCCTGGCTGGCGTGCTCGAACCCGCCGGCGTTCTGGCCCTTGCGGAAAACCCCGGCCTCGTTCGTGCCGATCCACGCGGCGTCCGGCTGGACGAGCAGGGCCCGCACGAACAGGCCCGGTTCGGGCAGGTCCAGGGGAGCAGGAACCGGCTCTGCGGCCGCCAGGTCGATCTCGTAGAGTTCGACGGGATCGCCGTTGACGAAATACACGAGGCGGTCCGGTTCGACCGGGTCGAACGCGAGGGCCTCGGCGAACGCGAACGCGTTGCCCGGGGCGAACTCGGCGATCTCCAGCGGCTCCCCCGCCGGGCCGTCGAGGTCGAACACCCGGATCCCGGCGCCGCCGAACGACACAGCGAGCCGGGTTCCGCTTGCGGCCAGGTCCTCCGTCCCCACGCCGTAGGGGTCGGCGTAGATCCGCTCGGTGACGCCCGCACTGGTGACGCGGTACACCTCGCCCGCCTGGGTGCCGAAGAAGGCGTCCCCGTTTGGCGCCACCACCAGCCGGGACACGGGGGCGAACGCCCCCCGGTCGGTCCAGGACGCGCCTCCGTCCTCGGAGAGCCACAGCCGGTCCCCCCCGTCGTCGGCCACCGCAAACACCCGGTCGCAGTCCCCCGGATCCACGGCCACGGCCAGGAACGGGACCGCCCAGTCCGCCGCGGCCCAGGTGCTGCCGCCGTCCCCGGAACGCTGGAGCCCGGCGTCACCGGTGGCGGCCCACAGGGCCGACCCGTCCGGGCAAGCGGACAGATCGGCCCCCGCGACGCCCCGAAGGCCCGCGGGCGACCACGTTTCTCCGTCCCACGCGTACACGCCCCCGGCCGTGCCCGCCCACAGGCCGCCCGCGCCGGCTGCCAGGCGGCGCACCGACCCGCCCCACGGCCCGCCAACGCCGGACGGGTACGGCTCCCACCGGTCGAGGCTCGCCCGGGCCACGCCGGCGCCCAACAAAAACGCCACGCCGAGCGTGGCGAGCGCAGCCCAGGACCGGAAGCTGGAAGCCGGCGGGAGCAGATTCATCGCCTTTGCCCTGCCGTCGTTCCCAACACGACCCTCCCCGGTCCCCGTCCGCTGTCTCCCGGATCCTGTCAATGGCACGCGTCGCACAGGGCATTGTCGTAGTCCCGGAGGCGGAGCAGCGCGTCGCCCCCCTCCCGGGCCACGAGGTCCCGGTCCAGTTCCTGTTCCGAGCCCGCCTCCGCCAGGTACCCGTAGTGGGGGTTGTGGCACGTGGTGCATGTCACCACGCGACGTTCCTCGACCCGCACCCCGGCCACCTCCTCCACCACGGTGGCCAGGGGAAGCGCCACGATCCGCTGGCGGGTCCCGTCCAGCAGCGCCCGGAACGCCAGGGCGTCCGGGGAGGCCCGCACCGGCTCCGGCGCGTTCTCCGGGGCCAGGGCGCCGAGCACCTCCTGCCCGTCCGCCGGCCGGACGATGGTCTCGGCGACACCGTCCCGGTTGCGGTCGGCCTTGTAGGACGGATGGTGCAAACCCGGCTTTCGCTGCTCGGGATGGCACTGGCCACACAGCGCGTCCACCGGCCCCCGGTACAGGTCGATCGCCAGGAAGCCGGGCCGTCCGTCCTCCGGCCGGTGGCAGCCCGTGACCCGTCCGTCCGGGGCTACCACGCCTGCGCAGGACACCGACGGATGGCCCTGCACGGGCTTCTCCCCCAGCAGCTTGGCCCAGAACCCCGGCGGTGGCGGAACGACCCCGGGCGCGTCGGCCGCCCCCTGCCCAGCGGTGTGACACGCTGCGCAGTCCGCGTCGCTGCCCGGGTGATCCGCCGCTGCCGCGCCAGAACCAACCCAGCACAACAGCGCAAACACAACCATCAGAAGCGTCTTCATCCGGGCAACCTCGATCTCTGGCGCCTGTCCTCTGTCCTCTGTCATCTGTCCCCTGATTCCCGTCAATGGCAGGCCTCGCACAGCGTGTTGTCGGTGTCTCGCAGCCGCAACATGTTGTTGTCGGGAATCTCGGTGTAGTTCCCGCCGCCGGTCCCCACGTCCACCGCCAGGTCCGTGCCGTGGGGCTGGTGGCAGGTGGTGCAAGCGAGTTCCACGGCCTGGCCCGGGAAGATGTCGTCCAGGCGGGGCAGATCCACCTGGCTCGGGCTGCCCACGGCCGTGTAGGTAGTGTCGGACCAGTACATCACGAACTCGTCCACGTCCCCCTCGCCCCCGGCAGGCACGTCGTAGTTCACCCCGGTGGGCTCGTTGTAGGCCCGGGTGAACGGGATGCCCGACGGGTGGTGCAGGGGGTTGCCGTTGCCGGCCGTGTCGTTGTACGCGGTGTGGCACCGGGTGCACAGGCCGTCGGCGTCCGTGGCCGCCTGGAGCGTCTGGGTCCGCAGGCGGTGGAGCGTGGCCGACGCGGCCGGGAAGTGGTCCAGAGCGCTGTCGTGGCACGCGGTGCAGTCGATCGGGGTCGTCACGCCGGGCGCCGAGTCGATGAACGGGTCCTCCAGCTGGATGTCCGCGTCCCCGTGGCCGCCCCGGGAGTAGCCCGAGGGGGTCGCGTAGTACGCGCGGGCGGCGTCCGGCGCGAGCTTCGACGTGTAGACCGACACGTCGTCGCGGTCGTAGAGGCGGATCTCCGCCGGGCTGTCCAGCCCGTCGTGGCAACCGGCACACGCCTGGCTCCGGCCCAGGCCGTCCGAGTCTCCGGTTCCGTCCCCGGCAGAAGCCAGGTTCCAGTGGAGCCCTTCGGCCGTGGGCGGGTTGCCGTGGCAGTCCACCCCGGTGCAGGTGCTGTCCGCCGGATCCACGGCATCCCCCGGCGGCGAGGTAGGCAGGGCGCTGCCGCCGTACGCGGCCGAGGCCGGATCCCCGGCCATCCCGTCCCAGGACCCCTGGGTGCGCTGCTCCAGGTTCACGAACGCCCGGCTCCCGATGCTCCACGTTCCGTCCAGTTCCCCGGACGCGGCGTGGTCCGTACCGGAGGCCGCGTTGTCCCCGTGGCACGGCCCGCACAACTCCTTGGCGTTGTCAGACGCGGGAAACTTGGCCTGGAGGAACCGCACGTGTTCGATGTGGGCGCCGCCTCCGCCCGCGTAGTTCTCGGCGACCAGGTTCGCGTCCCCGCCCTCCAGGGCCCGGCCCGAAGGGGCCGGCGGGAACCCGTGGCACCCGTTGCACGCGGCCTGGGGGAACCCGATCAGGCTGAGGTTCGTGGTGCCCGCGCCCTTCTTGCCGCCGTGGGGGTGGCACTGGGTGCAGTTGGTGCCCTCGTTGTGGTTGGCCGTGGTGAGGGAGCGGTAGTTGTGGTCCACATTGCGGACCGCGTTCTCGGCCGGGCTCTGGTGGCACACCGTGCACAGGTCGTCGGAGTTGTCCGTGTCGGCCTCGTCGAAGCTGTCCGTGCCGGTTGTGTTCTCGAACACCACCGCGCTCCAGTTGCTGGTGACGGTCAGGTCGGACTCGTACTGGGTGGGCGCGTGCTTGATCTTCTTCCGGATCATGTAGATGTTGGCCGGGGAACTGGCCGAGTCGAGTCCCTCGCCGGAACCGTGGGGGTCGTGGCACTCCACGCAATCCTTGAAGAAGTTCATCTGGGACTTGAGGTCGTTGCCGTCGCAGTCGGTGAGCCCCACCATGCCCTCGTGGGTGTACACCCAGCCGTAGGTATCCGTGGTGCCGTCGGTGCTGTTCTGATACAGGTGGCAGGTGTTGCAGAACCCCACCTTTGCCCCTCCCCCGGTGGTGGCGTCCTGGCCGCAGCCCAGTTCGTCCAGCGTCTTGCTGTTGAGCTGGACATCCCCGGTCGTGCCGAAGTGGGTGGTCGTGCCCTCTGGGGTCTGGATCGTACCCGTATAGTAGTAGGTGGACCACGGCGTGGTATTCGTGTAGTCCGACACGTACCACGACCGCAGGTCCTTGGTGTTGCCCAGCCGGGAGTTGTTGGCATCGTCGGTGTAGTCGGTGTAGTCGATCTGCCGACTGTCCGACACCCCGCCGATCGAGAACTTGGTTCCCACGGTCTCCCGCGGGTAGGTCGCCCCCTTGACCACGTGGCCGTTGCCGTCGGAGGTCTCCTGCCACCCGGGCATCAGCTTATACGCGGTGGACCCGTGGTACAGGTGGCACTCCAGGCACGGGATCCTCGCCTGGGTGTTGCCGGACGGGTCGAACGCCGTGGTGGTGCCGGTGCCGCCGTTGCCCCGGCCGTGGCCCACCGTGTAGAAGTACCCCAGGTTCCAGTTGGTCCCGGTGCGGTTCGTGATCTGGGGCGGCAGCATGGTCCCCCCCGGGAACGTCACGGTGCCGTAGTCCGGGTCCTGCACCTGGTACGAGGACCCCACCGTGAACTCCGAGTCGTTCCCCGTGCCGTCGTGGCACGAGATACAGAACTGGTCGTAGTAGACGAGGCTCTCCCGGGTCGTGAAGTTGTTCGCCCGGCTACCCGTGTAGAAGTTGCCGTCGTCGTCCTTCAGGATCGCGTCGGCCGGCCCGGTCCGGGTGTCGTGGCACTTCAGGCACCCGTTGTTGTCCGCAACCGTCATGTCCAGGGTGACGTCGTAGTTGATCGAGTGGAAGCTCTGGAGCGCGTTGTCCGTGACCGAGCCGATATGGCCGAACTCGCTGTCCACGTGGTCCACGTTCGCCAGGCTCGGGTCCGAGTTGGGGTTCCTCGCCGTGCTGTGGCAGTCCAGGCACCGGAAGAAGTTGGTGTTGTGGGGGCCCTGGTGGCAGCCGCCGTTGTTCTGGAGGCAGTTCTGGCCGGAGCTGCCCACGTTGGCGTGCACGTCCGCGTGGTACGGAAACACCGGCGCGGTGGTCGCGGGGTCGGGAGGGGTCACCCCTTCGACCGTGTAGGTCCCGTTGTGGCACCCGTAGCAGACCACCCGGTCGTTGGTACCGTCGTAGCCCGTGGTGGAGAAATCGCTCGTGCCGTACGGGTTGGCCGGCGTGTCGAGACCGTTGATCACCAGGGCCGCGTTGGCGCTCGTCCCCCCGGCCGCGTGGGGGTCGTGGCAGTCGTAGCACGGGAGCTTGCCGGCCACCGAGCCCCGGGCCTCCAGGTTGTGTCCGCCCCCCGGCAGGTTGTACGCGTACGCGATGTTCGACGCCTTGGTGCCGTCGTTGGCCGGCGGGGTGGCCGTGTCCTCCACGATCGACGAGAACGGGGGCGAGGTGCCCGCATCCCCGTCGTGGCAGATGAAACACACCAGCTCGGACGCGTCGAGGGCGCCGTCCGTGCCGCCCGTCCAGTCCACGCCCCCCTCGCTCGACACCGCGCCGGCCGGCGGGCCGTACGGCCCGGTCAGCCGTGGCGGGTTGTCGGCCAAGTCGTTGGACCCGGGATCGGTCGCGCCCAGCACCAGGCTGTGGTGGTTGGGGTACCCGTCCCCGGGTGCCTTGGTGCACGCGGTCTGGGGTGTCAGGTCGGGCCCCGGGTTGGTCGCGTTGTCGGTGTCGCCGTTGTGGCAGTCGTTGCACAGGATCCGCACCGACCCGGTGTAGCTCGCGTTGTCGCCGGCCACGCGCACCGGGTGGGCCGACCCGTTGGCGCCACCGGCGGCCGACTGGATCTCGTTGCCGATGTCCCCGGTGGACCCGTGGCAGTATGCGCAGTCCAGGGGCTCGCCCCCGTCCCAGGACGGCCCGCAGTAGAAATCGGTCTGGTACAGGGCGTCCACCACGTTGTCCGCGAGGATGTTCCGGGAGCCGGGCACCACCTTGGTCGACCGCAGGGCGTGGCAGGACAGGCACGACCGCCCCAAGGAATGGTCCGCCCGGGCGTCGCGCACACCGACCGTCCACAACAGGACCGCCAGCGCTGCGAGCCCCACCGCCCGCCAGGCGGCGCAGCGCGATCGCAGCCCGGTCAATAGCTCTTCTCCAGCCGGTTCAGGCCGTTGGCCGTGCCCACCCAAACCTCGTCTCCCTTCAGGAACAGCGCGGTGATCCGGTCGTCCGTGAGCCCGTCCTCGGCGTAGAAATTGGTGAACTCGAACCCGTCGAACAGGCCGAGGCCCTTCTTGGAGCCGAACCACACGAGCTTGCCGTCCAGCGCGATCGCGTTGACCGTGGAGTGGGGCAGGCCCTCGGCGATGTCGTAGATCTTCCATGCCCCGTTCTCGAACACGCTGACCCCACAGCACCCGCCGAGGTAGGCCGTGTCCCCCTGTACCGCCAGGGTGTAGATGAAGTTGCTCACCAACCCGTCGGCAACGCTGAAAGACCACCAGTTCTTGCCGTCGTACCGGAGCACGCCGCGGTTGGTCGTGCCGATCCACAGCGTCTCTCCGCTGAACGCGAAGTCCGACACGTTGTTGAGCACCGTGCCCTGCTTGATCGTGCTCCGGTCCTTCCACCGCTCCCCGTCAAAGGTCAGGAGCCCGCCGTGCATGGTGCGGGCAGCCACCCACAACAGGCCGTCGTGGACCCGGAACCGGGCGTTGAACAGCTTGACCTTGCCGATCCGGTCCTCGGTGCTCCAGGACACGCCGTCCCAGATGCTGATGCCCTTCTGGGTACCCACGTACACCTGGCCCCTGTACCGGACGATGTCCGACACCCGGTCGGCGGCCAGGCCGTCCTCGGTCCGGGCCGCGATCCAGTTGCCCTCGGCGAAGTTCAGGCGGACCACCCCGGCGTCGGCCGTGCCGACCCACGCGTCCTCGCGGTCCACGTACAGCGCCGTGATCCGGTTGGACGGCAGCCCGTTCTCCGTGGTGTAGCGCTGCACCACCCGCACCGTGGGAACCGACGTCCGACCGGCCGGAGCCGGCACCGGGCGGGCAGGCGCGGCAGCGGCCGGGACGGACTCGGGGCCCGGGGCGGGCCCGGGGGCGACGGCCGGCGCAGGAGCAGGCACTTCCGGCGGGACCGGCGGCTCTGCGGCCGCGATGTCCGCCCGCACCACGGCCTCCAGCGCGTCGGCCCGCTGCTGGGCGAGCCGCCACAACTCCTCCTCGGTGCGGCCGGCCGGCGGCGGAGGCAGCGACAGGTCGGGGCGGGGTGGGAGCCCGGGCCCCGAGCGGACCTCGGCAGGCCCGGACAACGGCCCCGGCCCGGTGACCGCACACCCCACCGACCCGAGGATCGCGCACGCGAGCAGGGCGACGAGAAAACGCAGTGGATTCATCCGGTCGATCCCCCAAACGAGTCGGGATGGCAGCACACGGCCGTCCGGGCTACAGGTGGCACTCCGTGCACAGGGTGTTCACGGTCTCGTACGGCATCACCACGTACTGTTTCTGTTCGGTGGGCACATGGCGCGTGTGACACGTCTCGCACGTGACATACGCGCCGTCCAGCAAAAAGAGCGACTTGGGCTTCCGGTACCGCCCCCGGTACTGCTCCAGATCGAGCTTCGGGATCTCCTCCATGTTCATCCCGTCCGGGTGGGTGTCCTGGTAACGCATCTTCCGGTAGGTATCGATGCGCAGCCCCTGTTTCTGGAGTTCCTCCTTGAACTGGGCGATCCGGTCCTCCCGGACGATGATCCCCCTGAGGTCCTTGCCGCTGTGGATCACGTCCTGGTAGGTGGCGGTCTCCAGGCACGGGTTGTCCTCGTGGCACCGGGCGCACCGCGCGTCCACCTCTGCGGCCGGCAGGGGCTGGAGCACCAGTTCCACGGGCTGGTCAGCGCTGGGGTCGACGATCTCGATCGCGAACGCGCCGGCGGCGGCCGCGGCCACCGGGTAGAACCGCACCGGAACGTCCACGGTGATGCACCCGATGATCAGGCCGCTGTTCTTGCTCTGGACCCGGAGGCTCACCTCTGCGGTGTGGGTGAGCGGCACCCGTTCGAACGAAAACGCGCCGGTCTCGTCCGTGACCGCCGTCTCGTAGAGCAGGCTCACCGGCACGCCGGCCTGGGGTGTTCCTGCCGCGTCCACCACCCGGCCCGCGACGTCCTTGTACAGCACCCGTTCGTCGGGCACGGCGTTCTCCTGGGCCGCCTGCACCCCGACGGGCCACAGGCACCACAGGACCGTCCATCCGAACCACGCCCCCCGCTTCCACCGGTGTTGTCGCGCCATATGCGCCCCCTTCGAACGACCCGGCCACCTGCCCGCGGCTTGCCTACTGTCCAAGCAGCCGCACCACGAGGTCCTCGATCCCCACCTCGTCTCCAGGCCGGTACCCGCCTTTGAGCAGCGCCACCTTGCCGGCCTTGTCCACAACGACCAGGGCCGGGGTGAACGAGAACCCGAACAGGCCCGGCGTCTTGAACTCCGGGTCGTGGAGGAACGGGAACGGGAACCCGAAGTGCTCCCGGTACCGCTTGACCCGGGCCGGGTTGCCCGAGTCCACGCTGATCGCCACGATCCGCAGCTCCGGGTACTTGGCCTGGAGTTCCTTGAGGGCCAGCAGTTCCTTGCGGCACGCGGCGCACGAGGTCTGCATGTACGCGATCGCGCCCACCCGGCCCCCGATCTCGTCGGCCACCCGTACCGGCCTTCCGGTGGCCACGTCCGCCAGGGTCAGGTCGGGCGCGGGATCGCCCACGGCCACCGCGGCCACCCCCACCCCCGCCGACAGCACCAGCGCAGCGCAGGCCAGGCCGATCCGGAGCAGCAGGCCCCCGCCCGGCAGGCCCCTTCCCCCGCCTTCACGTCTCGAAACCTTCATCGCTCTTCCCCTACGACCGCAAACGAACCGTCAATGGCTGTGGCACTCGGCGCACAGCGG
>JAJRUI010000029.1 GCA_024277875.1 Deferrisomatales bacterium
AGTGCGGCATCGCCTCCTACGCGCATCCTCACCCTCCCCACGGGCATGGGAGTCCGGAGCCAGAATTCAGAAGTCAGTAGACAGAGAAAAGGCCCTTCAGTGTCCCAAGCGGATCTCCGTGGAAAGCACACTGCTCTTCGGAACTTCCTGTCTTCTGCCCGCTGAAATCTGGTTCCTGAACACCAGGCCTGCCGCCGGCCAAGGCATCGGAATCCGGCAACGTTGCTTTCACACCGTTGCCGGGCCCCGCAGGGGCCTGAGCATACTTTTTTCGTTTGGGCGGCCCGCGCCCCGGTCGTCACCCCTGTCCGTTGCCGGCCTGGAACCGGTAGCCCCGGCCTCGCACCGTGAGGAAGTGCACCGGCCGGGCCGGATCGGGCTCGAAGTACCGCCGCAGCCGCACCACGAAGTTGTCCAACGTTCGGGTCTCCGCGTCGGCAGGCAGGTGCCACACGGTCTCGAGCAACTCGGCCCGGGACAACACCCGCCCCTCCCGCTCGAAGAACACCCGGAGGGTCCTGGCCTCCAGGTCGGTCAGGGCCACCTCGCCCCGGGGCGTCACAGCCCGGTGCTGGTCCAGGAACACCTGGTTGTCCCCGAACCGATACGGGTCGCCGGAGCGGCGCTCGGGCCGGTACCACGCGGACCGGCGCAGCATGCCCCGGATCCTGAGGAGCAGTTCGTCCAGGTGGAACGGCTTGGTCAGGTAGTCGTCCGCGCCGCTGGCCAGCCCGGCCACCCGATCCTCGGCCTCGGACCGGGCCGTGAGCATCAGCACCGGCACCCGGGGGTCGTCCCGGCGGATCCGGCGGCACACCTCCACCCCGTCGATCCCGGGGAGCATCACGTCCAGGACCACCAGGTCGGCCCGCTGCCGGTCCCACCGCTCCAGGGCCTCCTCGCCGGTCCCCGCCACGGTCACCCGGTAGCCCTCGGCCTCCAGGTTGAACCGGAGCCCCACCGCGATGTGGGGTTCGTCCTCCACCACCAGCACGTGGGCCGGCTCGCAGGTCACGGCTCCGTCCTCCCGCCCTCGAGGGGCAGCAGCAGGTGGAACGTGGCGCCCTGGCCGGGTCCGGGGCTCTCGGCCCACACCCGGCCGCCGTGGCGACGGGCCACGGTGCGCACGATGAACAGCCCCAGGCCGCTGCCCCGCACCGACCGGCCCGGCTGGCGAACCCGGTAGAACATGCGGAACACCCGTTTGAGGTCCCGGCGCTCGAGCCCTGCACCCCGGTCGGCCACGGCCAGGTGGGCCCACCGCCCCTCCCGGCTGAGGGACACCGAGATCCGGGGGGGGCCGGCCGAGTACAACACCGCGTTCTCCAGCAGGTTCCGGAGCACCACCTCGATCGACTCGGGCTCGACCCGGGCCACGAGACCGGCCTCCACGTCCAGGTCCAGCCGGACGTCCGGAGGAAGGGCCCGGAACCGCTCGGCCACGTACCGGGACACCAGCTCCGACAGGTCCCGGGTGCGCAGGGCCAGCTGGACCGCCCGCTGCTCCAGGCGCGCCGCGGCGAGCAGGTTCTCGATCAACCCCTCCAGCCGGTCCACGTCCCCGAGCATGGTGTCCACGAACCCGTCGATCTGCCCGGGATCGGGCCGCCTGAGCCGTACCGTCTCCAGGTGGAGGCGCAGGGACGCCAGCGGGGACTTCAGCTCGTGGGTCACCTGGGACACGAACGTGCGCTGGGCCCGGTACAGGGCGGCCTGGCGCCGCCAGTACAGGTAGATCACGTACACCCCGGCCAGGATCACGGCCAGGAGCACGAGCCCCTCCACCAGCACGATCCAGTCCAGCCCGCGCACCGACAACTGGGGCGCGTACGTCTCGGCCAGGCGGCGGAGTTCCCGGTGGGTTCCCAGGAACCACAGCACCCAGGCGACCACCACGACCAGCCAGGCGCACTGGATCGCGATGAACGCCACCAACGGGGTGAACAACCGCTGCAGGATCCGCATGCCTCCCCATACCATCCCGGGCCGCCCCCGGGCAACCGTCCGGTTTTACAAAACTATTACATTATGCGAACGGGCGGCCTGTTAGAATGGCCAGGACCTGCACCGGGTCCGGCCCGTGGCACCGGCTCCGGCACACCAGCAGCAGAGGAAGGCACACGGTGAACGACACGCTCTCGATCGGCAGACACACGCCCCGGTTCCCGCTGGTTCAGGGGGGCATGGGGGTCCGGATCTCGGCCGGTAACCTGGCCGGCCACGTGGCCCGGTGCGGCGGCGTGGGGCTGGTGGCCACGGCCGGGATCGGGTGCAACACCACCCACTTCGACGGCCGGGACCTGAAGGAGGCCGACTGCCGGGCGGTGGCCGAGGAGATCCGCAAGGCGTACCGGATCGCGCCGGACGGCATCGTGGGGATCAACTGCATGACCGCCCTCAAGGACTACGACGAGGTGGTGGTGGCGGCGTGCGAAGCCGGCGCAAAGGTGATCGTGAGCGGAGCCGGGCTCCCCCTGGGGCTGCCGGGCCTGACGGCCGCGTACCCGGACGTGGCCCTGGTGCCGATCGTGTCGTCGGTCAAGGCCGCCGAACTGATCGCGCGCAAGTGGCACAAGCGGTTCGACCGGCTGCCCGACGCCGTGGTCGTGGAGGACCCGGACACGGCCGGCGGGCACCTGGGGGAGCGGCTCGAGAACATCGGCACCGGCGCGTACGACCACTACGCCACGGTGCGCGGGGTGCAGGACTACTTCCGGGAGGCGTGGGACCGGGTCGTGCCCGTGATCGCGGCCGGGGGGGTGTGGAGCCGGGAGGACTTCGAGCACGCCCTCGAACAGGGCGCGGACGGCGTCCAGATGGCGTCCCGGTTCGTGTGCACCGAGGAATGCGACGCGGACGACGCGTTCAAGCGCGCGTACCTGGCGTGCCGGCCCGAGGACATCGGGCTCCTGATGAGCCCGGCCGGCCTGCCCGGCCGCGCCCTGGTATCCAACCTGGACCGGATCCGGGAATACGACCGGTCCAGGGACCACCGCTGTCCCCTTTCGTGCCTGAAAAAGTGCACCTACCGGGACAGCCGGGACCGGTTCTGCATCGTGGAGGCCCTGGACCGGTCCCAGCGGGGTGACGTGGAGACCGGCCTGGTGTTCTGCGGCTCCAACGCGTGGAAGGCAGACCGGATCACCACGGTCCGCGAGATCTTTGCGGAACTGTTCGGACCGGCCGCAGTGGGAACCGAGCCCGCGGACGAGGGCGCCCTGGCCGGCGCCGCCTGACCCCTCCGACCGCACCTACCTGCG
>JAJRUI010000030.1 GCA_024277875.1 Deferrisomatales bacterium
ACGAGGCGTTCGCCAAGTTCCTCAAGAAGTTCACCGGGCTGTCGGGTGCGGTGCTCCGGTCCACCAAGAAGGCGATCCGCAAGGCCCGGGGGCTGCCGTTCGACGACGCCCTGGCCAAGGTTGAGCGGGTGTACCTGGACGAGCTGATGGTCACCGAGGACGCCCAGGAGGGACTCCAGGCGTTCCTGGAGAAGCGCCCCCCCCGGTGGAAACACTGCTGAGCACCCGGCGGGCCGGGGGCACGGGACCGGAGGCTGGCCGGTGAGGGCGGCCGTGGTGGTCGTGGACATGCTGAAGGACAACCTCGGCACCGGCGCGCACGGCGCGATCCAGCGCGAGGGCCGGGCGATCGTGCCCGCGATCCGGCGGGCCGCCGCCGCGGTGCGGGCCCGGGGCCTGCCCGTGGTGTTCGCCAACGACTCGTTCCTGCCCGGCGACTTCCTGTTCGGGGGGCGGATGCCCCCCCACGCCCTGCGGGGCACCCCGGGCGCCGAGGTCGTGCCGGAGCTGGGGCCCGAGCCCGGGGACCACGTGGTGCCCAAGCGGCGGTTCTCGGCGTTCTTCAAGACCGACCTGGACCAGACCCTGCGCACCCTGGGGGTTGACACCGTGGCGGTCACCGGCATCTCCACCCCGTTTTGCGTGATGGCCACGGCCCTGGACGCGGTGGCCCACGACTTCCGGGCGGTGGTGCTGGAGGACGCGTCCGCAGCCCACAAACCCGCGGTGCACGAGCAGTGCCTGGGGCTGTACCGCAACAACGCCTTGTGGCCCCTGCTGCGGGTCGAGACCGTGGACGGGTTCCTGGCCGCCCTGGACGCGGGCGGCTGGGGCGGGGAGGCCTGACCCGTGCCGCCCGGGCTCGCCTACGCGCTGGCCTGGTCCCCGGTGGTGCTGGTGCTGGTGCTGGCCGTGGGCCTCAGGCGGCCGGCCCTGGACCTGGCCGCGGCTGGCCTCGTGTACACGCTGGCGCTGTGCGCGTGGGGGTTCCACACCCCGTGGGCCGTACTCGTGCGGGCCGGCCTGGACGGCGTCGCCACCACCCTGCCCCTGCTCCTGGTGGTGGTGGCCGGGGTGGGGCTGTCCACGGTGTGCCTGGCCAAGGGAAGCCTGCCCCGGATCGTGCGGTGGTACGCCGATCGGGTGCGGGGGGACTGGCACCGCACGGCCCTGCTGACCATGGGGGTGGGCAACTTTATGGAGGGGGCCGGGGTGATCGCCGAGCCGGTGCTCGCCCCCATGCTCCGGGCGTCCGGCCTGTCGCCCACCGCGTCGGCAGCCCTGTCGATCGTGGGGTACGCGGGCCTGATGACCCTGGCCCTGGCCGGCATCATCGTCACGGTGCTCGCCGCGGTCACCGGCATCCCGGCCGCCCTGCTCGGCGCAGACGTGGCCGTGCTGTCGGTGCTGCCCACCGTGCTCCTGTCGGTCTCGGTGCCGGGGTTCGTGGCCGGGCCCCGGGCCGTGGCCCGCCAGGCGCCCCTGTTCGCCGGGGTCGGGCTCGTCGCCGGGCTGGTGGCGTGGGCGTCGGTCCGGTGGATCGGGGTGCCGGTGTCGGCCATGTTCGGCGGGATCGCCGTGATCGCCGTGCTCCTGGCCGCCGGCCGCAGGGGGCTGGTGCCCGACCGGGAGATCTTGCGGGACTTCGCGCCGTTCGCCCTGATCATCGCCGGGCTGTCCGTGGTCAACCTGGCGCCGTCCGTCCGGGCGTGGACCCGGGCCGCCGTTACCGTGGACCTGTCGGTGGTGCCCGTGCACACGGTGACCCTGCGGCCGCTGTTCGACGCGTACACCTACCTGCTTGCCGCCCTCGTCCTGGCCCTGGTCGTGCTGCCGTTCGAGGCGGGGGAGCGGGGCCGGCTGCTCCGGGCGTCCGCGTCCAAGGCGTGGCGGCCGGTGGTGGCCATGGCCCTGTTCGGCGCCATGGGCCAGATGGTGGCTTTCTCTGGGTACGCGGCAGACTTCGGCCGCGTGGACGAGGCCCGCAACCTGGCTGTGGTGCTGGCCCGGGGCACCTACCGGTACACCGGCGAGTGGTACCCCTTGTTCGCGCCGCTCCTCGGGTGGGTGGGCACGTTCCTCACCGGGTACGGGGTGGCCAGCATCATGTTGTTCGGCAAGTTCCAGGTGGCCGCGGCCGGGTACCTGGGGGTGTCGCCGTCGGTGCTGGCGTCGGTGCTGGCCGTGGGGGCGAGCGTGGGCAGCGTGTCCAGCCCCCTCAAGATCGCCCTGGCCACGCCGCTTTGCGACGCGGCCGGGATGGAAGGGCGGATCCTCCGGCGCACCGTGCCCCTGGGGATCGGGGTGTGCCTGGCCCTGGGCGCGTGGGTGCTTCTGGCCGCGTGACGGGGCGGACGGATCGGGAATCTGCGGGCCGCCACCGCGGCCCCATTGGAAAAGGGAGGACGTCATGAGCGTACCGAGCAAGATCCAGACGTGGCAGATGGTCAAGCCCACCGATCCAAAAACCGGCGACGCCGGGGTGATGGAGCGCACCGAGGTGGACGTGCCCCCCCTGGGCGACGGGGACGTGCTCGTGGAGATCGCCGGGTGCGGCGTGTGCCACACCGACCTGTCCTACTTCTACCTGGGGGTGCCCACGGTGAACCCGCCGCCCCTGACCCTGGGCCACGAGATCAGCGGCACCGTGGTGGCCGGCCCGGACGACTGGCTCGGCAAGGAGGTGATCGTGCCCGCGGTGATGCCGTGCGGCGAGTGCGAGATCTGCAAGTCGGGGCGGGGCAACCGGTGCCTGGCCCAGAAGATGCCGGGCAACAGCGTGGGCATCTACGGCGGGTTCTCCAGCCACATGGTCGTGCCGTACCGGGACCTGTGCGTGGTGGACCGGCGGGACGTGCCCCTGTCCCACCTGGCCGTGATCGCCGACGCGGTTACCACCCCGTACCAGGCGGCCATGCGCGCCGGCCTGGCCGAGGGCGACCGGGTGGTGGTGATCGGGTGCTGCGGCGGGGTCGGGGTGTACATGACCCAGATGGCCAAGGCCCTCGGCGCCAAGTGCGTGGTGGGCATCGACATCGACGACGCCAAGCTGGAGCGGTCGCTCCGGTACGGCGCCGACGCGGTCATAAACTCGATGGGCAAGTCGCCCCGGGACGTCCAGGGCGCGTTCCGCCAGATCTGCAAGGACAGCGGCCTGCCCCACAACCAGGGGTGGAAGATCTTCGAGGTGTCCGGGTCCAAGCCCGGCCAGGAGATCGGGCTGCAGCTCCTGTCGTTCGTGGGCAAGATGGTGGTGGTGGGCTACACCATGGCCAAGACCGAGTACATGCTGTCCAAGCTGATGGCGTTCGACGCCGAGCTGATCGGCACCTGGGGTTGCCTGCCCCAGCACTACCCGGCCGTGCTCGAACTGGTGCAGAGCGGCAAGGTCCAGGTGGAGCCGTTCATCGAGACCCGGCCCATGAGCCAGATCCGCGAGGTGTTCGAGGGCGTCCACCACCGGGAGATCGAAAAACGCGTGGTGCTCGAGCCGGATTTCTGAAGTTCGTGACTTGTGACCGATCACTGATCACTGATTACCGATCACCGCCCCCAACAAGGAGACGACGACGATGAGCCTCGACTGGTTGCCCCGCGACAACAAGATGAAGAACCACAGCCTGTTCGGTTCCGAGCACTGGGGCACCGAAGCGCCGTGCACGATGTACGAGAAGCGGCCCCTCAAGGACCCCGACGGCAACGACGTGCCCGGGCTGTACACCGCGTGGATCACCTTGAACAACCCCAGGCAGTACAACTCGTACACCACCGAGATGGTCAAGGGTGTGATCGCCGGGTTCACGGCCGCGTCCGGCGACCGGAGCGTGGTGGCCGTGGTGTTCACCGGCACCGGCGACAAGGCGTTCTGCACCGGCGGCAATACCGTGGAGTACTCCCAGTACTACTCCAAGCGGCCCAACGAGTATGGCGAGTACATGGACCTGTTCAACGCCATGGTCGACGCGATCCTCAATTGCAAGAAGCCGGTGATCTGCCGGGTCAACGGCATGCGGGTGGCCGGCGGCCAGGAGATCGGCATGGCGTGCGACCTGGCCGTGACCTCGGACCTGGCGATCTTCGGCCAGGCCGGGCCCAAGCACGGCTCGGCCCCGGTGGGCGGGTCCACCGACTTCCTGCCGTGGTTCCTGTCCATGGAAGACGCCATGTGGAACTGCATCTCGTGCGAGACGTGGTCGGCTTACAAGATGAAGGCCAAGAACCTGGTGTCCAAGGTGGTGCCGGTGCTCAAGAAGGACGGGGCGTTCATCCGGAACCCCCTGGTGATCACCGAGGACTACGTGCGCGACGGTGAGATCGTGTACGGCGAGATGAAGACTGGCGAGGAGGCCAAGGCGGCCAAGGCGCTGATGAAGGCGTGCAGCACCGATTTCGAGCTGCTGGACCGCACGGTGGACGAGATCGTGTGGCGGTTCGCCAACCTGTTCCCCGGGTGCCTCCAGATGTCGATCGACGCGATCCGGGCCAAGAAGAAGTTCTTCTGGGACCAGGCCAAGCTGCCCAACCGGCACTGGCTCGCCGCCAACATGATGGGCGAGGCGTTCCTCGGGTTCACCGCGTTCTCGACCCGCAAGCTCACCGGTGAGGACGTGATCGACTTCATCAAGTACCGGCAGCTGGTGGCCGAGGGCGCCCTGATGGACGACGACGCGTTCGAGGCCGTCCTGGGCAAGCCCAAGGCGTAGTCTTTCTTCCCGGTTTCCCGATCCGGCGGCCGGGCCGGGGCCCCACCGGGCCCCGGCCCGCTCGCCTTCCGGGGTGGAGGTTTCCGTGCAGGTCCCCGTGATCGACGTGCACACCCACTGCTTCGCCGGCCCGGCCGACAGGGCCGGCGTTGCCCGGGGGCTGGCCCGGCTGGCCGGCGCCGGGGTCCGGCGCCTGGTGGTGATCGGGCTCGTCAACCCGGTGCTCGACCGGGCCGCGGCCCGGCGGTTGCTGCCCGCGTCGGTGAACCACCGGGGCGACCCGGACCTGGACGAGGCCCGGGATCTGCTGGCGTTCACCCGGGCCCACGCGCCGGCGCTCCTGCCGTTCGTGGACACCCGGCAACTGTGGGGGGACGTGGCCGCCCTGCTCGGGGACTGCGTGGACCGGGGGTTCCGGGGGCTCAAGGGCATCTACCTGCCCGACGAGCACAACGACATCGGGGTCCGGGGGGTGCCCGAGACCCTGGGGATCACCCAGGGCCAGTACCGGGACCGGGAGCGGGCGATCTTCGCGTTCGCCCAGGACCGGGACCTGCCCGTGGTGTACCACCTGGACGCCCGCCGCCACGGCGCGTTCCTGGAAGCGCTGCTCACGGAGTTTCCCAGGGTCCGGGTGGACCTGGCCCACTGCGGCATCGGCCGCAAGGCGTTCGCCCCGTTCCTGGACCGGTTTCCCAACCTGTACACCGACACCGCGTCCCTGCTACCCCACCTGCGCCGGGACCCGGACGGGTACCGGGCGTTCCTGTGCCGGTACGCCGACCGGGTGTGCTTCGGCTCCGACGCGTTCCTGTACCGGCTGGGCGAGGTGCTCGAATACCTGGCGGGCGTCCGCGGCCTGGGCCTGCCGCCCGAGGTGGAGCGGGCCGTGCTGTGGGACAACCCGTGCCGGTTCATGGGCGGTGTCCTGGCCGGTTCTGGGGTCGCGGGCAGCGGGGGGCCCGGTGGCGCCGGCGCGGGATAGGGCGCTGCGGGCCGCGCTCGCGGCCGTGGGCGCCCTGTCCGTGGCCGTGGCCGTGGTGGGCGTGTTCGTGCCCGTGCTGCCCACCGTGCCGTTGCTGCTCCTGGCGGCCGCGTGCTTCGCGCGCAGCTCCGAGCGCCTGCACCGGTGGCTCCTGGGCCACCCGCGGCTCGGCCCGGTGGTGCGCGCCTACCGGGACGGCGCCGTGCCCCGGCGCGCCAGGCGCGCGGCGATCGCCGTGATCTGGGTGTCGATCGGCCTGTCCTCCCTGGTGGTGCCCCTGGTTTGGGTCCGCGCTCTCATGTTCGGGATCGCAGTCGCCGTCACCGTGTACCTCGTCCGGCTGCCCACCCGGGAGGACTGACGCCTTGCAAGGATTTTGTGATGGGACGCGGTCCGGGGCGCCGATTGCGCCGGCTCACCGGCCCGGAACCGGTCCCGCTTCCCACGTCACCTCGCTGCGGTTCCCGTACGGGTCGAGGAGTTCGACCTTCCACGGGCCCTGGTCCACGGCCCGCGTGCGGAGGAGGCTCACCCGGGGCCGGGCCTCGAAGGTGGGGCTCACGACGGTCTGATCGCCGGCGGTGATCCGCATCTGGGCCACCTCGGGGCCGCCGTCCGTTGCCAGGTCCACCGACACCCGCAGCGCCTTTCGGCCCTGCTCGGTCACGTACCGGAAGGTGCGGACCCCGGCGGGAGCGATCCGGGGGGGCTGCCCGTCGGGTTCGGGCACCGGTGGGAGGCGGTACAACGGGTCGCCCACGAACGAGGTGACCCACCCGAGGTGGATCTGGTTGGCCAGGAGGGCTTCGCCCGCGGTGTAGCCCCGGAGGAGCAGGGGGTAGAGGATTTCGTCGTCCCACCAGCTCTTGTCATGGATGTGGGGCGCACCCCGGTACACCCGGGCCGCGCCGGCCGTGGCCGAGACCCCCCGGTCCAGGGCGTCGAGCATCTCGGCGGCCGGGTTCGACCAGCCGTTGTGGGAGATCACCCTGCTCTGGACGCCGCCGGGCAGGAACACGTCGGCGTCGTTCCAGAACCCGACGCCCGGCTTCAGCAGGAACAGGGCGAGCCGGTTCCCGCCGGTGTGCCGGACGTACAGGTGGCGGAAGCCCCGGGACCAGAACAGCTCTGCTGCCGGGCTGCCGCCGGCCCCTTCCACCCGGTCCCCGCCGCGGTCCGGGGTCGCCCCGGGCGTCCTGCCCATGTCCGGGCCGGCGTGGCGGGACGCGTACACGGCCCGGTCCACGAGGCCCCGGGCCTGGAGCGGGTCGGTGCCGTCCACCCGCATCGCGAAAAACAGGTGCCGCGCCGGCCGCACGGCCCGGCTCCGGGGATCGAACCGCGGCGGAGCCGGGATGCCGGCCAGGTCGCCCTTGTCCTTCCGGTACGCCAGGGGGTGCAGGAACGGGTTGGCCTTGCCCCCGTACAGGGGCCAGGCCTGGGGCGCGCGAAACAGGTAGGCGGTGAACGGGGCGTCCCCGGCAAAGCGCAGGGGCCGGGGCGCGAACCCCTGGGCGCCCTCCACGTCGTAGTAGGCGAGCTGGAGCCGTTGTTCCAGGGCGATCGCAGCCCCGTGGTCCGCGTGCCGGCCGGTGATGCCCCGGGCCACGCCGAACGTGGCCGCGGCGGTCTTGGGCAGGCCGTAGCACACCACGAAAAACAGGACGTGGTCCTTGAGCAGCGTACCGTCCGGCCGCGCGTTGGCCGGATCCTCCAGGAACGCTTTCAGCGGCCGTTCCACATCCTCGAGGTAGTTGCGGTCGTCCCGCACGCCGTCGGGGCCGGTACGGCTGCGCGACACGTCGAACACGTCGGCGTACGCGGCCTTCCAGGTGTGCAGCCCGCCTGCCGCGTCCTCGATCGCGGCCCCGGCCGTGAATTCGCCGGGGACCAGCGCCCGGCCGTCGGCCCGGACGTTCCAGGCGCCGTCTTCCCGGACGGAGACCCGGCCGGGGAAGCGGCCTTTCCCGCCCGCCACCACCTGGACGGGATCGCCCCGGCCCGGGCGGAGCCAGACCCGCAGGGTGTCGAACCGCCAGCCCTCCTCGTTTGCGGGGAGCGAGAGTTCCACGAACCGGCTGTCCCTCAGGCCCCCGGCCGGGCCCAGCACCCGTCCCCTCTTTTGCATCACGACCCCCGAGCCGTTGTCCGCGCTGTCTTCCACCAGGTGGTCCCCGTCCAGGTGGCCCATGCGGTGGCGGCACCGGAGGCCGAGGAGGTACGGCCTTTCTCGGGTCGCCGGGTCGGTGTGCAGCCGCACGTAGTGTTCGGCGATTTCCCGGGAGTCCTGGCCCGGGCCGGTGAGGGGCGCGTCCCCGGTCCAGTCCGCGTTGTACAGCACGAGCACCTGGGAGGGCCGGACCGCTGCGCGGACCGGGCCGCCCACCAGCACCGCGGCTGCCGCGACCAGCGCAAAAACGGGAAAGGGCGTGGGGTTCACGGCGAGCTCCGCCGGGAGAGAAGGCGCTGGTCGCCGCAGCCCGCGGGTGCGGTTCCCGGGGCGGCGCCCCCGCAGCGGTTCGTCATCGGTGCCTCCTCCGGGAACGGTTCGGCCGGGCCGTCAGAACCGTAGTACGCCCCGGCCCGTTTTGCAAAGGCCCGGGAGCGCCCGTGTGGCAAACCCGGGTGTTCTGGTTCCCCGTGCAGAGGGGGCCCCTGTGCTGCCCGTTTGACAACGCCCCGCCGGGCCGCAACTATTGCCAGCGGGATCTTGGTCGTTTCGGCTCGGTGGCGGACCGGCCACGGGGTCCAGGGGGCGTCCGGCAACGCCACTCGGTGCCGGGAGCCCTTTCCCCGGGGGGGCAGGAGGAATCGTGACGCAGCCCCGGGACCTTCGCGACCTGTTGGAGCTCGACCCCCAGTCGGGGCGGGTGTGCCTGGCCGGACACCGGTACCTCCTGGTCCGCCCCGAGACCCTGGCTCCAGTGGTCGCGTCAGGGGACGCCCGGGTCGTCGCGCTCCTGGTGGCCGGCGGGCGGACGGGCGGCGTCCTGGCCGCCCGGGCCGTGCAGGCAGCCGGGCTGTCCGGCCGGGACGCCGCGGAGGCGGTCCTGGCCTCGGGGGGCGCGATCGGGTGGGGCCGGTTCGGGATCTCCTGGACGGAAGGGGGCGCCGAGGTGCTGCTGCGCCACTCGCCGTTCGCCGAGGCTGCGCAGCCCGCGACCGGGCCGGTCTGCCATCTGGTCCGGGGGGTTCTCGCGGGGGTGTGGGAGCAGGTGTTCGGAGAGCCGGCCGCGTGCGCCGAGGTCGCGTGCGCGGCCCACGGAGCGCCGGAGTGCTCGTTCCGGCTCGGGGCCGTGGGGAGGGCGGGGTGATCCCGGATCGCGTCACGCTCCGGACGGACCGGCCCCCCCGCCCGTCCGACCGGCTCTGGAACGCCGGGGTGGAGACCCTTTCGCAGGACCGGCTCCGGGAGCTCCAGTGGCGGCGCCTCGGGCCCCAGCTCCGGTACGTCTACGACCGTTCCCCGTACTACCGGGATCGCCTGGACGGAGCCGGCGTGCGTCCGGGGGACGTCCGGTGCTGGGACGACTTCGCCCGGATCCCGGTGCTCACCAAGGAGGACCTCCGGCAGGCCCAGGACGGGAGCCTGGAGCGCCTCGGCCACCCGTTCGGCGGCATCACCTGCGCGCCCCGGGACGCGATCGTCCGGGTCAACGCGACGTCGGGCACCACCGGCACCCCCACGCTGTACACCCTCACCGCCCACGACGTCGCCGTGGTCAACGAGATGCACGCCCGCAAGTACTGGCGGGCAGGGGTGCGGCCGGGGAATGTGGTGCTCCAGGCGCTGTCCCTGTCCATGTTCACCGGCGGACTGCCCCTGTCCCAGGGCATCATGCACCTGGGAGCCGCGGTGGTGCCCGTGGGGGTGGACGGGGGCGCCCGGAGGGTTCTCGAGTTCTGCCGGCTCACCCGCCCCGACGCCCTCGTCGCCACCCCGAGTTTCGCCCTGCACCTGGTGGAACGGTGCCCGGGAGTCCTGGGGGTTCCCCTCCGGGAGTTGGGCATCCGGTGGTTCTTCGCGGCCGGGGAGCCCGGGGGCTCCGAGTTGGCCGTGCGGCAGGCCCTGGAAGAGGGGCTGGGGGCCCGGGTATTCGACCACACCGGGGGCGGCCACGCGTTCCACGGGATCACCTGCCACGCCCACGACGGCATGCACTTCGTCTCGGGTGACCACTGCGTCATGGAGCTGGTGACCCCGGGAAGCCGGGCCCCCGTGGCTCTGGACGACGGGGCCGAGGGGGAACTGGTGGTCACCTTCCTGGCGTGGGAGGGCGGGCCGTTCCTCCGGATGAGCTTCGGGGACGTGGTCCGGGTGCGAACGGCGCCGTGCCCGTGCGGCCTTCCCGGGCTCCGGTTCGCGATCGTGGGCCGGGCCGACGACATGCTCCTCGTGAAGGGGGTGAATCTGTTCCCGGCCGCGGTCCACGGCGTGCTGGCAGCGTTCGTGCCCCGGGTGACCGGCCAGTTCAGGATCGTCCTTCCACGGCCGGGCCCACGGGTGGACACGCCCCTGCGGCTCCGGGTGGAGCAGGGGGAGGGGCTCGCCCGGGGGGCGGTGCCGGGGCTCGAGGCGGAGATCGTGGAGGCCATGCGCTCGCGGCTCCGGGTCCGTCCTGCCATCGAGTGGGTGCCGGCCGGAAGCCTGCCCCGGCCCGAACACAAGGCCCGGTGGGTCGAGGTGGAGCCCGGGGGAGCCGGCTCGTGACGCGCCGGCCGCCCTCTGGAGGCGCTGCCGGGGCTTCCCGGCCGGGCCCTTCCTCGGCAGAGGTGGCCATCCTCCAACACCGCCTCAAGAGTCTCACCCGGGAGATGGGTCTGTCCCTCCTGCACACGGCCCGGTCCCCGATCCTGGCCGAGGCCCGGGATTTCGTGACCGGGGTGTACGACGCCCGGGGGCGGGTTCTCGAGCAGACCGAGTACATCCCGGTTCTGGCGTTCGCCGTGCAGCCGTCCCTTCGCGCGGTGATCGGGGCGTTCGGGGACGACGTGCACCCGGGTGACGTGTTCCTGCACAACGACGTGTTCCGGGGCGGAAACCAGCTCGCAGACCTGTGCGTGTTCCGGCCGGTGTTCTTCCGGGGTGCGCTGGTGGCGTGGGTGGCGGTCAAGGGGCACCAGGCCGACATCGGGGGCGCGGTGGGCGGGGGGTACAACCCCAGGGCCACGGAGGTGTGGCAGGAAGGGCTGCGGATCCCCCCGGTGCGGGTGGTGGCCCGGGGCCGGCGGTTGCGGGACGTGTGGGACCTCGTCTTCGCCAACATCCGCTATCCCGTGGTGGCCGAGGACCTGGAGGCGTCCATGGGCGCGTGCGTGGTGGGGGAGCGCGGACTGCTTCGGATCCTCGCCCGGTCGGGCGAGGACGGGTTCCTCCGGGGGATCGAGGGCCTCATGGACGCCACCGAGCGGCGCATGCGGGCGGCGATCCGGGAGTTTCCCGACGGGGTGTACCGGGGCGAGGCGCCGGTGTATGCCGGGGCAGAGGAGTGGGGCAGCCCCCTGTGGATCCGGTGCCGGGTCGAGATCCGGGAGGGGACCGTCCGGATCTCGTACGAGGGCACCTCCCCCCAGACCGGCGGGTTCATCAATGCGCCCGCATCGGCGTCCCTGTCCGCAGCCGTGCTCACCCTGCTCATGATCCTGGCGCCGGACATTCCGCACAACGACGGCATGCTCCGGCCGATCGGGATCGATCTGCCCGCCGGCTCGATCCTCGCCGCCCGGTACCCGTGTGCCACCGGGTTCGGGAACACCCTCACCGGCGCCCACGCCGACGCCCTGTTCCGGGCGTTCTTCCAGGCCAGGCCCGACCGCGTGACAGCCGGGTGGAACCGGATGCTGGCCGTGGTGATCGCCGGCACGGACCCCCGCGACGGCGACAGCCCGTACGTGGACATCCTGTTCAACGCCCTGAAAGGGGGGGGCGGGGCCCTGGAGGGGCAGGACGGCTACGACCACATCGGGCTGATCAACTGCGCCGGGGGCATCCTGGCCCAGGACCCCGAGATGTTCGAGGCGGCCGTGCCCCACCGGCTGGTGCGGCACGAGTACGCGCCGGGGACCGCCGGCCGGGGGCGGTGGCGGGGGGGGCGGGGCGTCGTGACCCGGATCCGGTTCGGGGCGCCGGTGGACCGGCTGGTGGTGTTCGGGGACGGGCTGGTCGAGGAGAGCCGCGCGTTCGGGCTGGCCGGGGGCGCTGCCGGGGGCCGGAACCGGCTGTTCCTGGACTACCCCGACGGCCGGCGGGTCCGACCCCGCAGCCTGGACCTGGTCGAGGGGGTGCCCGAGGGCACCGTGTTCACCCAGGTGGCCGGCGGCGGTGGCGGTTTCGGTGAGCCGAAGGACGGTCCAGATTGCGGGTGATATAAAATAGTGTTTTAATGGGGAATCATGGGAGCCAGGGACACGGATCGTACGATTCTGTCGGTGGACAACGTTTCCGTAGACTTTGGCGGTCTTCGAGCGTTGAACCGGTGTTCGTTCGAGGTCTCCAAGGGAGAGATCTACTCGATCATCGGCCCCAACGGCGCGGGCAAGTCCACCCTGTTCAACGTGGTCAGCGGGATCCACCGGCCCGCCGAGGGGCGGGTGCTGTTCCGGGGAAGGCGGGTGGACGGGCTGCGGCCGAGTCGGATCAGCCGCATGGGCATGGCCCGGAGTTTCCAGAACCTGGAGCTGTTCTCCGGCATGACTGCCCTGGAGAACGTTCTGGCCGGGGGACACCGGCACCTGGGGTACGGATTCTTCCGGGGACTGGTGTTCGATCCCGGCGTCCGGCGGGAGGAACGGCGGGCCCGGGAGGAGGCCCGCGGCTTGCTGGCGTTCCTCGGCGTCGAAGGCTACGCGAACTCCCCGGTGGACGACCTCCCCTACGGCGTGCAGAAGAAGGTGGAAATCGCCCGGGCCCTGGCCACCGGTCCTGGGGTGCTCCTGCTGGACGAACCGGCTGCCGGGCTCAACGACCGGGAGACCGGCGAGTTGATGGACACGATCCACCGGATCCGGGACGAGCGGGGGGTCACGCTCCTGCTGGTGGAACACAACATGCGGTTCGTGATGGGGCTGTCCGACCGGGTGTGCGTGCTGAGTTTCGGCCGGATCCTGGCCGAGGGCGGGCCCGAACGCGTCCGGGCGGACCCGGCCGTGGTGGAGGCGTACCTGGGGGAGACGGCGTGCTAGCGCTCCGGGACGTGACCGTGGGCTACGGCAAGACCCCGGTGCTCCGGGACGTCTCCCTCCGGGTGGACAGCGGCCGGATCGTGGCCCTGCTGGGCGCCAACGGCGCGGGCAAGACCACGGTCATGCGCACCGTGATGGGGCTCCTGAAGCCGTGGAGCGGGGACGTGCGGCTCGGGGCGCGCGACATCGGGGGACTGCGCACGGCCCGGGTGGTCCGGCTGGGCATCGGCTTGGTGCCCGAGGGGCGGGAGGTCTTCGCCCACCTCACCGTGGCTGAGAACCTCCGCATGGGCGCGTACACCCGCCGGGACGCGGCCGAGGTGGCGCAGGACCGGGAGCGGGTGTTCCGGCTGTTTCCCGTGCTCGGGGAACGCCTGGGGCAGCGGGCGGGCACCCTGTCCGGGGGCGAGCAGCAGATGCTGGCCATCGGCCGGGCGCTCATGGCCCGGCCTCGGCTCCTGTTGTTGGACGAGCCGAGCCTGGGGCTGGCCCCCCTGCTCGTGCGCGAGATCTTCCAGGTCCTCCGGCAGATCCACCGGGAGGGTACCACCGTGCTCCTCGTGGAACAGAACGCGCACATGGCCCTCCAGGTGGCGGACTACGCGTACCTGCTGGAGACCGGCCGGGTCGTGCGCCACGGCGCCCCTGCCGAACTCCTCGAGGATCCCGCGGTGAAGCGGGCGTACCTGGGGGGCTAGCAGGTTGCGGGAAAAGCAACCTGCTACGCGCCCCACGGATGGGGTTTTCCGCATCCTGCTAGAAAGCTAGAAGGCTAGAAAGATCGGAGGCCGTCTTCCCCCGGGGGGTGGGGGCTGCCGTACCAGATCAGGGGGGGGCCGACCGGCGATCGAGGGCCGAGGTTGCTGCGAAGAGGACACCATGTTGCGTCTGAGCATCTTTGCCGACCGATTCCCGGGCCGGGGCCGGCGGCCCGAGGGGGCCTGACATGTTCTGGCAACTCGTCGTCAGCGGCCTGGCCACCGGGTGCATCTACGCGCTGGTGGCCCTGGGGCTCACCCTGATCTACAAGGCCACCGAGCACGTGAACTTCGCCCAGGGCGAGATGGCCATGGTCGGGGCGTTCCTGGGCTACACCCTGTACACCGACCTGCACCTGCCGGTGTCGATGGCCGTGGCGGGCGCCGTGGTCCTGAGCGGGGTTGTGGGGTTGGTGATCCAGTTCGTGGTGATCCGGCCGGCGGCCGACCAGCCCCACTTCAACGTGTTCATCATCACCATGGGCCTGAGCATCGTGCTCCGGAGCCTGGCGGGCCTGGTGTGGTCCCACGACGAGTTCCCGTTTCCAGGGCTGTTCCCGGTGCGCCCGGTGACCTTCGGCCCGGTGGTGGTCACCCCCCTGAACCTGGGCACGATCGCGGTGGCCGTGGGGATCATGGCGGGGTTGTTCGCGTTCTTCCGGTACACCCGCCACGGCGTCGCCATGCGGGCGGTGTGCGAGCGGCCCGAGGCCGCCCAGCTCATGGGGGTGGAGGTGCGCCGGGTGTTCGCTGCGGTGTGGGTGCTGTCTGCCGCGGTGAGCGGGCTGGCCGGGGCCCTGATCGCACCGGTGCTGAACCTGTCCACCCACATGGGTGCGGTGGTGATCCCCGCGTTCGCCGCCGCGATCCTCGGGGGGTGGGGGTCGTTTCCCGGGGCCATCGCCGGGGGCATGGCCCTGGGGGTGATCGAGAACCTGGCCGGGGGGTACCTGGCGGGGCAGATCAAAAACATGGTGCCGTTCCTCGTCGTGCTCGGGGTTCTCGTGGTGCGGCCCCAGGGGTTCCTGGGGGAGAAGGAGATCCGGAAGGTATGACCTGGGCGTGGAGGGTCCTGCTGTGGGCGGGGGGCGCCGCTGGTCTGTGGTGGCTCAAGGGCACCCTCGGCCTGTTCGTGGTGAACCTGTTGCTGGTGTACGTGGTGGTGGCCGTGGGGCTCAACGTGCTGATGGGGTTCACCGGCCAGATCAGCGCGGGTCACGCGGGGTTCCTGGCCGTCGGTGCGTACGTGGCCGCGCTGGTGGGCCAGCACGCCCCCGGGCTGGGGGTGGGGTGGGCCCTGCTGGCCGCGGGCACCGTGTCCGCCGTCCTGGGCGTCGTGATTGGCCTGCCAGCCCTCCGGCTGGCGGGGTTCTACATCGCCATGGCCACCCTGGCCTTCGGGGTGGTGGTGAGCGAGGCGATCCTCCAACTCGACGCGTGGACCGGTGGGGCCGACGGCATGTACGTGCTGGCCCCCACCTGGTTCGGGGTGTCCCTGGAGACCGACGAGCAGAAGTTCTGGCTCGTGCTCGCGGTGGCCGTGCTCACGGTGGTGACCGCCTCGAACCTGGCCCGGTCCAAGGTGGGGCGGGCGCTCACGGCGCTGCGCGAAAGCGGGGTGGCGGCCGAGTGCGTGGGGATCAGCACCCCTTTCTACCGCACCCTGGCGTTCGTGGTGAGCGCGTTCTACACGGGCATGGCCGGGGCCCTGTTCGCGTACGTGGTCTCGTACATCTCGCCGGACGCGTTCTCGATCGAGCTGTCGATCGACTTCGTGGCCATGGTGATCCTGGGGGGCATGGGGAGCATCGGGGGCTCGATCCTGGGGGCGGCCCTGCTCACGGTGCTCGACCAGTACCTGGCCGCGTTCCAGGACTTCAGGGCGCTCATTTTCGGCTTGGCGGTGGTGGTGTGCATGATCGCGCTGCCCAACGGCTTGCAGGGGTTGTTCCGGGCCGCCGGGGCCCGGTTGCGAGGTTGAGCGGTGTGACCCGACACGCGGGGGAAGAGGAGGCAGACCATGAGGCGAGCGATGGGGTGGTTGGGTGTTCTGGCCGCCGGGATCCTGGGGCTGGCGCCCCTGGCCGGCGCGGAGACGGGGGTGACCGACGACACGATCCTGGTTGGTACGTCCCAGTCCTTCTCGGGTCCCCTGGTGTTCCCGGGGACCGAGGAGGTCGCCGGGATGGAGGCGTACCTGGAGTACGTGAACGCCAACGGCGGCATCCACGGCCGCAAGATCAAGTGGAAATGGTACGACGACGGGTACAAACCCCAGAACGCGGTGGCCAACATGAAACGTCTGGTGGAGCAGGACAAGGTCTTCGCGGTCCTGATCAACCAGGGCACGTCGCCGGTGCTGGCCGTGGTGCCGTACCTGGAACAGAAGAAAGTGCCGCTGTTCTTCCCGTTCCAGGGGAGTTCTCGGCTCCACGGGAAGAAGTACGTGTTCACCTCGTACACCTATTACGATACCCAGACCCAGATCGTCACCCGGTGGCTGCTCGAGAAGAAGGGCTTCGAGCGCATCGGGATCATCTACCAGGACGACGCGTACGGGAAGTTCTTCCTCGGTACGCTGAAGAAGGAACTCGAGGCCAAGGGCCTCACCGTGGCGGCGGCTGAGTCCGTGAAACGGGGCGCCACGGACGTGTCGCCCCAGGTGGCCAAGATGGCCGCGGCCGGCCTGGACGCGTGTCTTCTGGCCCTGGTGCCCGGCCCGGGCGCCCAGGTGCTCAAGGAGGCGGCCAAGATCGGGTGGAAGAAGACCAAGCTGATCTCGTCGGGGCCCCTGACCGACGAGAAGTTCCTGATCCTGTCCGGCGGCGTGGGCGAAGGCGTGTGGGGGCTGTCCCTGTGGCCCGACCCGGTGAACTCGCCCCTGCCGGCCATGAAGGAGTACCGGGACATCCTGAAGAAGTATCGCCCGGGCCACGAGCCCAACCGGTACAACCTGTACGGCTACTTCTACACCAAGCTGTTTTGTGACGGCTTGGAGGCGGCTGGCCGGAACCTGACCCGCGATGGGCTGATCGCGGCAATGGAGTCCATGGGGAGACGGGAGAACGGGATCATCAACCCGGCGAGCTTCGGTCCCGACGACCACCAGGCCCAGGACGACGGGTTCATGGTGGAGGTGCAGGGCGGCCGGTTCGTACCGATCAGCGGGTGGCTCGCGGTGCGCAACGGCAAACTCGTGGAAACCCCGCTCCAGAGGTGAGCACGGGGCCGGACCGGGCGGGGCCCTGCGGGGCCCCGCCCGCGGGTTCGTGCGCCGGGGTGACCGGGCTTGCCCACGTGGGCCTGGTGGTGGCGGACCTGGACGGGGTGTGCCGGGCTCTGGAGCACCTCCTGGGCCCGCCGGTGGAGCGCCGCACCTTGCCCGGGGTGGGCCTGGAGGCCCGGGTGTTCGGGGTGGGGGCGGCAGCGGTGGAGATTCTGCGGTTCCGGGGACCCGTCGTCGGGATCGACCCCCGGGTGACCCGGCCGGTCCCCGGAGTCCACCACCTGGCGTTCTGGGTAGAGGATCTGCCGGGATGCCTGGAACGGCTGGAGCGTCGGGGGGTGCGCCCGCTGGAAGGGTTTCCCCGGCCCGGGCTCCACGGGCTGATCGCGTTCGTGTCGGACCCCGTGAGCGGGGTGTTGGTGGAGCTGGTCCAGAGGGAGG
The DNA here is from genome assembly GCA_024277875.1 of Deferrisomatales bacterium. GTDB lineage: Bacteria > Desulfobacterota > Deferrisomatia > Deferrisomatales > Deferrisomataceae > JAJRUI01. The sequence continues at coordinate 17,296 of JAJRUI010000030.1, forward strand.
ACGTCTGTGACGGGTGACGACCGGGCTGGGGCCCGGGCCATGGCGGTGGACCGGTGGGTCCGGAGGTGGGCGGCCCGGGACCCGGACAAACCGGCCGTGGTGTTCGAGGGCCGGACCACGTCCTACGGGGTGTTGGACCGCGAGGTGTCCCGGGCGGCCGGGTGGCTCCGGAACCGGGGTGTCGGCCCGGGCGACCGGGTGGCGTGCGTGTTCCGGAACCACCCGGCCATGGTCGTGCTGTTCCTCGCGTGCTCCCGCACGGGCGCCGTGTTCGTGCCGTGGAACGCGCGGTCCGCGCCGGGGGAGTTGGACCTGCTGTTCCGGGATGCCGCTCCGGCCCTGGTGCTCGTCCAGGCGGCGCTGGCGGATCGCGCTCCGGGGCGGAGCGGTCCGTGGGTCGTGGCGGGAGATCCCCCCCCGTGGAGCGCAGAGACGGCCGCCCCGCCCGGGGAAGACGCTCTTCCCGTCGGGTCCGGGGCCGCCCAGGTCATCCTGTACACGTCCGGTACCACGGGGCGGCCCAAGGGCGCGGTGCTCCCGGTGCGCAAGGGGTTCTTCAACGCCTTGAACGCCCTGGAGTTCCTGGACCTTGGGCGCCAGGACCGGGTCTTGCTGGTCCTGCCCCTGTTCCACTCGGGGGGGCTGTTCATCCAGCTCGTCCCGGCCCTGTATGCCGGGTGCACGGTGCTCCTGCACCCCCGGTTCGACCCGGACGCGGTGCTCCGGGCGGTCCGGGACGACGGAGCCACCCAGCTCCTGGCCGTGCCCACCGTGCTCCGGAGGCTCCTGGACGCGGGGGGCGCCCGCGTGCTCGGCCGGCTCCGCGCGTGCGGGGTCGGGGGCGAGCCGGTCCCGGAGGACCTGATCCGCACGTGCACCGGCGCGGGTATCGGGCTCCGGCAGTTGATGGGCCAGACCGAGACGTCGATCTTCCTGTGGGCCGGGGGGCGGGAACTGGCGGACTGGCCCGGCACGGTGGGGCGCCCGGTGCGCCACGCCGAGGTGGGGTTGTTCGACGGGCAGGGTGGGGCCGTGGAGCCCGGCGGACAGGGAGAGCTGTGGGTGCGGGGGCCGACCGTGATGACCGGGTACTGGAACGACCCGGACGCCACGGCCGGCGTGTTCCGGGGCGGCTGGCTCCGCACCGGCGACCTGGCCCGGCGCGACCGGAACGGGTTCCACTACCTGGTGGGGCGGGCAAAGGACCTGTACATCTCGGGCGGGGAAAACGTGTACCCCGCCGAGGTGGAGGCTGTGCTGCGCCGGCACCCGGACGTGGCCGAGGCCGCGGTGGTGGCCGTGCCCGATCCCGAGTGGGGAGAGGCCGGGTACGCGTTCGTGGAGCCCCGGTCCGGCGCCGCCCCAGACCCGGACGCCCTGGCCGCGTGGTGCGCGGCCAGGCTGGCCCGGTTCAAGTGCCCCCGGCGGGTGACGGTGTGCCCGTCCCTGCCCCGGACCCCCCTGGGAAAGGTGTGCAAGGCCGACCTGCGCGGCCGGGTGCCGGGGACGGGCTGAGTCCGGCCGGCGGTCTCACGGGCTCCCGGGCTCGGGGGGCAGCAGGCACAGGCTCCACGGCCGCACGTGGAACCGGACGGTCTGGCCGGGCGCCATGGGGAACTCCCGGGCGGCCCGGATGTTGAGCCAGCTGTCCAGCTCGATTCGCCCCACCCGGAGCCGCACCAGCCGGTAGTGGCCCAGGTCCACCCACCCGGCCACCTCCCCGGCCACCAGGTTGGGGTGCTCCCCGGGCGCCGGATCGGGCCGGTCGGGTTTGAGCAGGATCACCTCCTCGGGCCGGATGCCCACCACCACCGGGTCCCCTGGCCCGAACCCGTCCCCGTCGCTGGCCCGCAGGGTGACGGCAGCATCGGGCACCGCGACTTCCAGGAGCCCGTCCGGGGTCTTCCCCTCCACCGTGCCGGAGTACAGGTTCTGGAGCATCAGGAACCGGGCCACCCGCAGGTTGGCCGGCCGGTTGTACAGGTCGGCGGGCCGGCCGGCCTGCTCGATCCGCCCCCCCATCAGGATCGCCATGCGGTCGGCCATCAGGAACGCCTCCTCCGGGTCGTGGGTCACCTGGATCACGGTGACCCCGAGGCGTTGCTGGAGTTGCCGGAACTCCACCTGGAGCCGCCGGCGCAGGGCCGCGTCCAGGGACGAGAACGGCTCGTCCACGAACAGCACCCGGGGCTCGGTCACGAGGGCACGGGCCAGGGCCACCCGCTGGCGTTCGCCCCCGGACAGGGTGGACACGTCCTTTCGGTCCGCGACCTCGCCCAGGTCCAGCAGGTCCACCCACTGGGCGATCCGGGCGTCCGCGTCGGGCGGGGGGCGGCCCCGGGCGGCGAGCCCGAACCGGAGGTTGTCCCGGACCGACAGGTGGGGGAACAGGGCCAGGTCCTGGGGCACGTACGCGACCCGGCGCTGTTCCGGGGGCAGGAGGGTGACGTCCCGGTCGCCCAGGAACACCCGGCCCGCGGCCGGGCGGCGGATGCCCAGCAGGGCCTCCAGGAGCAGGGTCTTGCCCGCGCCGGACGGCCCGAGCACGAAGAAGCTCTCCCCCGGGGACACCCGCAGGTCGATCCCATCGAGCCGGAACGTGCCGAACCGGACGCACAGGCCCTCGGCCCGGATCACCGCGCACCCCCCCCGAGGAACCGGACGCCGGCCAGCACCACCAGGCTCAGGGCGGACAGGAGCAGCATCAGGGCCACCGCGCCGGTCACGTCCACGCCGGCCAGGCGCAGGTAGATCGCCACCGGGATCGTCTCGGTCTTGCCGAGCACGGCGCCGGCCAGGGTGACGGTGGCGCCGAACTCCCCCACCGAGCGGGCCCACGCCAGGATGAACGCGGCCGCGATGCCCCGCCGGGCCAGGGGCAGGGTGACCCGCCGGAACGCGCCCCACGGCGTGCACCCGAGGAACCGAGCGACCTGCTCGTAGCGCACGTCCACCCCCTGGAACACCGCCTTGAGCACCCGGATCGCCAGGGCCGTGGCCACGGTGAACTGGGCGAGCACGATGCCCGGAACCTCGAACACGAACCGGACCAGGTGGTCCTCCACCCACCGGCCCGGCGCGGACCGCAACACCAGGAGCAGGGCCACCCCCACGGCCACGGGCGACAGCACCACGGGCAGGTCGAGCAGGGTGTCCACCACGGCCGCGCCGGGAAACCGGTGGCGGGCCAGTGCGTAGGCGGCCGGGACGGCAACGGCTACGGCCAGACCGGCCGCGGCCGTTGCCGTCCCGAGGCTCAGGCCCACCGCGTGGCGGATGCCCGGGTCGGCCAGGGCACGCACGGGCGCCAGCAGGCCCGCGTACCCCACCTGGGCCGCGAGCAGGGCGACCACGACGCCCAGGGCACCGATCACCGCGACCGCCAGGGCGGCCGGAAACGCCCAGCGGCGCGGGTTCACCGCCAACCGTCGGGGAGGCGGTACACCCCGCCCACCGGCGTGTCGGGACGGGCCCCGGCCCGGGCCTCGGCCAGGGTGGTCCGGTACCCGTGGCGCCGGAAGATCGCACGGCCCTCCGGCCCCGCCAGGAAGGCCAGGAACGCCCGGGCGGCCTCGGGTTCGTGGGCGAACGCGGAGACCGCGGCCGGGAGGTACCCGATCCGGGGCACCTGTTTCGCCGGGTACGGGACCGTCTCGATCCGCTGCGGGTCCCAGGCCTCGAACACGTCCCAGCCGAGCACTGCGTCCACCACCCCCAGGGACAGCATCTGGGCGGTCTTGGTGCACGACTCGGCGAAGTTGACCACGTTGGGCCGCACCCGGGCGGCCAGGCCGGCCCGTTCGAGGGCTTCGGCCCCGTACAGCCCCACGCACACGGTGTCGGGCCGGGCCATGCCCACCCGGAGGCCGGGTCGGGCCAGGTCCTCCAGGCCCCGGATCCCCAGGGGGTTGCCCCGGGCTACCGAGATCGCCGGCACGAGGTACGCGACCCGGACCTCGGTGGTCGGGTCCACCAGCCCCCGGTCCCGGGCCAGGGACATGAAGTCCGAAGAGCCCGGGAAGTACACGTCCCCCCTGCGGGACAGGGACATCTGGCTGAGCACCGCGCCCGACCCGCCGAAGTGCCACAGTACCTCGATCCCGGTCTTCTCCCGGAACCGTTCCCCGGCCTCCACGGCCGCGGGCTTGGACGCCGAGCCCGCGAACACCTCGATCGCCGGGGGAGCAGCGCCGGCCGGCAGCCCGGCCGAGACCGCCGTCGCCAGGACCATGCCAAGGGCGAAGCGGGGGAGAAGTGGTGTAAGTGTCTGGTAAAACGACTGTTTTAATGTGTGTATCTGCATGGCCCAGGAGTATAGCAGCTGGCCGGAACGGCCGGGAACCCCAAAAGGGGTGTCCGGGAGGCCGGGGGTCGTGCTATAGAGTGAATTTTCACCGCACCCGGGAGAGCCCCGAGACCATGCCCCGCCAAGACGGATCCAGCCCCCCCCTGGACGCCCTGAACCGGGCGACCGCCCTCGTGGCGTCGTCCCGATCCCGGGACGAGGTGCTGTGCGAGGTGCTGGAAGCCGTGTGCGAGGCCGGGGGGTACGGCCGGGCTACCGCGTTCCTCCTGGCCGGCAGCGGGAGCCTTCTGGAGCGCTTGGCCGAGGCGGGGACGGGCGGAACGGGGTTCCCCGCGACCGTGGACCCGGCGGACCCGGCTGCGGCCGTGGCCCGGGCCGGCCGCACCGGCCGGCCGTGGATCGCCGTGGCCCCGGACGGGCCGGTGCAGGAGTGGTCCGAACGGGCGGCCGGCGCGCACCGGCTGTGCGTGCCGGTGTGGAACCACGAGCGGGTGCTCGGGGTGCTGGCGGTGGAACGGGGGCCGGGATCTCCTGCCGGACGGGACGAGGTGGACCTGCTCGGGGTGTTCGCCAACCTGCTCGGGGTGGTGGTGGAGAACCGGGCGCTCCACGATGCCCACGAGTCCAGGATCCAACAACTCCTGGCGCTCCAGCGGATCGGGCGGGAAATGACCACCACCCTGGAGATCGGCCAGCTCCTCGCCCTGGTGGTGGCCGAGGCCGTGGGCCTCACCGGCGCCGAGGGCGGCCTGCTATACCTGGTCGAGGAGGGCGGCGAGCACCTGCGGCTCGAAGCGTGGTCGGGCCGCGAACCAGCGCCCGAGCGCAGACGGGTGCCGGTGGGCTATGGCATCACCGGGTGGGTGGCCCGCAACGACAGGCCGCTCCGGGTGTCGGACGCAGTGGCGCCCGACGCTGGGGTCACGGCCCGAAACCAGCTGGCCGTTCCCCTGCACAGCGGAGGCCGGGTGGTGGGGGTCCTCGGGGTCGAGGGGGGAGGCGGTTCGCCGTTCACCGAGATCCACGAGGAGATCCTGTCGATCTTCGCGGCCCAGGCGGCCAAGGCGATCGAGGCGGCCCGGTACCTCGGCGAGGTGCGGCGCGAGCGGGACCTCCGGGACAGCATCCTGGCCGGCACCCCCAACGGGGTGGTGGCCCTGGGCCCGGACCGGAGGGTGATCCTGATGAACCCGGCGGCCCGCCGGCTGCTGGCCGTGTCCGAGCCGCCGGTGGGCAACCCGATCGGGCGATACCTGGCGGGGGGCGGGTTCCTCGAGCGGCTCGACCGGATCCTGTCCGGCGGCGCGGACCTGGAGAGCGTGGAGCTTCCCCTGGGCTCCCGGGACGACCCCCGGCAGTGCACGGTGAGCCTGTTCCCCCTGGGCGAGCGGGCCGCCCGGGGCGCCACCGTGGTGATCCAGGACCAGACCGAGCGCCGTCGCCTGGACGAGCGGGTCCAGCGCATGGACCGCCTGGCGTCCATTGGTCAGCTCGCGGCCGGGATCGCCCACGAGATCCGCAACCCCCTGACTGGCGTCGGGATCAGCCTGGACATCCTGCGGGAGGAACAGGGGTTGAGCGAGGCCGGCACCGAGTTGCTCGCGGACATCAACCGCGAGATCGACCGGCTCGAGGCGCTCATCCGGGGCCTGCTGGACTTCGCGCGGCCCCAGCCCGTGGAGTCCCGCCCGATGCGGGTGGCCAAGGCCCTGGAGTGGAGCGCCACCTTTGCCCAGCAGTGCCGGAAGAAGGGGGTCGTGTTCCGTTTCGAGATCCGCCAGAACACCAAGCTCCGGGGCGATCCGGAGAAGCTCAAACAGGTGTTCCTGAACCTGGCGATCAACGCGTTGGAGGCCACGCCGTCCGGGGGCGAAATCCGCCTGTGGGCCGAGCCCCACCGGGACGACGGGGGGCACTGGTGCCGGGTGGCGGTGGAGGACACCGGGCCCGGGCTGGACGAGGCCACCGCGGCCCGGATGTTCGACCCGTTCTTCACCACCAAGAACGAAGGCACCGGCCTGGGGCTCAGCATCGCCCACAGCATCGTGCAGCAGCACGGCGGCAGGATGGACGTGCACGCCGCGCCGGGCCGGGGCGCCCGGTTCGTGGTGGACCTGCCGGCCATGAAAGAGGAGGACGACCGGTGAGCCGGATCCTGATCGTGGACGACGAGGCCCTGATCCGCAAGTCCCTCGGCCAGATGCTCGGCCGCAAGGGCTACCAGGTGACCACCGCGGCCACCGCGGACGAGGCGCGGCGGGTGTTCCAGGAGGGGGAGTTCTCCCTCGCCCTGCTGGATCTGCGGTTGCCCGACGCCCTGGGTACCGACCTGCTCCGGGAGTTCAAGGCGGCCCAGCCGGACCTGCTGGTGATCATGATGACCGCGTACGGCAGCGTGGAGAGCGCTGTGGAGGCCATGCGGTTCGGCGCCTACGACTACGTGAACAAGCCGTTCAAGTCCCGGGAGATCGAGGTGATCGTGCGCCTCGCCCTGGAGGCCGACCTCCTGAAACGCCAGGTCAAGGACCTGCGCGAGGAGGCCAGGAGTTCCACGGCCCTGGAGAACATCATCGGCACCGACCCGGCCACGAGCCGGGTGCTGGACATGATCCGCAAGGTGGCCCACAACCCCGACGTGACTGTGCTGATCCAGGGTGAGAGCGGCACGGGCAAGGAGATGGTCGCCCGGGCGATCCACGCCGAGAGCGCCCGGGCCGACCAGCCGTTCGTCAGCATCAACTGTGCGGCGATCCCGGGCAACCTGCTCGAGAGCGAGCTGTTCGGGTACGAGAAGGGCGCGTTCACCGACGCCAAGGCCCGCAAGATCGGGCTGGTGGAGAAGGCCCACAGCGGCACCCTGTTCCTGGACGAGATCGGCGACATGGACGTGGCCCTCCAGGCCAAGCTGCTCCGGGTGCTGGAGGACCGCACGATCCGGCGGGTGGGGGGGCTGGACCAGATCCCAGTGGACGTGCGGGTGCTGGCCGCCACCAACCAGGACCTCCAGGACAAGCTCCGGTCCGGCGGGTTCCGGGAGGACCTGTACTACCGGCTCAAGATCATCACCATCGCCCTGCCGCCCCTGCGGGCCCGCAAGGCCGACATCCTGCCCCTGGCCCAGCACTTCATCCAGGACGCCAACCGGCGGTTCCACAAAAACGTCCAGGGGTTCACCCGGGAGGCCGAGGGGCTGATGCTCGACTACCGGTGGCCGGGCAACGTCAGGGAACTCAAGAACACGATCGAACGGATCCTGATCCTGGAGGACGCCGAGTGGATCTCGCCCGAGCACCTGCCCCCCGAGATCCTCAAGGGGCACGCGACGGACGACGACCGGGTGTGGGTGCCCCAGGAGCCCGAGATCCTGCGGGGCATCTCCTACGACCAGGTGGTGGACGACGTGTCCCGGTACCTGATCCGGGAGGCGCTGCGGCTGGCCGGGGGCAACAAGGCCCACGCAGCCCGGCTGCTCTCGATGGACCGGGGCACCTTGCGCTACCAGATCAAGCGGCTGGACCTGGATGCGTGACCGCGGCCGGAACCCCCCGGAACTGGGCGACCCCGACCGGGTGGTGGCCGAAGTGTTCGGGTGCCGGCCCGACCAGGTGGCCCGCGCCGTGGTGGTGAGCCCGTTCGTCCCCCTGGCCGCGTTCCGGCGGCACGTGGACGCGGTGACGGCCGAGCTGGCGCCCCGGTTCTTCTACCGGGGGTTCACCGGCGCGGTCCGGGGCCGGCCGGTCACGGTGATCCACACCGGGGTGGGGCCGTCCCGGGTGGGAGACTGCCTGGGGTTCCTGTCCCTGACCCCGGCCCGGCGCGTGGTGTTCGCCGGCGCGGTGGGCGGGCTCGGGTTGGACCACCGGATCGGCGACTGGTTCGTGCCCACGGCGGTGGCCGACGGCGAGGGGTACGCTCGGTACGTGCGCGAGCCGTTCCCCGACCTGGTGGCCGCGGCGCCCCGGCTGGACGGGCTGCCCGGCCGGAGCGGCCTGGAAGGCCGGTTTCTCGCGGCCCGGGGCCTGGCCGTGCGCGACGGCCCCCTGTTCACCATCGGCAGCATCGCGTTCGAGTCCCGCGGGAACCTCCTGGCCCTGCGGGCTGCGGGCTACCGGGCCGTGGAGATGGAGCTGTCCGCCCTGTACGCCGCGGCCGGCCACCACGGGTTGGACGTCGCGGCCCTCACCTACGTCAGCGACCTGCCGCTGGAGAGTTCCCTGTGGCAGCCCCGCTGCGAAGACGAGACGGCCGCCCTCAAGGCCGCCTACCGGGCCCTGCCCGAGCTGGCGGTCGCCTGCGCGGCGGAGGGTGCGTGACGCCCCCGGTCGTGGTGGTGGCCGGCGCCTGCCGGATCGACGGCTGCGGCAGCCTGGCCCCGGCCGTGCAGGCCGTGGAGCGGCTGGACCGGGCCGGGTGCCGGGTGCACACCCTGGTGATCGACCCCCTCTCGGCCGGGTGGCACACGCCGCTCGTGCCCGACCACTTCCGGAGCGGGTGCGCGCCGGTGGAGGCGCTGGCCGAGGCGTGCCGGCGGCTCCGGGCGGGGCGGGCCGACGCGGTGGTGATCGCGGGGGACGACCGGCTCCGGAGCGAGTTCGCGGGAGACCGGGAGCGCCGGCAGCGGCTGATGGCCGTGTACGGCGAGGACCACCCCCTCCCCGAGCTGTACACCCGGCTCGCACGGGCGTGGTGCACCCGGTGGGGCCTTGACGATGCGGCGTTCCGGGACCTGGCCCGGCGGCTGTACCACAACTGCGCCGCCGTCCTGCGGGAACAGGGGCGGTACCGGCCGCCGGCCCCTCAGTGGTTCGAGCCGATCACCGGCCTGTTCCGGGGCGTGGACTGCGCCAACCCGTCGGTGGACTTCGAGGGACGGCTGGTGGTGGCCACGGCCGGGGCGGCCCGGGAAGCCGGCCCGGTGCCGGCGGGCCGCCGGGTCCTGGTGGCCGGGGTGGCCGTGGCCGAGGCCGCGGGGGACGGGCCGGACCACGTGGACGAGATCGCGGCCTACGACCACCTGGCCCGGGCATACCGGGACGCGTGCGACCGGGCCGGGGTCGCGTTCGCCGGCCGGTACCGGGCCGGCCGCGCCCTGCTCGAAGCGTACACCTGCTACCCGGTGGTGCCCCTGGCGCTGCTGCTGGCCTCGGGCATCGCCCGGGCTCCGGCGGACCTGCCCGCCGTGCTCGCCGGACACCCGGTCACGGTCACCGGCGGCATGAACCTGGCCCGGGCCCCCTGGAACAACCCGGCGCTTCACGCCCTGGTCGCGATGGCCGGCCGGCTGAGGGCCGGGGACGCCCCCCTCGGGCTCGTCCACGGAAACGGCGGACTCGGGTACAAACAGGGGATCGCGCTGCTTTCTACCTGAAGGGCGTCCCGGTTTTTTCGCCGGGGGGGTTGGAGGGGCGGCGGGGTTGTGATAAACGGGGCGTCCCCGGGGGTGGCGTCCCCTGAACCCATCGAGGAGGTGTCGGCCCATGGTACGAGGAGCGAAACGTACGGCGGCGATCGGGTTGGTGGCAGCGGTGGGGCTCGTCGGCCCCGCGTTCGGGGCCCAGACCGGCGGGCTCGCCGCCCCGGTCGGCGTGGGGCGTCTGGCCGTCGCGGCCACCCTGGGCTACGTGGAGCGGGACGTGGAGGACGGCGACCGGGACGAGGTGTCCAGCCGCCGGATGCTGTTCCGTGCCCAGGCGGGGCTGGCCGACGGCCTGGACCTGTACGGCGTGCTCGGGTTCGCCGACGCGGACTTCCGGGACGGGTCGTTTTCCGGGTCGCTCCGCGGGGCGGCTGCCCTGGGCGCCAAGTACGGTCTGCTCAGCGACGAGGCGAGCGGGTTCCGCCTGGTCCTGGACGGCCAGGCCGAGTACGCCGAGAGCAAGGACGGGGGCGAGAAGGTCCGCCAGCAGACCTACGCCGTGTCGGTGTACGCCCTCAAGGAGATCGGGGCCGCGGGCAAGGTGGGGTACTTCTACCCGTACGGCGGCCTGCGGCTGTCCTACGCCCGGTTCGACGGCAAGGGCGGGGTGGACGACTACACGGGCGAGGACTACCTGGGCCTGTTCGCGGGCGCGGACTACTTCGTCAACCCCAACGTGTTCTTCACCGGCGAGGTCCACCTGTTCGACGCCACGACCATCTACCTGGGGGTCGGCCACCGGTTCTAAACAGGATGCGGAAAAACCCCATCCGTGGGTTTTTCCGCAACGGCCTCTCGGGGACGGTCCCGTGACTCGCCCCATCCATGGGGCTTGCCCGTTGGGCGTTTCTATGAAACGTCCGATTCCGCTATCCTGCGGAATCGTCGAGGCCGTTCAAATCACCCGGTTTTCAAACCTCGTGATTTGGCGCCCCTTCCATGGGGCGACGAGCAGGTTGCTTTTTCCGCAACCTGCTACTAAATCCGACGAAAGTATTGCCAGATCCTTGCCCTTCCCCTTGGGTAGTGCGGGGTGGGGGGCTGGTGGAGCGCCGGGCGCGGCCCCTTGACTCGCCGCGCCGTTCGAACGTCCGGATCGTCTCCGAACGCCAAGGGTTCCGAGGTCGAGGCCCGGACCGACCGGCAAACAGCGGCATCACAAGGCGCG
>JAJRUI010000031.1 GCA_024277875.1 Deferrisomatales bacterium
GACAACGTGCGGGTGAGCGTGGAGCTGATCACGCCGATCGCGATGGAAGAGGGGCTTCGGTTTGCGATCCGGGAAGGCGGCCGCACGGTGGGCGCCGGGGTCGTGACGAAGATCATCGAGTAGCTGCTGCTGCCGGGGAACACAGATGACCAGCGATAAGATTCGGATCCGACTCAAGGCCTACGACCACAAACTCCTGGACCAGTCGGTGACGGAGATCCTGGATGCGGCCAAGCGAACGGGCGCCCGGGTTTCGGGCCCCATCCCGCTGCCGACCGAGATCAACCGCTACTGCGTGCTCCGGTCTCCGCACGTGGACAAGAAGTCCCGGGAACATTTCGAGATGCGGACCCACAAGCGCCTGCTGGATATCCTGGATCCCACCCAGCAGACGATCGACGCGCTGATGAAGCTGGACCTGTCGGCCGGCGTGGACGTGGAGATCAAGCTGTAGTCCGGCTCGAAACAAAATCGAGAGAACGCGTCCGGCGCCGATCGCTGGGGCCGGACGTAGGAAGGTAAGGGAGCTCCGATGGCCAAGGGATTGATCGGACGAAAGCTGGGGATGACCCAGGTCTTCGTGGGGGGCGAAGAGCTGATCCCGGTCACGGTGGTGCAGGCTGGCCCGTGTACGGTGGTCCAGAAGAAGACCCAGGAAAAGGACGGCTACGACGCCATCCAGGTGGGGTTCGGCGAGGTGAAGCCGCACCGGGTGAACAAGCCCCGGATGGGGCACTTCCGCAAGGCCGACGTCGCCCCGACCCGCGTGCTGCGCGAGTTCCGGGTCGACAACGTTGAAGAGTACGAGATCGGCCAGGAACTCAAGGCCGACATCTTCCAGCCCGGCGACCTGGTGGACGTGACCGGCACCAGCAAGGGCAAGGGGTACCAGGGTGTCATGAAGCGCCACGGTTTCAGTGGCGGCCGGGCCACTCACGGCTCCATGTTCCACCGGGGCCCGGGCGCGATCGGCGCCAAGGTCGCGCCGGGCCGGGTGTTCAAGGGCAAGAAGTTCCCGGGACAGATGGGCAACCGCAAGGTGACCGTGCAGAACCTCCAGGTGGTGGAGGTGGACGCCGAGCGGAACCTGATTCTGCTACGGGGCGCGGTGCCCGGCGGCAAGAACGGCACCCTCGTCCTCCGGGACGCGGTGAAGGCGGCCGGGCAGTAGGCCCCGCTTGGGACAGGGACGGGAGACTCCGATGGAAGCACCGGTGCTGAACAACGCGAACGAGCAGGTGGGCAACGTGGAACTGCCCGACGAGGTCTTCGCGACGCCCGTGAACGAGGCCCTGCTGTGGGAGGTCGTGCGGATGCAACTCGCGAACCGCCGCAGGGGCAGCCACGACGTGAAGAACCGCTCCGAGGTCCGGGGTGGCGGCCGCAAGATGTGGCGCCAGAAGGGCACGGGCCGGGCGCGGATGGGCTCGCGGCGTTCCCCCTTGTGGCGCGGCGTCGGGACGATCTTCGGGCCCACCCCCCGCAGCTACGCGTACGGGATGCCCAAGAAGAAGAAGCGGCTGGCGCTGCGCTCGGCCGTGGCCTCCAAGGCGCGCGACGGCGAACTGCTCGTGGTGGAGGACCTGGGGCTGACCGAGATCAAGACCAAGACCCTGGCCGGCACCCTTGCGGCTTTGGGCGCCCAGAACGCCCTGATCGTGGTTCCCGGCCGGGACGAGGTGGTCGAGAAGTCCGCCCGCAACCTGCCCCGGGTCAAGGTGCTCCCGGTCGAGGGGCTCAACGTGTACGACGTGCTCAAGTACGACAAGCTCGTGCTGCTCAAGGGCGCGCTCGCCCAGCTCCAGGAAAGGCTGTAGCCATGTCGAGAACCGCTTACGACATCCTGCGGCGGCCGGTGATCACCGAAAAGGCCACCCTGCTGCGCGAAGAGCACAACGCGGTGGTGTTCGAGGTGGACACCCGGGCCACCAAGGCCGAGATCAAGCAGGCCGTGGAGAAGGCGTTCCAGGTGAAGGTCGAGGGCGTGCGCACCAGCATCGTCCGGGGCAAGAAGGCCCGGGTGGGCCGCTCCGTGGGGCGCCGCAAGAACTGGAAGAAGGCGTACGTGACCCTGCGCGAGGGCGATACCATCGACTTCTTCGAGGGAGTCTGACCCGGGCCCTGCCCCGGCAGCGTGGACGAGGATACGAGCGATGGCGATCAAGCGATACCGACCCACTTCCGCCGGCCGACGGTTCATGACCGTTTCGGCGTTCGACGAGATCACCCGGAGCGAGCCGGAGAAGCGGCTGCTCCGGCCGCTCAAGAAGAGCGGAGGCCGGAACAACCGGGGCCGGATCACCTGCCGGCATGTGGGCGGCGGTCACAAGCGGCGCTACCGGGTGATCGACTTCAAGCGGGACAAGCGCGGCGTGCCGGCCAGGGTGTCGTCGGTCGAGTACGACCCGAACCGGAGCGCCCGGATCGCCCTGCTCACCTACGCCGACGGGGAGAAGCGCTACATCCTCGCGCCCAAGGACATCCAGGTGGGCGACCGGCTCGAGGCGGGCCCCGGGGTCGAGATTCGCCCGGGCAACGCCCTGCCCCTGTCGGACATCCCCCTCGGGACCCTGATCCACAACATCGAGTTCAAGCCCGGCAAGGGCGGCCAGATGGTGCGCAGCGCCGGCGGTTACGCCCAACTCCTGGCCAAGGAAAGCGGCTACGCAGCGCTGCGGCTGCCGTCGGGCGAGGTGCGGCGGGTGAGCCTCGAGTGCTACGCCACGGTCGGGCAGGTGGGCAACGAGGACCACGAGAACGTGCGCCTCGGCAAGGCCGGCCGCTCCCGGTGGCTCGGCATCCGGCCCACGGTACGCGGTGTGGCCATGAACCCGATCGACCATCCCCACGGGGGCGGCGAGGGCCGCACCTCGGGCGGCCGTCACCCGGTGACGCCGTGGGGCGTGCCCACCAAGGGCAAAAAGACCCGCAAAAACAAGGTCACGGACCGGTTCATCATTCGCCGGCGCAAGTAGGAGCGTGATCCATGGCGCGTTCGATCAAGAAAGGCCCGTTTGTCGACGAGCACCTGGCACAGAAGGTGACCAAGGCCCGTGACACCGGGGACAAGAGGGTGATCAAGACCTGGTCTCGCCGGTCCACGATCACGCCCGACTTCATCGGCCTGACTTTCGCGGTGCACAACGGCAAGACGTTCGTGCCGGTGTTCGTCACCGAGAACATGGTCGGCCACAAGCTCGGCGAGTTCGCACCGACCCGCACCTTCCGCTCGCACATCAAGGGCGAGGGCAAGGGCCGGCGGCGCTGATCGCGCTGGAGGGAGACCCGATGGAAGCGCAAGCGACGTTGCGATTTCTCAGAATGGCGCCCCGCAAGGTCCGGCTCGTCGCGGACCAGGTCCGGGGACAGCCCGTGGAAGAGGCCCTGAAGGCCCTCCGGTTCTCGCCCCGCGCCGCGAGCCGGCCGCTGAAGAAGCTGATCGAGTCGGCGGTGGCCAACGCCGAGAACAACCACGGTCTCGATATCGACACCCTGTGGGTGAGCGAGATCCGGGTGGACGAGGGGCCGACCCTGAAACGGTGGCGTCCCCGGGCCCAGGGCCGGGCGTTCCCGGTGATGAAGCGCACCAGCCACGTGTCGGTGGTCCTGGCGGAACGGTAACCCCCTAAGGAGGTGGCAGGTGGGCCAGAAAGTCCATCCCTACGGATTTCGAGTCGGTATCAACAAGCCGTGGCTGTCGCGGTGGTACCGTGAGAAGGACTACGCGGAGACGCTCCACGAGGATCTGGATCTGCGCATGTTCCTCAAGAAGGAGCTCGAGCAGGCCGGAGTGTCCACGATCGAGATCGAGCGGGTCGCAAACAAGATCCGCGTCGAGATCCACACGGCCCGGCCCGGGATCGTGATCGGCAAGAAGGGCGCCGAGATCGAGCGGTTGCGCAAGGTGCTCGTGAAGCGTACGGGCAAAGAGGTGTTCATCAACGTCCGGGAGGTCAAGCGGCCCGAGACCGACGCCCAGCTGGTGGCCGAGAACATCGCGTCCCAGATCCGCCGCCGGGTGGGGTTCCGCCGAGCCATGAAGCGGGCGGTGGGCACGGCCATGAAGCTGGGGGCCGAGGGGATCCGGGTCGCGTGTTCGGGCCGGCTGGGCGGCGCCGAGATCGCCCGCACCGAGTGGTACCGGGAGGGCCGGGTTCCCCTGCACACCCTCCGGGCCGACATCGATTACGGGTTTGCCGAGAGTTTCACGACCTACGGGGTCGTCGGGGTGCGGGTCACCATCTTCAAGGGCGAGCTGCTCTCCGACGCTGAACTGTCGAAGCCGGGCAAAGGACGATAGCCATGTTGATGCCCAAGCAGGTCCGGTGGCGCAAGCAGCACCGGGGGCGCCGCAAAGGGGTCGCCTACCGGGGCTCGCGGATGAACTTCGGGGATTTTGCCCTCCAGGCGTTGGGGGACGGCTGGATCACGTCGCGGCAGATCGAAGCGGCGCGGATCGCGATCACCCACCACGTCAAGCGTGGGGGCCGGGTGTGGATCCGGATCTTCCCGGACAAGCCGATCACCAAGAAACCCCTCGAGACCCGGATGGGCAAGGGGAAGGGCGCGCCCGAGGCGTGGGTGGCCGTGGTCAAGCCGGGCCGGATCATGTACGAGATCCGGGGGGTCCAGGAGGACCTGGCCCGGGAGGCACTGCGCCGCGCCGCGCACAAGCTGCCCGTGAAGACGCGGATCATCTCGCGGGAGGACGTCTATGAACGCTAAGGAGCTCAAAGAGCTTTCGGTGGACGAGCTTCGGGCGCGCGAACAGGAACTCCGGCAGGAGCTGTTCAACCTGCGGTTCCAGCACGCCACCCGGCAACTGGAGAACACTGCCCGGCTCCGCCAGGTGCGGCGCGAGATCGCGCGGGTGCTCACCGTGGCCGGTGAGCTCGAACGGAAAGGGTGAGGGACGACGTCATGCCGGAGACGAAGCGTGGCCACAGGAAGCGCATGGTCGGGGTCGTGGTGAGCGACCGCATGGACAAGACGGTGACGGTGCGGGTCGAGGGACTCACCAAGCACCGGACCTACAAGAAGTACATCACCCGGTCCCAGAAGTACCTGGCCCACGACGAGGCCGGGGACTGTCGGATGGGGGACAAGGTCATGATCGAGGAGACCCGGCCGCTAAGCCGCAACAAGCGGTGGCGGGTCAAGCAGATCCTCGAGCGGGCCGTTTAGGCCGGCGACGGTGCGAGGAGCGGTGTCATGATTCAGCAGGAATCGGTTCTGAACGTCGCCGACAACTCCGGTGCCAAGAAGGTGTACTGCATCCGGATCGCCGGCGGCTCGAAACGCAAGTACGCGAGCGTCGGGGACATCATCACCGTGTCGGTCAAGGAGGCCATCCCCAACAGCAAGGTGGCCAAGGGCACGGTGACCCAGGCGGTGGTGGTGCGCACCCACAAAGAGGTGCGCCGCACCGACGGCACCTACATCCGGTTCGACGACAACGCCGCCGTCCTGATCAACAAGGACGGCGAGCCGGTCGGCACCCGCGTGTTCGGGCCAGTGGCCCGGGAGCTGCGCGCCAAGAACTTCATGAAGATCGTCTCCCTGGCCCCGGAAGTGCTCTGAGGCCGGGTGGAAGGAGCGGCGAGGATGGGTGCGATCAAGAAGATCAAGAAAGACGACCTGGTGGAGGTGATCGCCGGGAACGAGCGGGGCAAGCGCGGCAAGGTACTGCGGCTGCTGCGGGACAGGGACCGGGTGGTGGTCGAGAAGGTCAACCTGGTGCGCAAGCACAAGAAGGCGGACCAGATGAGCCAGGGCGGGATCCTCGACATGGAGGCCCCGTTGCACCTGTCCAACGTGGCCGTGGTGTGCGCCAAGTGCGACCGGCCCGTGCGGCTGGGTTTCAAGGTGCTCGAGAACGGCAGCAAGGTCCGGGCGTGCAAACGCTGCGGCGAGACGCTGGACAACTAGACGTTCCTCGGCCGGGAAGGTGGAGACGATGGCGAGGTTGAAAGAGCGGTACGACGGGGAGATCTCCCCGCAGCTGATGAAAAAGTTCGGGTACGCCAACGTGATGCAGGTGCCCCGGATCGAAAAAGTCGTGGTCAACATGGGCGTGGGCGAGGCCAAGGACGACGCTAAACTCCTGGACAGCCTCGTGGGCGACCTGGGCCTGATCACGGGCCAGCGGCCGGTGATCACCCGGGCCAAGAAGTCGATCGCGAACTTCCACCTGCGCGAGGGGATGCCGGTGGGGTGCATGGTGACCCTGCGCGGAACCCGCATGTACGAGTTCCTCGACCGGTTGATCAGCGTGGCCCTGCCCCGGGTGCGCGACTTCAAGGGCGTGTCCGGCAAGGGGTTCGACGGACGGGGCAATTACACCCTGGGGATCACCGAGCACATCATCTTCCCCGAGGTGGACCTGGACAAGGTCGAGAAAGTCAAGGGCATGAACGTGTGTATCACCACCACCGCCGAGACCGACGAAGAGGGCAAGGAACTCCTCCGGTTGTTCGGCATGCCCTTCCGCAACTAGACGGCGCGGCGAGACGGGAGGAAACCGTGGCGACCAAGGCCAAGATGGAAAAACAGAAGCGGTCCCCCAAGTTCCCGGTGAGGCACCGGAACCGGTGCCGGGTGTGCGGTCGGCCGCGGGGTTTCTATCGCAAGTTCCAGTTGTGCCGCCTGTGCGTGCGGAAGTTGGCCCACGAGGGCAAGCTTCCGGGCGTCATGAAGGCCAGTTGGTAGACGGAGGATGACGCGATGGCAGTGACGGACCCGATCGCCGATATGCTCACCCGCATCCGCAACGGGTTGCAGGCGGGTCACAAGACCGTGGTGATGCCGGCCAGCAACCTGAAACAGGCGGTTCTCGAGCGGATGGTCGAGGAGGGCTATGTGGCCGGGGTGTCCCGCGAAAAGGACGACCGGCAGGGCCTGCTGGTGGTCCAGCTCAAATACGACGCCGACGGCGCCCCGGTGATCGACGGCCTCAAACGGATCAGCAAGCCCGGCCGGCGGGTGTACGTGCCGTCCGGCGGGATCCCCAAGGCCCGCAGCGGGTACGGTACGGTGATCCTGTCCACCTCCCGGGGCGTGTGCACCGACCGGAAGGCACGGCAGCTGGGCGTTGGCGGCGAGGTTCTCTGCGCCGTCTGGTAGGACGCCGCGGAGCGAGAGGAGAGGGGTATCCGATGTCCAGGATCGGCAAGAACCCGATCGAAATTCCCGACAAGGTCCAGGTGACCTTCGAGGCGCCCACCGTCACGGTGAAGGGGCCCAAGGGCAGCCTGTCGGCACGGATCGTGCCCGAGATGTCTTTGCAGATCTCCGACAAGCAGATCCGGGTCGAACGGCCCAACGACGCGCGCCGCAACCGGGCGCTCCACGGCGTGACCCGGTCGATCGTGCAGAACATGGTCACCGGCGTCACCACCGGATTCCAGAAGGACCTGGAGATCCAGGGCGTGGGGTACCGGGCGAACCTCGAGGGGAAGACCCTGGTGATGAATCTCGGGTTTTCCCACCCGGTGAGCTACCCGGTGCCCGAGGACGTGTCGGTGTCCGTGAAGGACCAGCGGGTGATCTCGGTTTCCGGGATCGACAAGCAGCGCGTCGGCCAGGTGGCCGCCGAGATCCGGGCGTTCAAGAAGCCCGAGCCCTACAAGGGTACCGGTATCCGGTACGTGGGCGAGCACATCATGCGCAAAGAAGGGAAGTCCGGGGCCAAGTAGGCCCGGGACCGACCGGAACCGAAGGAGCACGGGACGATGAACCGACTGACGGCGAAGCGCAAGGCCCGGCTGGGGCGCAAGCAGCGGGTACGGCGCCGGGTCCGGGGCACCTCGGAGCGGCCGCGCCTGGCCGTGTTCACGAGCCTGAAACACGTCTACGCCCAGGTGATCGACGATACCACGGGACGAACCCTGGTGGCTGCGTCCACCCTGGCGCGGGACCTGCGCGACGAGCTGAAGAGCACGGCCACGGTCGACGCCGCCAAAGCGGTGGGCCAGGCCATCGGCCGCAAGGCGGTGGCCCACGACATCACCCGCGTCGTGTTCGACCGGAACGGACACCCATACCACGGCAAGGTGAAAGCCCTCGCCGAGGCGGCCCGCGAAGCCGGGTTGGACTTCTGAGCCGGCCGGCCGGCGACGACAGGAGGGAAGGCCTTTGAGCAGCACGATCGACGGGAAGAACCTGGAGCTCATCGACCGGGTGATCCACCTGAACCGGGTGGCCAAGGTCGTGAAGGGCGGTCGACGGTTCTCGTTCAGCGCCTTGGTCGTGGTGGGAGACCAGAACGGCATCGTGGGTATCGGTCTGGGCAAGGCCAAGGAGGTTCCCGAGGCCATCCGCAAGGGCATCGAAAAGGCCAAGCGGGAGCTCGTGAAGATCCCCCTGATGGATGGCACGCTGCCCCACGAGGTCACCGGCCGGTTTGGCGCGGGCCACGTGGTGATGAAGCCCGCCGCGGCCGGTACCGGTGTGATCGCCGGCGGCCCGGTCCGGGCGGTGGTCGAGACCGCGGGCATTCGCGACATCCTGACCAAGTGCGTGGGAACCAACAACCCCCACAACGTGGTGCGTGCCACCATGGAAGGTTTGATGCGTCTGCGTCATCCCGACGAGATCGCAGCGCGTCGCGGCATGGCCGTGGACGAGATCCGGGCCTAGGGACCGGGAGGAGCGCACCATGCGACTGCACGAACTCAGAAGGCCCAAGGGGGCCGTGAAGACCAAGAAGCGGGTCGGCCGCGGCCCGGGCTCCGGGCTGGGCAAGACCGCAGGCCGGGGCCAGAAGGGCCAGAAGTCCCGGTCCGGGTCGGGCGGGTTGCGCGGGTTCGAGGGCGGGCAGATGCCCCTCCAGCGCCGGGTGCCCAAGGTGGGCTTCCACAACCCGTTCCGCAAGGAGTACGCGTACGTCAACGTGTCCGAGCTGAACCGGTTCGACGACGGCACCGAGATCACCCCCGCGCTCCTCCTGGAGCAGGGGCTGATCAAGAAGCTGAGAGACGGCGTGAAGATCCTGGGCAAGGGGGATCTGGAGCGCAAGCTGGTGGTGGTGGCCCACAAGGTGACCCGCGGTGCCCGCGAGAAGATCGAAGCGGCCGGCGGAGAGGTCAGGGAGGCCTAGGGTGGACCTCCAGGGAATCGGGAAGGTCCCGGAGCTCAAACGCAGGCTGCTGGTCACCTTCGTGCTCCTCGCGGTGTACCGGGTCGGGGTGCACGTGCCGGTGCCCGGGATCGACGCGTCGGCCCTGGCGGAATTCTTCAACCGGGGCCAGGGCAACATCCTGGGGATGATCGACATGTTCTCCGGCGGGGCGCTCAGCCGGATGAGCGTGTTCGCCCTGGGGATCATGCCGTACATCAGCGCGTCGATCATCCTGCAGTTGCTGACCGTGGTGAGCCCCACCCTGGAGAAGCTGTCCAAGGAGGGCGAGCAGGGCCGCAAGAAGATCACCCAGTACACCCGCTACGGCACGGTGGGGCTGTCGATCATCCAGGGGTTCGGCATTGCCTACGGGCTCGAGAACATGGCGGGGCCGGGTGGTGCGGGCGTGGTGCTGTGGCCGGGCTGGGGGTTCCGGGTCCTCACGGTGATCACCCTGACCGCGGGTACCGCGTTCATCATGTGGCTGGGCGAGCAGATCACGGAACGGGGCATCGGCAACGGGATCAGCCTGATCATCTTCGCCGGGATCGTGGCCGGGATGCCGGGCGCGGTGGTGAACACCTTCAAGCTGATGAGCGCGGGACAGCTCAACCTGTTCATCGTGATCCTGCTGGCCGTGGTGATGATCGGGATCGTGTTCTTCATCGTGTGGGTCGAACGGGCCCAACGCCGCATCCCGATCCAGTATGCCAAACGGGTCGTGGGTCGGCGGGTGTACGGCGGCCAGTCGAGCCACCTGCCCCTCAAGGTGAACACGGCCGGCGTGATCCCGCCGATCTTCGCGTCGTCGCTCCTGATGTTCCCGACGACGATCGGCCAGTTCATCGACCACCCGCTGGTGCAGAGCGTGACCCAGATGCTCAGCCCGGGCAACTGGCTCCACGACCTGCTGTACGTGATCCTGATCTTCTTTTTCGCGTACTTCTACACCGCGGTCACCTTCAACCCGGTGGACGTGGCGGACAACCTGAAGAAGAACGGCGGGTACATCCCAGGCATCCGGCCGGGGCAACGGACCGCCGAGTACATCGACAAGGTGCTGTCCCGCCTGACCTTTTGGGGTGGCCTGTACGTGGCGTTCATCTGCGTGCTGCCCACCATGCTGATCAACCGGTTCGGCGTGCCGTTCTACTTCGGCGGCACCGGGCTCCTGATCGTGGTCGGGGTTGCCCTGGACACGGTCTCCCAGATCGAAACCCATCTGATCGCCCGTCACTACGAGGGCCTCATGGGCGCCCGCCGCGTGCGCGGACGCCGTTAATCCTAGGGATTCGAGGAGGGCAGCGATGCGACTGATCCTGCTGGGCCCCCCGGGGGCCGGGAAAGGGACCCAGGCCGAACGGCTGGTGGCGAAGTACCAGATTCCCCAGATCTCCACGGGGGACATCCTGCGGGCGGCGGTGCGGGACGGCACGGACCTCGGCAAGACGGCCAAGAGCTACATGGATTCGGGCGGGCTGGTGCCGGACGCGGTGGTGATCGGGATCATCGAGGAGCGCCTCAAAGAGGACGACTGCGCCAACGGGTACATCTTGGACGGGTTCCCCCGGACGGTGGCCCAGGCGGACGCGCTCAAGAACGTGCTGGCCGGGATGGGCCAGGCCATCGACCACGTGGTGAGCGTGGAGGTGCCCAACGAAGATCTCGTGGAGCGCCTCTCTGGCCGGCGCAGTTGCAAGTGCGGCGCCATGTACCACGTGACGTTCAACCCTCCGAAGAAGGAGGGGGTGTGCGACAAGTGCGGGGGCGAGCTGTTCCAGCGGGCCGATGACCAGGAGGAGACGATCCGGTCGCGCCTGGCTGTGTACGAGGAGCAGACCGCGCCCCTGATCGCGTACTACGAGAAGGCCGGACTGCTGCGCCGGATCGACGGCGTCGGCTCGCTGGACGAGATCTTCGGGCGGATCGTGGAGGCGATCGGCGGTTGATCGTCCTGAAGTCCGCCCGGGAGATCCAGGCCATGCGGCGGGCCAACCGGGACGTCGCCCAGATCCTCCAGAAGATCCGGGAGCGGGCCAAGCCCGGCGTGTCGACCCGGGACCTGGAGGACGTGGCCGAAGACGAGGTACTCCGTCGCGGGCTGGTGGCCGCGTTCAAGGGGGTCCGGAGCCCGCAGGGGCGGCCGTTCCCCACGTGCCTGTGCACCTCGGTGAACGACGAGGTCGTCCACGGCATCCCGCGGCCCGACCGGACGCTCCGGCAGGGGGATCTGCTGAGCGTGGACTTCGGGGTGTTCCGGGACGGGTTCTACGGCGACGCCGCGTTCAGCGTGGCCGTGGGCGAGGCGCCCGAGCGGGTGCACAGGCTGGTCCGCACGGCCGAGGAGGCGCTGGAAGCGGGGATCCGCGAAGCGCGGCCGGGACGCCGGCTCGGGGACCTGTCGGCAGCGGTCCAGGAGGTGGTGGAAGGGGCCGGTCTGACCGTGGTCCGGGAGTTCGTGGGGCACGGGATCGGCCGGTCGCTCCACGAGGAGCCCCAGGTCCCCAACTACGGCAAGGCAGGCACCGGGGTGAAACTTCGGCCCGGTATGGTGCTGGCCATCGAGCCGATGATCAACGACGGGGCGGTCGGGGTCGTGGTGGGCCCCGATGGATGGACCGCCCGCACCCGTGACGGCAGTTTTGCCGCCCACGCCGAACACACGGTGGCGATCACCCAGGACGGCCCGGTGATCCTGAGCCACCCGGACTAGGACGAAGGACGAGGGATGGCGAAAGAGGAAGCGATCGAGGTCTAAGGCACCGTCGTAGAGCCCCTGCCCAACGCGATGTTCCGGGTGGAACTGGAGAACGGCCACAAGGTGCTGGCCCACGTGTCGGGCAAGATGCGCAAGTTCTTCATCCGGATCCTCCCGGGGGATCGGGTGACGGTCGAGCTGTCTCCGTACGACCTCAGTCGCGGCCGTATCACATACCGGAAGAAGTAGCCGACGCCTGCGAGGAGCAACCATGAAAGTCCGGCCTTCCGTCAAAAAGATTTGTGACAAGTGTAAGATCATCCGGCGCCGGGGCGTGGTGCGCGTGATCTGCCAGAACCCGCGCCATAAGCAGCGCCAGGGCTGAGCGCCCGCAGCCCGTTCGAGAGGAGGGACCCCGTTGGCCAGAATTGCCGGAGTGGATCTGCCCCGCAACAAGCGGATCGAGATCGCACTGACTTACATCTACGGGATCGGACGGTCCAGCGCCCAGAAGATCCTCGCCGAGGCCGAGGTGGATTTCGACAGCAAATCCGACAGCCTCACCGACGAGGAACTGGGCCGGATCCGGAGGGTCATCGACGAGAAGTACAAGGTCGAGGGTGACCTGCGCCGGGAGGTGCTCGGCAACATCAAGCGCCTCATGGACCTGGGTTGCTACCGCGGCTTGCGTCACCGCCGGGGGCTCCCGGCCCGAGGCCAGCGCACCCGCACCAACGCCCGCACCCGCAAGGGCCCCCGGCGGCGCTAGGCCGCGGGGAAATCGGAGGACACATGGCGAAGAGGTCGAGCGGCCGCAGGGCCAAGAGGATCAAGAAGAACATTCGCGACGGGGTGGTCCACATCCGGAGCACCTTCAACAACACGATCGTGACGATCACCGACGCCAGCGGCAACACCATCGCGTGGTCGAACTCGGGGGTGGTGGGGTTCAAGGGATCCCGCAAGAGCACTCCGTTCGCCGCCCAACTGGCCGGCCGGGACGCGGCAGAGAAGGCGATGGAGCACGGCGTGCGCAACGTGTCGGTGTTCGTGAAGGGGCCGGGTTCGGGCCGGGAGGCCGCGGTCCGGGCGCTGCACGCGGCCGGGCTGACCATCACGTCGATCAAGGACGTGACCCCCATCCCCCACAACGGGTGCCGCCCCCCGAAACGGCGCCGCGTCTAGGCACGGCAGCAACCCACAGGAGGTTCGGTCTTGGCCAGATATCGTGGAGCGGTGTGCCGGTTGTGCCGGCGCGAACGCATGAAGCTTTTTCTCAAGGGCGACCGATGCTACACCGACAAGTGCGGCATCGAACGCCGGAACTACCCGCCCGGCCAGCACGGCCAGGGGCGGAGCAAGGTGACCGAGTACGGCCGCCAGCTCCGGGAAAAACAGAAGGTCCGGCGCCTGTACGGCATCCAGGAGGGGCAGTTCCGCCGGTACTTCCAGGAGGCGGACCGGCGAAAGGGCGTCACCGGCGCAAACCTGCTCCGACTCCTGGAGACCCGGCTGGACAATGTGGTGTTTCGGATGGGGTTCGCCAGCTCCCGGAACCAGGCCCGGCAGGTGGTGCGCCACGGCCACATCGAGGTCAACGGCCGGCGGGTGGACATCCCGTCCTACCAGGTTCGGGCCGGAGACACGGTTTCGGTCCGGGAGAAGAGCCGGAAGGTCGCGGCCATCGAGGGCGCTCTCCAGTTGATGGAGAGCCGGGGCGCGCCCCGGTGGATCGAGGTGGACGCCAAGGCGTTCCAGGGCACGGTGAAGGAACTGCCCAACCGCGACGACATCACGATGCCGATCGAAGAGCACCTTATCGTTGAGCTGTACTCCAAGTAACCCGTCCGCGGGTTCCCGGGGCCGAGCGGAGGTTGGTGACCTTGAGAGAACGAAACTGGCGTGAGCTGATCAAGCCGAAGCGGTTGGAGCTGGACACGGACTCCCGGCCGCCGGTGTACGGAAAATTCGTGGCGGAACCCCTGGAACGGGGGTTTGGCACCACGTTGGGCAACGCCCTGCGCAGGGTGCTCCTGTCCAGCCTGCAGGGGGCCGCGATCTGCCAGGTGCGGTTCGAGGGCGTGTCTCACGAGTTCTCGACGATCCCCGGCGTCAAGGAAGACGTGAGCGAGGTGATCCTGAACCTCAAGGAGGTCAAGCTCAAGGCCCACACTGACAAGCCCAAGCGGATCCGGGTCCAGAAGACCGGGCCCGCGGTGGTGACAGCGGGGGACCTGGAGACCGGAAGCACCCTGGAGGTGCTCAACCCGGACCTGCCGATCGCCACCCTGTCCGAGGGCGCGGGGTTCGACGCGGAGATGCTGGTCAAGGTGGGCAAGGGGTATGTGCCGGCCGACCGCAACAAGGACGACGACATGCCGATCGGCTGGGTCGCGCTCGACGCCAGCTTCAGCCCGATCGAGAAGGTGAACTTCCGGGTGGAACAGGCCCGGGTGGGGCAGCGCACCGATTACGACAAGCTGATCCTCGAGGTTTGGACCGACGGCAGCGTCACCCCCGAGGACGCCGTGGCGTACGCGGCGAAGATCCTGAAGGACCAGGTCCAGGTGTTCATCAACTTCGACGAGGGCGAGGAGGACGAGACCGACGCGGCCTCGGCCGGGGAAGGCTACCCCCACAACCCCAACCTGGACCGCAAGGTCTCCGAACTCGAGCTGTCGGTGCGGGCGGCCAACTGCCTGAAGTCGGCCGACATCCGGTACATCGGCGAACTCGTCCAGAAGACGGACGCCGAGATGCTCAAGACCAAGAACTTCGGGCGCAAGTCGCTCAACGAGATCAAGGACATCCTGGCGGAAATGAACCTTCATCTGGGAACCGAGCTTCCCGGTTGGACCCCGCCCGAGGAGGGCGGGGAAGAGGAAGCCTAGCCCGGGCGGAAAGGGTAGGTCATGCGTCACAGAAAGACAGGCCGGAAGCTGGGCCGCAACACCAGCCACCGCAGGGCCCTGCTGCGCAACATGGTGACGTCCCTGTTCGAGCACGGCCGCATCCAGACCACCGATGCCAAGGCGAAGGAGGTCCGACGGGTGGCCGAGAAACTGATCACCCTGGGCCGGCGCGGCAGCCTCCACGCCCGGCGCCAGGCGTTGGCCTACGTGCGCAGCAAGGACGTGGTGGCCAAGCTGTTCGAGGAGATCGCGCCCCGGTACGCGTCGCGGCCGGGCGGGTACACCCGGATCGTGAAGGCCGGCATCCGGCGGGGCGACAACGCGCCGATGAGCGTGCTCGAACTGGTGTCCGAGCCGTACACCCCCCGGGGCGGCAAGGCCGACACCCCGGCCCGGGCGCGCTCCGGGGAGGACCAGGGGGAGGCCCCGGCCTCGGAATGAGGGACGGGTGGATCGCAACGGGCAGGGGCAGGGCGCAGGCCTTGCCCCTGTTTTGCGTCTGTCGCCGGGAGGCGGCGCCGTGGTGAGCCTTGCGGCGGAGGCCGTGGAGCTTCGGCTCGGAGGTTCGGTGGTGCTCGACCGGGTGTCGGTGCGGGTCTGTCCCGGGGAGGTTCTGGCCGTGGTCGGGCCCAACGGGTCGGGCAAGTCCACCCTGCTCCTCGTGCTCAAGGGCGTGCTGGCCGCGGATCGGGGTGCGGTCTTGCTGGGGGACGAGGTGCTCCAGGGGCCCGACCCGTCGGTGGGGCTCGTGCTGGCCAGCCCGGAGGACCAGGGGGTGAGCCCCCTGGTCGAGGACGACGTCGCGTTCGGACCGGAAAACCTGGGTCTTCCTCCCGTAAAGGTCCAGGCCCGGGTCGACCGGGTGCTCCGGGAGTTGGGGCTGGAACACCTACGGGACACGCCGGTGCATACCCTGTCCGGCGGGCAGGCCCAGAAGGTCGCCCTGGCGTCGGTGCTGGCGATGGGGGCCCGGTTCCTCCTGCTGGACGAGGCGACCGCGATGCTCAGCCCTGGGGAACGGGACGGGTTCCTGGACCGCGTCCGCGCGTTGGCCGGGGAGGGGGTGGGCGTGGTCCTGGTGACCCACGATCCCGAGGAACTCCTGTGGGCCCACCGGGTGGTCGGCCTCGAACGGGGAAAGGTGGCGTACGACGGGCCGGTGGGGGCCTTTTTCGCCTGGGAAGGGTGCCCGTGGCCGGTGCCGGACTACGAGGCGTTGCGGCGGGACCTGGCCGAGGCGGGCGTGGCCGTGCCGCCCTGGCCCGAAACCAGCGCGTGGGTCCGGGGGGCGGCGGCGGGATGATGCTCCGGGCGCGGGATCTGCGGGTGGTCCGGCGTGCGCCGGGCCGGGGGGAAGTGGCCGCCCTGTGCGGGGTGTCCGTGTCCGTGGCAGCAGGGGAACTGGTGGCCGTTCTGGGGGCTCCCGGTTCGGGCAAGACGACCCTGCTCGAGGCCCTCGCCGGCTTGGTGGCGCCCGAGGCCGGGGAGGTGGCGCTGGGGAAAGACGGTTCGCACCTGTGCTGGGGCGCCGGGGAGGCCCCCCCTGCGTCCGCACGCCGGCGGATCGGCTTTCTGTTCCAGGAGCCGGAGCGCCAGCTGTTCGGCGCCACTGCGGCCGAAGACGTGGGATGGGGCCTGGGCAGCGCGGGGGGCGACCTGGCCCGGAACGCCCTGGCCCGGGCGGGCCTGGCCCCGGACCTCTGGGAAGCGCCGCTGGCCAGCTTGAGCCGGGGGGAGCGGCGCCGGGTCGCCCTGGCCGGGGTGCTCGTGCGGGAGCCCCGGGTCCTCTTGCTGGACGAGCCCGCCGTGGGGCTGGACCCGGCCGGCCAGGCGTTGCTGTGGCAGGAGGTGGACCGGTACCGGACGCAACGCGGCGCGGCCGTTGTGGTGGCCACCCACCGCCCGGACGAGGTCCTGGCCCGGGCGGCCCGGGTGTTGTGCCTCGACGCGGGCCGGTTCGCGTTCCAGGGCGCCCCGGACGAGCTACTCCCCGCGGCGAGGCGAGACCCGTCCCTGGCCGGGCTCCTCCCCGCCCGGTGGCGTCTTCGCCTCGCCCTGGCAGCCGCGCCCGACGAGGCCCCCGGCGGCCCCAGCTGGGCCCGCGCCGCACTGGCGTGGCTCGACAGCGGCCCGGATCATTCCCCCCCGAGTTCGGCGGCCAACCGGTCGTAGATCGCGCCGATCTCGTCCCGGAGCCCCTCGTCCAGGTCGTACGGGCTCACCCCCCGGCGGTCGGCGAGGCGGATCGCGTCCCGGTAGCTGAGGTGCCCCAACACCGGGATCGGTGCGACCCCGTCCTCGATCACCTTCCGGTCGTCGTCGTCCGCCACCTTGCTCCCGACCGCGAGCACGGTTTTCACGCCCAGGTCCGAGGCGAGGCGCCGGATCTGGTGGGCCGTCTGGACGGCCCGCTGGCCGGGCTCCACCACCACCACAAGGGCGTCCATGCTCTCGGTGCTTCCCCGGGCCAGGTGTTCGAGGCCGGCCTCCATGTCCACGATGACGGCTTCGCCCCGGTACACCATCAGGTGGCGCATCAGGGTGCGCAACAAGGTGCCCTCCGGGCACAGGCAGCCGCTGCCACCCTTGGGCACGGTGCCCAGGGTCAGGAGCTTGATCCCGGCGTGCTCCACGGCGTAGGCGTCCGGGATGTCGTCCACCCGGGGGTTGAGCTTGAACACCCCGCCGAACGTGCCGGGTTTGGCGCCCGTGCGTTCGGCGATGAGTTCCTTGAGCTGGGCCAGGGGCTGGAGCCCGGAAAGTTTCCCAGGGGGAATCCCGACTGCCGAGGGCAGATTGGCGTCCGGGTCCGCATCGATGGCCAGCACCTTGTGCCCCCGGTCGGCCAGATATCGGGCCAGGCACCCGGCCAACGTGGTCTTCCCAACCCCCCCCTTGCCGCTGATCGCGATCTTCATCGACACCCTCCTCACGCGTGCAACGGCCCGGCCGCGGCCGGGCCCGATGGTCGTCCCGGGAAACTACCACCTGCGCTTCGAGCCTGTCAAAAGCCCGGAACCCCGCAGCTTTACTTCGTTCGGAGCGGTTGCTACACTGACGCGCTTCGCGCCGGCGGCCCGCCCTGGGCGGCCGGGGCTTTCCCGCGCCGGAACCCCGGCTCCGACACCGCTGCGACGCCATGATCCCCCAAGACCGAATCCGGAACTTCAGCATCATCGCCCACGTGGATCACGGCAAATCCACCCTTGCCGACCGGCTGCTCGAGTACACGGGCGCGATCACCGAGCGGGAGCGCAAGGACCAGATCCTCGATACCCTGGACATCGAGCGCGAACGGGGGATCACGATCAAGGCCCAGGCCGTTCGCCTCGAGTACACGGCCCGGGACGGACAGACCTACCTCCTGAACCTGATCGACACCCCGGGCCACGTGGACTTTTCGTACGAGGTGTCCCGGAGCCTGGCCGCGTGCGAAGGGGCGCTGCTCGTGGTGGACGCGAGCCAGGGGGTCCAGGCCCAGACCCTGGCTAACGTGTACCTGGCCGTGGACAACGACCTCGAGGTGATCCCCGTCCTGAACAAGATCGACCTGGATCGTGCCCGGCCCGACGAGATCCGGGAGGAGATCGAGGAGGTGATCGGGATCGATGCGTCGGACGCCGTTCTGGCCAGCGCGAAGCTGGGCACCGGCACCGGGGAGGTGCTCGAGGCCGTGGTGCAGCGGATCCCGCCCCCCGAGGGCGACCCGACCGCACCCCTCCAGGCCCTGATCTTCGACTCCTGGTACGACGCGTACCAGGGCGTGATCGTGCTCGTGCGGGTGTTCCAGGGCGTCCTGCGCCGGGGCATGTCGGTCCGGTTCATGGCCACGGCCAAGACGTTCAACGTGCTCAAGGTCGGCGCGTTCCGGCCGGCCATGGTGGAGCAGGACGGCTTGGGGCCCGGAGAGGTGGGGTTCCTGATCGCCGGGGTGAAGGACCTGCGGGACACCAAGATCGGCGACACGGTCACCGGCGACGACGACCCGGCGCCCGAGGCCCTCCCCGGGTTCCAGGAGGCCCAGTCCATGGTGTTCAGCGGGTTGTACCCCGTGGACGCCGGGGACTACGAGGACCTCAAGGACGCCCTGGCCAAACTCCGGCTCAACGACGCGAGCCTCCGGTACGAGCCCGAGGTGAGCCAGGCCCTGGGGTTCGGGTTCCGGTGCGGGTTCCTGGGGCTGCTGCACATGGAGATCGTGCAAGAGCGCCTGGAGCGGGAGTTCGGCCTGGACCTGATCACCACGGCGCCCACCGTGAAGTACCGCGTGGTGCGCACCGACGGCTCGGTGGAGGAGGTGGAGAACCCGGCGGCCCTGCCCCCGACCGGCCAGATCGACCGCGTCGAGGAGCCGTTCGTGCTGGCCACGATCCACGTGCCCGACACCTACGTGGGCGACATCCTCCGGCTGTGCATCGACCGCAGGGGTGTCCAGCGCGACCTGTTGTACCTGTCCCGCAACCGGGTTCAGCTCGAGTTCGAACTGCCCCTGAGCGAGATCGTGCTCGACTTCTACGATCGGTTGAAGACCGTCTCCCGCGGGTACGCGTCCCTGGACTACGAGTTCATCGAGTACCGGGCGTCCGATTTGGTTAAGCTGGACATCCTGGTCAACGGTGAACTCGTGGACGCCCTGAGCCTGATCGTGCACAAAGAGAAGTCCTACTACCGCGGCCGGGATCTCACGCGCAAGATGAAAGAGCTGATTCCCCGCCAGTTGTTCGAGGTGGGCATCCAGGCCGCCATCGGTGCCCGCGTGATCGCCCGCACCAACGTCAAGGCGCTGCGCAAGAACGTGACCGCCAAGTGCTACGGGGGGGACATCACCCGCAAACGGAAACTGCTGGAGCGGCAGAAGGAAGGGAAACGCCGGATGAAACAGGTGGGAAAGGTGGAGATCCCGCAGGACGCGTTCCTCGCGATCCTGAAGGTGGGGGACGAATGAGCGCCGGCGAGGGCGGTTTCACCCCGCGCAAAGAGCGGATGTACCGGTGGGCCGGTTGGGGGTTCCTGGGGTTCGGCGTCCTGACCGCGCTCCTGAACGCGTTCTTGCCCGTACCGGACTACCAGAAACTCAGCTGGCTCATGGTGGGGTTCTTCGTGGCCTCCGGGCTCGGGGCCCTGGGGGTGCTGCGGGGCTGGATCCCCCGGCGCTCCAAGGTGGCGGAGTACGGCGAGGCTCTGGTGGTGGCCATCTTCCTGGCGATCCTGATCCGGGGCGGCGTGGTGCAGGCGTTCAAGATCCCGTCCGGGTCGATGCTGCCGACCCTGGAGATCGGCGACCACCTGCTGGTGTCCAAGTTCCTGTACGGCATCCGGATACCGTACACCGGGACCCGGATCCTGCGGCTGCGAGCCCCCCGGCGGGGAGACATCGTGGTGTTCGCCTACCCGGTGGACGACTCCAAGGACTTCATCAAGCGGGTGATCGGGGAGCCGGGGGACGTGGTGGAGGTCCGGGACAAGAAGGTGTACGTGAACGGCCGGGAGATCGACGACCCGTGGGGGCGGCACGTGGACCCGATGGTGCTCCCGGAGGGATACGAAAAAAGGGACAACTTCGGCCCGGTCAAGGTCCCCTCGGGCCACTACTTCGTGATGGGGGACAACCGGGACCGGAG
This sequence comes from Deferrisomatales bacterium, assembly GCA_024277875.1. Taxonomy (GTDB): domain Bacteria; phylum Desulfobacterota; class Deferrisomatia; order Deferrisomatales; family Deferrisomataceae; genus JAJRUI01. The sequence goes on from JAJRUI010000031.1 coordinate 20,350, forward strand.
CTACGACAGCCGGTTCTGGGGGTTCGTGGCCGACCCCAGGATCCGGGGCAAGGCGTTCATCCTGTACTGGTCGTGGGACCGGGAACGCCACCTTCCCCGGTTCGGGCGGATGGGGAAAATCCTTCGCTGACGCATAGGTTTTCTCTGTCTCTCAACCGTTTGGAATGCAAGGGGTTTTGGGTTTTTTTCGAGGGGGACGAAGAAACCGCCGAAACCCTGTTGACACCTCCTGCGGGGCTCCTGTATAACTCGCCTTCCGTTTTCGGGGGGAAGACGGGTTGACGGACCGGGCGCCCGGCGCTAGGTTTCGTCAGTATCCGTCACGCGGTGCCCGAGGGTGGCGCGCGGGGGCGGGTTGATCTTTGAAAACCAAATAGCGAATGGGTCTAGGCAAGCAAGGCGAGCGACCGTAGCGGGATCGGGCGTACTCTGGTTAGAGGGATGAACTGGAGAGTTTGATCCTGGCTCAGAACGAACGCTGGCGGCGTGCTTAACACATGCAAGTCGAGCGCGAACGGTTGCCTTCGGGCGGCCTAGTAGAGCGGCAGACGGGTGAGTAACACGTGGGTAACCTACCCCTGGGCGGGGGATAACCACTCGAAAGGGTGGCTAATACCGCATAAGACCACGGCCTTGCGGGGTTGTGGTAAAAGGCTTCGGCCACCTGGGGAGGGGCCCGCGGCCGATTAGCTAGTTGGTGGGGTAACGGCTCACCAAGGCGACGATCGGTAGCTGGTCTGAGAGGATGATCAGCCACACTGGTACTGAGACACGGACCAGACTCCTACGGGAGGCAGCAGTGGGGAATATTGCGCAATGGGGGAAACCCTGACGCAGCGACGCC
>JAJRUI010000032.1 GCA_024277875.1 Deferrisomatales bacterium
GACGCCGCCCGGGAGCCGTTCGCAGCGGCGGCCCGGCGGGGCGCAACGGCCCGGGCCGAGTGGCGCGACCTGCTGGGCCGGTACCGGGCCGAGCACCCGGACCTGGCCGCCGAACTGGAGCGCCGGCTGGCCGGGGCGCTGCCCGACGGGTGGGCCGACGCGGTGCCCGCGTTCGGCCCCGACCCCAAGGGAACGGCCACCCGGGCCGCCGGCGGCAAGGTGCTCGCGGCCCTGGCGCCGGCGCTGCCGGAGCTGGTGGGGGGCTCGGCCGACCTCGCGCCGAGCACCAAGACCGTGCTCCCCGGCGAGGCCGCGCTGTCCCGGGAACGGCCCGACGGCCGCAACGTCCACTTCGGCGTGCGCGAACACGCCATGGCCGCGATTCTGAACGGCCTGGCCAACCACGGCGGGGTGCGGCCGTTCGGCTCCACCTTCTTCGTGTTCTGCGACTACCTGAAGCCCAGCCTGCGGCTGTCCGCCCTGATGGGCGTGCCCGTGATCCACGTGTTCACCCACGACAGCATCTTCGTGGGCGAGGACGGCCCCACCCACCAGCCCATCGAGCACCTGGCCAGCCTGCGGGCCGTTCCCGGGCTGGTGGTGCTGCGGCCGTGCGACGCCAACGAGACCGCCGAGGCGTGGAAGCTGGCCGTGGAGCGCACCGGCGGCCCCACCGCCCTGGTGCTCAGCCGCCAGAACCTGCCCGTGCTGGACCGGTCCGGCCTCGGCCCGGCCGACGGCGTGCGCCGGGGCGGGTACGTGCTGCGGGAGGCGGCCGGCGGCCCCGGCGCCGTGCGCGTCGTGCTGGTGGCCACCGGGTCCGAGGTGCACCTGGCCCTGGAGGCCGCGGACCGGCTCGAAGCCGACGGGGTGGGCGCCCGGGTGGTCAGCCTGCCCAGCTGGGAGCTGTTCGACGCCCAGGACCCGGCGTACCGGGACGCGGTGCTGCCCCCGGCCGTGGCCGCCCGGGTGGCGGTGGAGGCGGCCAGCCCGTTCGGGTGGGAGCGGTACGTGGGCCCGGCCGGCCGGATCGTGGGCATCGACCGGTTCGGCGCCAGCGCGCCGGCCGGGGTGCTGGCCGAGCGGTTCGGGTTCACCGCCGACCGGGTGGTCGCGGCCGCCCGGGAGGCGCTCAGAGGTTAGTCGGCCCGCCCGGGGCTGGACAACGGCCCGGTTCGCGCTATCCTGCGGTCGCCTTCCCTCCCAGGAGACGACATGGGCCGACTCACCACCTGCGTGCTCGACTGCCCGGACCGGTGCTCGATCCGGTGCCGGGTCGAGGCCGGCGGGGTGCGCCTCAGGGGCGACCCCGACCACCCGTACACCCGGGGGTTCACCTGCGCCAAGATCCGCCGGTACCCGGCCCGGCTCGCCAGCCCCCACCGGATCCGGGAGCCGTGGGTTCGGGACGGGGCGGACGGGTTCCGGCCCGCCACCTGGGACGAGGCCCTGGACCGGGTGTGCGGCGCGATCGAAGCGGCCCGGGCCAAGGATCCGGCCGGGGTGCTGTACGTGCGCGGCGCCGGGTCCATGGGCGCGAGCAAGGCGCTGGCCGACTACGTGTTCCGGTCCCTGGGCGCCCGCACCGTGCGGGGAACCCTGTGCGACGGCGCCGGCGGGTGGGCCGTGGCCGAGGACGCCGGCAGCCTGGACATGAACGACCCGGCCGAGATCGACCGGGCCGACGCAATCGTCCTGTGGGGCAAGAACCCCCGGGCCAACTCGGTGCACACCGCGGCCCAGGTGGTCGGCGCCCGCAAGCGGGGCGCCCCGGTGATCGCGATCAACCCGGACACGAGGCCGGTGGCCCCCCTGGCCGACCGGGTGGTCCGGGTCCGGCCCGGCACCGACCGGTTCCTGGCCGTGGCCGTGGCCAGGCTCCTGCTCGACACCCCCGGCGTCTCCCCCCCGTGGGACCGGATCGCCAACCGCGCCGGGTTCGAAACCCTGCTCGACCGCCACCCCGTGGCCCACCTGCTGGACCGGTGCGGCGTGGCCGAGGCCGACGCCCGGGCCGTGGCCGGCCTGTACGCCGCCCACCCCCGCACCGCCACGGTGGTGGGGTGGGGCCTCCAGCGCCACCCGTTCGGCGCGGAGAACGTCCGGGCGATCCACGCGGTGGCCGTCCTGGCCGGCACCCTGGGGATCCCGGGCGGCGGCCTGTACTACAACGTCCCGTCGTCGCGCCACCTCCGGCCGCCGCGCCCCGAACGGCGGTGGTCCACCCCCCTGCTGCTGCCCGTGCTCGCCCGGGAACTCGGCCTGGCCGATCCGCCGGTGCGGGTCGCGTGGGTCACCGGCTCGAACCTCCTGAACCAGGCGCCGGACGCCAAGGCCCTGGCCGAGGCGTTCCGCCGGCTCGACCTGGTGGTCGCGGTGGACGGGTTCTGGACCGAGACCGCCCGCCGGGCCCACGTGGTCCTCCCCCCGGCCCTGTGGCTCGAAGAGGAGGACCTGGTGGGGTCCTACTGGAACAACACGATCGGCGCGGTCCGGCGGGTGGTGGACCCCCCCGAGGGGTGCCGGACCGACTTCGAGATCGCCCGGCTCGTGGCCGGCCGGCTCGGGGTCGCCGTGCCGTTTCCGGACGTGGACGCGTGGCTCGCGGCGTGCCTGCCCTCAAGTGGACCGGACCTGGCGTCGATCCGGTCCCGGGGGTGGACGCGGATGCCGTGGCCCGCGGTCGCGTGGGCCGACGGGTTCGCCCACCCGCACGGCAAGTTCCGGCTGCTCGAGGCGGTCACGCCCGAGCCGCAGCCCGACCCCCGGTTCCCGCTGCGGCTGCTCACCCTGGTGCGTCAGGGCGCGCTCCACTCCCAGATGCTGCCCGAGGAGCAGCGGCCGCCCCTGCCCGTGGCCGTGCACCCGGACACCGCGGCCCGGCTCGGCCTCGAACCCGGGGACGCCACGCGGGTGGTGAGCGCCGTGGGAGAGTTGGAAGCCGAGGTCCGTCTCGATCCCGGCCTGGATCCGGGCTCGGTGGCGTGCCCCCGGGGCGGTTGGCTGAGCCTGGGCACCGGGGTGAACGGCGTGGTGCCGGCCCGGCTGACCGACCACGGGAACACCGCCGCGTACTACGCGGCCCACGTTCGTCTGGAGCGGCTCGCCCGCTCGTGACCGTTGCCGTCATTCGCCGAGGAGGCCCCATGCACACCGCCGTGACCAACGCCCTGTACCGAGACCTGCGCAAGGCTCTCCGGTCCCGCCGGGACCGGGCCCTGGACAACCTGGACTGGTTGCGGGAGCACATGCACCCGTACTTCTTCCTGACCATGCAGGAGGAGTCCGAGGCCCTGGCCAACCTGGCGTCCGGGCTCCACACCCTGACCCGAAACCAGCGGCTGGTGCTCACCGACCAGCAGAGCAAGTTGATCCTGGCCCGGGTGAACGAGCCCGGCTCGGTGTACGACACCCTGCGGGCGCTCGGCGACCGGGAGATCTCGTACGCCGAGGTGACCCACTCGTACAGCCCGGTGCCCGGGGTGGGCCGGGAGGTGGAGATCCAGCGGTTCGAGTTCGCCCCAAAGGACCACCGGGAGATCCGGGACGCGATCGCGCCCGAGGTCCCCGGTGCGATCCGCAACGCGGTCTCCCGGGCCGTGCGCCGGATGTACCCGGCGTTCGACCGGTCCGAGCTGGACAGGATCCTCGGGGTGCTGTGGCTCAACAACGACCACTACGTGCGCATCTCACCCCCCGAGCGGGTGGCCCGGGTGCTGTGGCTGTACCAGATGGCCCGGCAGCGGGGCGGCCTGTTCTTCGACGTGGAGAACACCGAGGACGTGCTCCGCCACCGGGAGTCGCGGCTGCTCCTGGCCGTTGGCAACCCGCCCCACCCCGGGTTCCTGGCCCAGACCATGGAGGTCCTGAGCCGCCTCGGCCTGTACCTGCACCGGGCGTACTGCCTCACGGTGAGCACCGGCGTGCACCCGTACTTTCTGGGCACGTTCTACGTGACCACCGAGGCCGGGGACCTCCTGGAGCGGGACTCCGAGCTGTTCGAGCGCACCCGTTCCGAGCTGTACAACACCCAGATCCTGTCCACCACGGGCCGGGTGTACACCGATTTCGTGGCCCGGCGGGTGATGACCGGCGAGGAGGCCACGCTGACCAACGCGATGATCGCGTTCTGCCACACCAACCTGGCCCACAGCCGGCCCGACCGGTTCGACCTGGGGGAGGTGCGGCGGGCGTTCCACGCGAGCCCGGACGTGGCCCTGGCCCTGGCCCGGCTGTTCTGGGCCCGGTTCGACCCGGACCAGGCCGACCGCAAGAGCGCGTACGGCCGGGCCCTGCTCGAGGTGGAGGAGATGGTCTCCGGGTACAACACCGGCCACCGCCACCTGGACGAGATCCGGCGCACCGTGTTCCGCACCGCGCTCCTGATGATCCGCCACACCCTGAAGACCAACTTCTTCGTGCCCGAGAAGCACGCCCTGGCGTTCCGGCTGGACCCGGCGTACCTGAAGGACCTGGGTCCCGAGGCCACGGCCGACCTGCCCGGGGGCGAGCCACCGTTCCGGATCACGTTCTTCTTCGGCCGCCACGGCGCCGGGTACCACGTGGGGTTCTCGGACATCGCCCGGGGCGGGTGGCGCACGATCCTGTGCAACACAGAGGACGACTTCAGCACCAACGCCAGCACACTGCTCCGGGAGGCGTACGTGCTGGCCCACACCCAGCACCTGAAGAACAAGGACATCTACGAGGGCGGGTCCAAGATGGCGGTGGTGCTGGACGCGTCCGACATCGCGTCGGACCGGGCGGCCGTGACCCAGCGGCTGTACAAGCTCCAGTACGGGTTCCTGAACGCGTTCCTGGACCTGTTCGTCACCGAGGACGGCCGGGCCGCGCACCCCCGGGTGGTGGACTACTACGGCGAGGACGAGCCGATCGAGCTGGGCCCGGACGAGAACATGCACGACGAGATGATCGAGCTGATCGCCAAGCAGTCGGTGCGGCGCGGCTACCTGCTGGGCACCGGGATCATCTCGAGCAAGGAGGTGGGGATCAACCACAAGCAGTACGGGGTCACCTCGCTGGGCGTGGTACGATTCGCCGAGATCACCCTGGCCGAGCTCGGGATCGACATGCGCAAGGACCCGTTCTCGGTGAAGATCACGGGCGGCACCAACGGCGACGTGGCGGGCAACGCGATGCGCCTGCTCCTGGAGCGGTGCCCCCGGGTGGAGATCCGGCTGATCGTGGCCGGCTCGGGCGTGTTGTACGACCCGGCCGGGATCGACCGGGGCGAGCTGGGCCGGCTGGTGCTGCGGGACAACATCGACGCGTTCGACCCGGAGCGGCTCGGGCCGGGCGGATACCTGCTGCTGCGCAAACAGCGCCGCCAGGAAGGGCTGCGCCAGCTGTACCGCAAGCTGGTGCGCACCGGCGGCGGAGTGGAGGAGCAGTGGGTCACCACCGACGAGTTCTACCGGGAGTTCGCCGGCGCGATCTTCGAGGTGCCGGCCGACCTGTTCCTGCCCGGGGGCGGCCGGCCCGAGACCGTGGACGCGACCAACTGGCAGCGGCTCCTGGGCGCCGACGGCGCCCCGACCTGCCGGGCGATCGTGGAGGGCGCCAACTCGTTCATCACCCCGGACGCCCGGGTGGAACTCCAGAAGAAGGGGGTCGTGGTGATCCGGGACGCGTCGGCCAACAAGTGCGGCGTGATCAGCTCGTCCTACGAGATCCTGGCCAACCTGCTGATGAGCGACGACGAGTTCCTGGCCCACAAGGACGCGTACGTGAACGACGTGCTCGCGATCCTGGACCGGCGGGCGGCGGACGAGGCCCACCTGCTGCTGCGCCGCCACCGGGAGGCCGGGGGCGCCCGCCTGTACACCGAGATCACCCTGGAGGTGAGCCACGAGATCAACCGCCACTACGGCGAGCTGTTCGCGTTCTTCCGGTCCCGGCCCGAGCTGGTGGACCTGCCCCTGTTCCGGAAGATGATCCACGCACACCTGCCCGCCCTGGTGCGCGACACGCCCCGGCTGCGGCGCCGGGTGGGCCGCCGGCTGCCCCACAAGTACCTGTGCGCCATCCTCGCGGTGGAGATCGCGACCCGGATCGTGTACCGGGGCGGATGGGGCGCGGACCTGGAGCAGATGCTCCGGAGCTACGTGCGGGCCCAGGACGACCTGGGGTAGGGAGCGGGGCCGACCGGGGGCCCGGGCGGCCCCCGGCGGTTCACGCCTGGAGCGCGCGGATCACGGCCACCAGCCGGTCCACCAGGTGCCGGTGGTACCGGGCGCCGCCCTCGGGGGATGCCTTGGACGGCTCGCCCGTGGCGCCGCCGGCCGCGTCCACCGCGGCCCGCATCTCGGCAGCCGTGCTCGGCACGTAGCACAGGGTGTCCCCGGGGTACGCCGGGTCCACGTGGTACAGGGGCGGGGAGCGGTGGGGGTTGTCCACGGCCCGGTCCATCTTGACGAGGTCCGGGTAGCAGTGCCACATGTGGGAGCCCTCGATCTCCTCGGCGTGGCCCACCGCGCCCCACCCCTCGGACGCGGCGAACTCCTTGGACATGAACGCCGGGTCGAAGATCACCACCCGGGCGCCCAGCTCCCGCTTGGCCCGCTCCCCCACGATCTGCAGCCAGGTGACGTTCACGATCCGGTGGCCGTTCAGAAGCACGAACCGCCGGAACCCGTGGTGGTGCAGCGACCCGACCACGTCGAACACCAGCTCCACCAGCACCTCGGGCCGGATCGTGATCGTGCCCGGGAGCACCATGTGGTGGGGGCTCCACCCGAACCACAGGGGCGGGGCCACCAGCACCCCGGCCTCGGCCGCCCCGGCCGACGCCAGGGCGTTGGCCACCATGGTGTCGGTGCCCACGGGCAGGTGGGGCCCGTGCTGCTCGGTGCTGCCCACCGGCACGATCACGGTCTCCCGGCTGGCCGGGATGCGGTCGCGCACCTCCTCCCAGGTCAGGTTCTGCAGCCAAACCCCGTCGTGCACGGCTCTGCTCCTTTTTTCGCCCTTCACACCTGAATGGCCATCACCACAGGTCCTCGATCGTCCGGGAACGCGCCACGGCCTCCCGGTACAACCCGTGGGCCGCGTCCAGGTCCACCTCCTCGAACACCACCCGGTCGCCCGGGGTGGTCTGGGCCAGCCGGCCCAGGTCCGGGGTGACCACCGTGGCGATCTTGGCGTACCCGCCCACGGTCTGCTCCACCAGGAGCACGATCGGCTGCTCGTCGGGCGGAATCTGGACGCCGCCGGGCATGCTCGGCTCGGACACGATGCTCCGGGGCCGCCCCGGCGCCAGGGGCACGGGCGCGCCCTGGAGCCGGTAGCCCATGCGGTCGGCCTTGGGGGTCACGAGGTACGGCTCCCCGAACAGGCGCCGGAACCCCTCGTCGAAGAACTCGTCCTGGGGCCCCCGGACCGCGCGCAGCCCCACCTCCCCCGGGTAGTCGGGCCGCAGCCGGTCCGGCAGTTCCCGGGGCCGGGCCAGGAGGGCGCCGGGCAGGGCGGCCAGTTCGTCCCCCGCCCGCAGGGACCGGCCGTTCAGGCCGCCGATGGCGCCGCCCGCGTAGGTGGACCGGCTGCCCATCACCACGGGCACGTCGAACCCGCCGGTGACGGCCAGGTACGCCCGGCACCCGGCCGTGGCCTGGCCCACGGACACCACGTCGCCCGGAGCCACCCGGAACGACCGCCAACAACCCACGCCCTCGCCGTTCACCCGCACGTCCAGTTGGGCGCCGGCCACGGCCAGGTCCGCGGGGGCCAGCACCTCGAGTTCGGGCCCCAGGATCGTGACCTCCAGCACGGCACGGCCCGGCGGGTTACCCACCAGCAGGTTGGCCACCCGAAAGGCGAACGGATCCAGGGCCCCGGACACCGGCACCCCCAGGTGCTGGAACCCGACCCGGCCGCCGTCCTGGACCGTGGTGTACGCGCCGGGCCGCACCACCCGCACCGCCGCGGTCACGGCGCGTCCTCCCCGAGGCGCCGGAACGCGTCCTCGCCGATCGCCACGAACCGGATCCGGTCCCCGGCCCGGTACAGGAACGGGTCGGCCCGAGCCGGGTCGAACAGCTTCAGGGGGGTCCGGCCGATCAGCCGCCACCCGCCGGGGCTCGTGACCGGGTAGATCCCGGTCTGGTCGTTGGCGATGCCCACCGACCCGGCCGGCACCGCGGTGCGGGGGGTGTCGAGCCGGGGGGTGTGGAGCCGCGGGTCCAGCCCCCCCAGGAACGGAAACCCCGGCGTGAACCCGATCATGTAGATCTGGTACAGCGTGCCGGCGTGGATCGCCACCACGTCCTCCTCGGCCAGGTCGTGGGTCTCGGCCACGAACCCCAGGTCCGGACCGTACGCCCCACCGTAGCACACCGGGATCTCCACGGTGCGGGGCTCGGGCACCGGGATCTCCCCGAGCCGGTCCTCCAGGGCGTCGATCGCCTCCCGCAACCGGCCGGCGCCGGTCTCCAGGGGATCGTAGGTCACCAGGAGGGACCGGTAGGTGGGCACCACCTCCACCACCCCGGCGGGCGGACGCGCCCGGAGCACCGCGGCCATGGCCCGCACCCTGCGGTTCACCTCGGGGTCGATGCCGTCGCCGTACTCCGCCAGCAGGCCCCGGTCCCCCGCGATCCGGTACCGGGCCCGTGGGAACACGCGCGGCTCAGGCATCCCGGCCGTCCCCCAGGGGCGCCACCCGGACGCCCGCGGTTTCCAGGGTCTCCCGGATCACCCGCACCAGGTCCACCGCGGTGGGGGTGTCGCCGTGCACGCACAGGGTCTCGGCCTCCAGGGCCACCCGGGTGCCGTCCACGGCCGTGACCGCGCCCTCGGTGGCCATGAGCAGCGCGCGCCGGGCCACCTCGTCCGGGCCGGAGACCACGGCGCCGGGTTCGCGCCGGGACACCAGGGTGCCGTCGGGGGTGTACGCCCGGTCGGGGAACGCCTCGCGCACCACCCGCACGCCCACCTCGGCCCCGATCCGGGCCACGGCGTCGCCCCTGGGCCCGGCCAGGGTCAGCAGGAACAGGCCGGGGTCCACCCGGAACACGGCCTCGGCCACGGCCCGGGCCACCCCCTCGTCGTCGAGGGCCGTGAGGTACAGCGCGCCGTGGGGCTTGACGTGGCGCAGGGCCACGCCGCGGGACCGGCAGAACGCCTGGAGCGCTCCGATCTGGTAGGTCACGTACGCGCGCACATCGTCCGGGGTGCAGTCCAGGTTGCGACGGCCGAACCCCAGGAGGTCCGGGTAGCCCGGGTGGGCGCCCACCCCGACCCCGTGCTGTGCGGCCAGGCCGACGGTCGCGTCCATCACCACGGGGTCGCCGCCGTGCCACCCGCACGCCACGTTGGCCGACGTGATGTGGCGGATCACCTCCCGGTCCCGCCCCACGGACCAGGCGCCGAAGCTCTCCCCCATGTCGCAGTTCAGGTCGATCCGGGCCATCTCGCCTCCTCCCGGGGTTACTTGTTCACCATCAGGCGCGGCAGGTACAAGGCGATCTCGGGGAACGCGGTCAGGATCACGGTGGTCAGGAGCATCAGCAGGAAGAACGGGAACGCGTACCGGGCGATCCGGGTAATCGGCTCGCCCGTCAGCCCCTGGATCACGAACAGGTTGAACCCCACCGGCGGGGTGATCTGGCTCACCTCCACCATCAGGATCAGGTAGATCCCGAACCAGATCGGGTCGAACCCGGCGGCCGTGACCATGGGCAGGGCGATCGGCAGGGTCATCACCACGATCGAGAACCCGTCGAGCAGGCAACCGAGCACCACGTACACCGCGCCGAGGAGCACCATCAGGGCGTACGGCGACAGGTTCAGCTCCAGGATCGCCTGGGTGATCGCGGCCGGGATGCCCAGGAACCCCATCACCCGGGACAGGAACCCCGCGCCCACCACGATCAGCATGATCATCGCGTTGGTCTTGACCGCGCCCACCAGGCACTCGAACGCGACCCGGGGGGTCATGCTGCGCTCGATCGCGGCAAACACCGCGGCGCCGAACACGCCCAGGGCGGCCGCCTCGGTCGGGGTGGCCACACCGGCGTAGATGCTGCCGAGCACCATCAGGATCAGGGCCAGGGTGGGCAGCAGGTCCTTGAGGCCCGTGATCCGGTCCTTCCAGGAGTAGGTCTCCTGGCCCCGGGGCGCGATGGACGGGTCCCGAAGTCCCCGGTACACGATGTAGGTCACGTACACCCCGGACAGCAGCAGGCCCGGCAGGATGCCCGCCATGAACATCTTGCCCACCGACACCTCGGCCAGGATCGCGTACACGATCATGATCAGGGACGGCGGGATCAGGAACCCCAGGGTGCCAGCCCCGGCCAGGGAGCCCATGGCCAGGCGCCGGTCGTACCCGAGCTTGTCGAACTCGGCCAGGGTGATCCGGCCCACCGTTGCCGTGGTGGCCGCGCTCGATCCGGAGACCGCCGCGAACAGGGTGCACGACAGGATGTTCATCAGGAGCAGCCCGCCGGGCAGCCGGTACAGCCACGGCACCAGGGCCTTGAACAGCTTCTCCGAGATCCCGGACCGGTACAGGATCTCCCCCATCAGGATGAACAGGGGCAGGGCCACGTACTCCCACTTCCCCACCGTGGCCCACACCGACGACGCCATGTTGTACCCGGCCGGCAGGGAGCTGAACAGCTCCATACCCACCAGGCCCACCATGAACAGGGCGAACCCGACCCACACCCCGGAGCCCAGGGCCAGGAACAGCACCCCGAACACGACCAGGGACATGTTGGCGGTGGTGGGATCCATCACACCACCTCCTCACCGGTGCGGATCGCCCGCACCGTCTTCAGGGTGGTGGCGCCGAGCTGGACCAGGAACGCGGTGGCCCCCACCAGCATCAGGGCCTGGGGGATCCACAGGGGCGTGTTGGTCAGCGTGCCCGAGGTGGACCCGTACCGGTACGAGCTGCGCACCATCAGCAGCAGGTACCACCACAGGTACCCCATGAACGCGGTGGTCGCGGCCGCGGACAGGGACGTGACCACCGCGGCCACCCGCCTGGGCAGGAACCCCAGGATCAGGGTGATCCGGATGTGGCCCTTCTCTTTCAGGCAGTACCCGCACGCGAGGAAGATCATCGCGGCCAGGCCGTAGGCCGAGTACTCGTCCGAGACCAGGGTGGTCTTCTCCAGGGCGTTCCACAGCAGGATCTCCACCAGGATCAGCGCGGTCACCAGCCCGAGGATCACCGCTGCGGCCGCGGCCATCCAGTCGCTCACCCGTTCCACCCCCCGGATCAGACGGTCCATCCCCTCACCCCTCGGCTGTCCGGAACGGGCGGGGGCTGTCGGGCCCCCGCCCTCCCGGGATTGCCACGGTCGCGCCGGTCAGTCGCTCCGGCCCGTGATCCGGTAGTACTCGGCCAGGATCTTCTGGGCGTCGGCGCCGGCCTTCTTGGCCCACGCGGCCCGGAGCTTGCGGCCCACCTCGTCGAGTTCGGCACGGAACTCCTTGCTCACCGGGCTCACCACCATGCCGTTCTCCTGGAGGATCTTCCGGCTCTTCCGGTCCATGTCACCGGCCAGGTTCCACATCTCGTCTTCCATCTGCTCGGCCACCTCGAGCACCGCGGCCCGGACCTTCCCGGGCAGCTTGTTCCACGCGTCCAGGTTCACGTTGACCATGTTCACCGGACCCACGATGTTGATCGGCGTGAAGTACTTGAGCACCTCCCACGCCTTGGCGTCCACGCCGGACACCGACGAGGTGTACATCGAGTCCAGGAGGCCCGCCTTCATGGCCGGGTACACCTCGCTGAACGGCATCTTGCGGGCCGCAATACCCGTGGCCTTGCCGAACGCCAGCCCGGTGCCGTCGTACACCCGCATCTTCAGGCCCTTCAGGTCGGCGAGCCGCTCGACCGGCCGCTGGGTGTAGATGCCCGAGAACGGCCACACCGAGGTGTACAGGGTCATCTGGTTGAACTTCTTGAGCACCTTGGCGTAGGTGGGCTTGGCCAGCTGGTACAGCAGCCGCTGCTCGAACGCGTTGGTGGCGATGAACGGCTGGGCCGTGAGGGCCAGGATCGGCGCGTCGCCCTCCACCATGCCGGTGGGGATCTCCGCGATCGACAGCTGCCCCTCGGCCGTGGCCTTCAGGAGTTCGGGCCCCTTGAACCCCAGGGACGCGCCCGGGTGGAGCACGATCTCCAGCTCGCCGCCCGTGGCCTCCTTGACCCGGTCGGCGAACCGCTGGGCCCCCTGGGAGTGGAAGTTGCCCGCCGGGTAGTTCAGGTGCATGTCCCACTTGACCTTTGCGGCGGCCGGGCCGACGCCCGTCGCCATCAGGATTCCGGCCGCCAGTGCCAGTGCTCGTCTCATCGCGCTTCCTCCTCTTTCCCGCTGGGGGTGCCTCGGGGGCCCGGCTCGCCCGGGCCCGGTCAGGTTGCCAGGTACAGCACGATCCGCTTCTGGAACGCCTCCACGTGCACGGTGACCACCCGGGCCAGCTCCTTGCCGTCCCGGTCCTCGACGCACCGGATGACCCGGTCGTGGTGGTCCACCACGGACCGGTAGTGGTCGTTCAGGGACCGCAGGGGGTCGATCTCGTTGTTGAACGACAGGTAGGCGAGCCGGTTGGTCTCGCACCGGACCTTGTGCAGGGCCGACACCAGGTAGTCGTTGCGGGAGCACAGGGAGAACGCGTGGTGGAACCGGCTGTTGGCGTCCACCAGCCCGAGCACGTCGCCCCGCCGCACCGCTTCGGCCACCTCCCGGTTGGCGCCGGCCATAGCCGGCAGGAACTCGGTCACGTCCTGGCGCA
>JAJRUI010000033.1 GCA_024277875.1 Deferrisomatales bacterium
CCTGGGTGTCGAGCACCAGCCGCTCGAACTGCGCGTCGTCGATCACCGTGACCGCTTTCCGTTGGCGGGTTGTGGGGGCCGGCGCCCGGGTTCTAGCAGGATGCGGAAAAACCCACGGATGGGGTTTTCCGCATCCTGCTAATGCTTTGGACGCCCGGGGGGGCTGCGGGGTTTACCCGGCCGGAAACCTCCCGTTCCGTTTTCGCCGTTCCCACGGGGCAGCGGCCCGCCTGGCCAACGGCAGGGCGGGCAAAGGCTGGAGCCCCGCGTCAGGGCCGGTGTTTCGCCACCGGCGGGTGCACGGGCGCGACGGCCGGCTCCAGGCGGAACGACGCCTTGAGCAGGGCCGGGGTCGCCACCAGGCTGAGCGCCATGTTCAGGAGGGCCACGCCGGTCATCAGGTCGGCCAGGGGCCCTGGGAAGGCTCCCTGGCGCACGGCCACGGCCACGATCACCAGGGACACCTCCATGCGCGGCAGCATCCCGATCCCGACCTGGAGGGAGCGGATCCAGCCCAGCCGGGCGGCCAGGGCGCCCACCGCCGCACCGGCGAACTTGCCGCCGAAGCTGGCTGCGAGCAGTAGCGGGGCCACCCGGGCGAGGCCCGTGGCCCGGTCGAGTTCCAGCACGGCCCCGAGGTGTAGAAAGAAAAGGGGGATGAACAGCCCGTAGGCGAGGGCGTGGACGCGGTCTAGGAGCTTCTCCTCGCCCATGGTCTCCCGGATGGCCAGCCCGGCCACGAACGCGCCCGTGATCCCGGCGAGCCCCACGGACTCGGCAGCGGCGGCCAGCCCCAGGGCGACGACGATCACGAAGGTCAGCGGCGCCTCGGGCAGGTGAACCCGGCGGAACAGCTGGTACAGACGGGGCAAGACCTTCCAGCCGAACAGCCCGGCTGCCACCAGGTAGCCGACGGCGCGGCCCAGCACGCCCGCCGGGGTGCCCGTGCCCAGCACCAGGGCCAGCAGGCCCAGGGCGATCACGTCGTCCAGGATGGCCGCGCCCACCAGGGTGGCGCCCACCCGGGTGCGGACCCTGTGGGCTTCGAGCAGGGTGACGGCCGTGATCCCGATACTCGTGGGGGTGAACAGGGCGCCCACGGCCAGGGACGCCGGAAGGTCCATGCCCAGGGCCCGGGCCGCTGCCACACCGGCACCGAACGGGACGAGGACCCCGCCCAGGGCCACGAGGCTCGCCGGCAGCCCGGCCCGGCGGATGTCGGACAGGCTCGACTCGGTGCCCGTGACGAGCAGGAGGAACACCAGCCCGAGGTCGCTCAGGGCGGTGAACCCCTCGCTCCGGAGCACGCCGGGCAGGGGGCCGGCCACCTGGGCCAGGAGCAGTCCGGCCAGGATCTGGCCGAGGATCGGGGGCAGGCGGATGCGGTCGAACAGATGGCCCAAAAGCTTGGCCGACGCCAGGGCGATCGCCAGCCCCCCGAGGAACCACGCGGGGCTCACGCCGGTTCTCCCCGGGCCTGGAGCAGCTGCCGGAGCGCTCCCAGGAGCTGGACTGCGCCGATCTCCCCCACAATCCGGCCACCGTCCACCACCGGGATCACGAGCGCGCCCTTGGTTTCGACCACCCGCAGCACCTCCCGGCACGGCGTCTCGGGCGCCGCCGTGTGCAGGACCCGGTCCCGGGTGAAGCGGCAGATGCAGTCGGCACTGCCGTGGGCCAGGCTGCGGTGCCGGGCCCGGGCTGCGCGGGTGTAGGAGCCCTCTGCCGGCAGGATCGCCCGGAGCAGGTCCTGCCGGAGCAGCACGCTCCGGACCGCCAGGGACCGGCCGGGGGCGTCCACGACCCACGCGTGGTCGGCCCCGACCAGCACGTCCAGGGCGCCGGCGATCGGCAGGTGGGGCGGGACGAACGCGAACGCGCCCACCTCCGGGTCCATCACATCGCGGGCGGGAAGGGCGTAGAACGCCGTGAACACCCGGCGTCGCTGTTCGGGGTCGGGACCGGTCAACGTGAGCCTCCTCTTCCCGTCACCATACCCCCGGCCGGCCGGCTGGGCCAGGCGGTCCCCCCCCGGGCTCCAGGGTGCGGTATGATGGGTGCGTTAGCCGCCCCGGGCGGGCGGTGGGGGTTTTCTGGTAAGGGCGGGAGGGATTCGATGAACGGCTGCAACGACAACGCGCACGCGATCGGGGAGATCCTCAACGACCTGGAGGTGTCGGCCCGGGAGGTCCGCCGGAGCCTGGACTCCCGCAACCGGGTCGACCGGGAGCGGCTGGCCCGGGTACGCGATACCCTGGCCCGCACCCTCGAGGCCGTGGACCGGCTGCTGGCCGGAGGTTGACCGCCGGCGTTCAGAACGACAAGATCACCCCGGCGAGCACTACCGCCCCCCGGGGGGGCGGGCCGTGTCGGTCGGTGGCGGAGGGTGAAGGGAATCGCCCACTTCGTCGGCCCCGTCGTGGGGCCCCCAGCGTGGGCTCCCCTTCGCTCGCTGCCGCCCGCCTCCTGCGGGCTGTTCGTTCACTGGCCGCGCTCGCTACGCTTCGATTCCCCTCTGGGCGGCGCGCGGAGGCGAACGGCCCGCCCCCCTGGGGGGCGGGCCGTGTCGGTCGGTGGCGGAGGTAGATGGGAATCGAACCCACCGAAGACGCTGCTCACGCCTTCCACCGGATTTGAAGTCCGGGAGAGCCACCAGTGCCCTAGCTACCTCCGCCGGGGATTGTACGGGGGCGGGGACGGCGGGTCAACGCTCCCGGGCCGAGGAGTTCCATGGGATCCGCGCTGCAGGTGGCCCTGGCCACGGCGGGATACGCCGTGCTCCACTCGCTGCTGCTCACCAACACCGCACGCCTCGGCCTGGAAGCGGCGTTTGGACGCCGGGCGGTGCTGGGGTGTTTCCGGCTGGGGTACAACGCGGTGGCTGCCGTGCTGCTGGTGGCGCTCGTCGCGTACGCGGCCCGGCTGCCCGACGTCCCACTGGTGCGGGTGCCCGGCCCGGCCGCGTGGGGGTTGTGGGCGGCGAAGGTGGCAGCCGTGGGGTTCATCGTCTCGTGCGTGCGGCGGGTGGGGGCGGGCGGTTTCCTGGGGCTCGCCCACTGCAGGGCGTGGCGGCAAGGTGGCCCGGTGCCCGGCCCGGGCGTCGAGACCGGGCCGCTGGTCACGGACGGCCCGTACCGGCGGGTTCGCCACCCGATGTACGCCGCCGGGTTCGTGGTGCTGTGGGCCGACCCGGTGTGGACGGCCAACCGGGTCGCGTTCGCCGGGGTCCTCACGGTGTACCTGTGGCTGGGGGCGCTCATCGAGGAGCGCAGGCTGGCCCGGTCGTTCGGGACGGCCTACCGCCGGTACGCGGCTGCCACGCCCCGTTTTTTTCCGCGCCTCCTTGGAGGAAAACCGGCCTCCGGCCCCCCTTCCACGGCTTGACTTTCTGCCCCGGTTTGGTAGGCTGCGCCGGGATTTTCCACCCAAAGCAAGCGGGTTCGGCCGGGGTGGGTTCCGGCCCGGCGGCCCGATGAGTGCCCAGCGGGAGGAACGGATGTTCAACTTCACGGTGTACCGAAAGTTCGTGAACCTCAACAACGGCAAGCGGGTGCTGCTCCGGCCCCTCCTGGAGGAGGACCACAAGCTGCTGTTCGATCTGTTCCACGACGCGAGCGAGGAGGACACCCGGTTCCTCAAGGACGAGGTGAAAAAGCCCCTCACCGTGGAGCGGTGGATCGCCAACCTGGACTACGACCGGGTGATGCCCCTGGTCGCCTACTGTGACGGCCGGATCGTGGGGGACTGCGCCCTGTACCGGGGGACCAAGACGATCCGCCACATCGGGGAGATCCGGATCTTCCTGGCCCAGGACTTCCGGGGCGTCGGGCTGGGCAGCCGGATGATCCTGGAGACCGCAGAGGTCGCCAAGAAGGTCGATCTGCACTTCCTCAAGGCCGAGGTGATCCTGGACCACGTGAAGGTGGTCCGGGCGTTCCGGCGGCTGGGGTTCGATCTGCGGTGCACCCTGGACGACTACTTCATGCGCAGGGACGGGGTGACCCACGACATCGCCCTGATGATGAAACGCCTGACCCGGCAGGAGGAGTACACGTTCTGACCGGTGGAGGTCGTGGGACGAAGGCACCCTCCCGGACGCCGGGAGGGTGCTTTCGCGAGGCGCGGGGGCGAACGCGTCCCGGGATGGACGCCAAGGGGAGGGATTTCGTGAGAAGGGTGGCGATCGGGGCGGGGGTGCTGGCCCTGGCAGCGGTTGCGGTGGCTGCGCAGCCGGGCGGCGACGAGAGCGCCCGGGTGGAGCAGGCCCGGCAGACCGTGCAACTCCTGGGGCAGGAACTCCGGAGCGCCCTGACCGAGGCCCTTCGTGCCGGCGGTCCGACGGCGGCGATCGGGGTGTGCCGGATCCGGGCACCAGAGGGCGCGGCCACGGTCAGCGCCCGGACGGGCCGCAAGGTGGGCCGGACGAGCCTTCGCTACCGCAACCCGGCCAACGCGCCCGACCCGTGGGAGCGGCAAGTACTGGCGTCGTTCGAGGCCCGGCTGGCTTCCGGCGAACCGCCGGGGCGGCTCGAGCATCACGCGGTGGTGGACCGGGGCGGCCGGCGGGTGTTCCGGTACATGAAGGCGATCCCCACCCGGAAGATGTGCCTGGTGTGCCACGGCGAGGCCCTGGACCCGTTGCTGGCCGCCCGGCTCGACGAGGTGTATCCCGGCGATCGGGCTAGGGGGTTCCGGGTGGGGGAACTCCGGGGCGCGTTCACGGTCGAGTGGGTGCTGGAGTGAACGGCGGTGAACGGGAGGTGGTGCTGCGCACCGAGTGGATCCGCCTGGACCAGCTCCTGAAGCGGGTCGACGCGGTCCAGGGCGGGGGTGAAGCAAAGGTGCGGATCCAGGCGGGGGAGGTCCGGGTGAACGGCGCCGTGGAGACGCGCCGGGGGCGCAAGCTCCGGCCCGGGGACCGGGTCGCATTCGCCGGGGGCGTGTTCCGGGTGGTGGCCCCGCCGGCGTGACGAAGGCGTCCCCAGCTGAAAAAACGAAAGCCCCGCCGTTGCCGGCGGGGCTTTCGTGGTTCTGGCTGCCGCGATCAGGCGGCGCCCAGGATCGCCTGGAGGTCTTCGTCCGGGGTGCTGATCGGCTTCAGGTCGAAGTTGTCCACCAGCACCTGGAGCACGTTGGGGGTGATGAACGCCGGCAGGGTGGGCCCGATCCGGATGCCCTTGATCCCCAGGTGGAGCAGGGAGAGCAGGATCGAGACGGCCTTTTGCTCGTACCAGGACAGGACCAGGGACAGGGGCAGGTCGTTCACCTCGCACTCGAACGCGTTGGCCAGGGCCACCGCGATCTGCACCGCGGAGTACGCGTCGTTGCACTGGCCGACGTCGAGCAGGCGCGGGATGCCGCCGATGTCCCCGAGCTTCTTGTCGAAGAACCGGAACTTGCCGCAGGCCAGGGTCAGGATCACGGTGTCGGCCGGGGCCTTCTCCACGAACTCGGTGTAGTAGTTGCGGCCCGGTTTGGCGCCGTCGCAGCCGCCCACCAGGAAGAAGTGCTTGATCGCGCCGGCCTTCACGCCTTCGATCACCTTGTCGGCCACGCCCAGCACCGCGTTGCGGGCAAACCCCACCATCACCGAGCCGTTGTCCGCGTCCTCGGCAAACCCGGGCAGGGCCAGGGCCCGCTCGATCACCGGGCCGAACGCGCCGTTGGCCACGTGGGTGACGCCGGGCCAGCCCACCAGGCCGGTGGTGAAGATGTTCTCCATGTACGCCTTGGGATCCTGGATGCAGTTGGTGGTCATCAGGATCGCGCCCGGGAACGCGGCGAACTCCTTTTTCTGGTTCTGCCAGGCCGTGCCGTAGTGGCCGTAGAAGTGGTCGTACTTCTTGAGTTCCGGGTACCCGTGGGCCGGGAGCATCTCGCCGTGGGTGTAGATGGTGATGCCCTTGCCCTGGGTCTGGTCGAGCAGGTCCTTGAGGTCCTGCAGGTCGTGGCCCGACACCAGGATCGCCTTGCCCTTCTTGTGGCCGAGGGGGACCTCGGTGGGCACGGGATGGCCGAACCGGCCGGTGTTCCCCGCGTCCAGCAGTTCCATCGCCTTCAGGTTCGCCTCGCCGGTCCCCAGGGTCAGCCCCACCCAGTCCTGGAGCCCGAGGCTCTTGTCGGTGAGCTTGGCCATGGCCTCGTGGATGAACGCGTACACCGACGGGTCCTCGTGGCCGAGGATCGCGGCGTGGTCCGCGTAGGCGGCCGTGCCGCGCAGGCCGTACAGGGTGGTCTCCTGGAGGCTCTTGATGTCGTCGTCCCGGTCCCAGTCGATCGGTAGCCCGACCTCCTCACCCTGTTTGACGAGCCCTTCCAGGTCGGCGGCCGGGGCAAAGGTGGCGGCCGGATCGTCGAACGAAGTCTGTCCGCCGGCTGCGGCGACCCTGTCCTTGAGGGCGTCGCGCTTGGCCACGGCTTCGCGGATCAGGGCCTCGAACCGGTCCGGGTCGAAGTCCACGTTGGTCAGGGTCGAAAAGATGGCCTTGGCCGTGAACCGGTCCACGTCCAGGTCCTCGACCCCCACCTTGCGTCCGGCCACCGCGACCTGGCTCAGGCCGCGCACGGCGTAGGTGAGCAGATCCTGGAGCGCAGCGACCTGGGGGGTCTTTCCGCACACCCCGAACTTGGTGCAGCCGGTTCCCTGGGCGGTCTGTTCGCACTGGTTGCAAAACATGGCGTACCTCCTCGTTGCTGTTTGGGGAATGGACGCCCCGCGGGGCGCTCGACTTTGTTGAAGGGACTGTACCGGAAAAAAAAGGGGGGTTCCTTGAGTCAGATCAAACCTACCGCAATCGGGTTCCACGTCAAGGGCGATTCCCCCAGGTGGTGGCAACCCCTCACAGGGACGGCCGAAACCGGCGCATGGCCAGGGAGTTGGTGACCACGGACACGCTCGAAAACGCCATGGCCGCGCCGGCGATCACCGGGTCGAGGAGCCACCCGGTCAACGGGTACAGGGCCCCGGCTGCCACCGGGATGCCGATCGTGTTGTACACGAACGCCCAGAACAGGTTCTGCCGGATCTTGCGCAACGTGTACCGGCTCAGTTCCATCGCCCGGGCCACGTCCCGCAGGTCGTCGCGCACCAGCACCACGTCGGCCGACTCGATGGCCACGTCGGTGCCGGTCCCCAGGGCGATGCCCACGTCGGCCTGGGCCAGGGCGGGCGCGTCGTTGATGCCGTCGCCCACCATGGCCACGACCGCTCCCTGCTCCTGGAGCCGGCGGATCTCCCTGGCCTTGTCCGCGGGCAGCACCTCGGCCAGAACCCGGCCGATCCCCGCCTCGGCTGCGATCGCCGCGGCCGTCCGCCGGTTGTCGCCGGTCAGGAGCACCACGGTGACCCCGCGCCTCGTGAGGGCGGCCACCGCAGCGGGCGCGTGGTCCTTGAGGGTGTCGGCCACGGCCACGACCCCGGCCGCACGGCCGTCCACGGCCACGCACAGGGCGGTCCGGCCGCCGGACTCGGACCGGGCCCGGGCGGCTTCCAGCGGCGCGGTGTCCACCCCCCGGTCCGCCAGGAACCGGGCGGTGCCCACCAGCACCTCCCGGCCGTCCACCTCGGCCCGAACCCCGTGCCCGGGCACGGCCTCGAACCCGTCCGCCCGGGGTGTTTCGAGCCCGCGGCCGGCCGCTGCAGCGGTCACGGCCCGGGCCAGGGGGTGTTCGGAAGCCGCTTCCACGGCTGCGGCCGCTGCCACGACGTCGTCCGGTTCCATCCCGTCCACCGGGACGACCGCCACCACCGTGGGCTCGCCGCGGGTGAGGGTGCCGGTCTTGTCGAACACCACCGTGTCCACTTCCCCGGTGCGCTGCAGGGCGTCGGCGCCCTTGATCAGGATGCCCATCTGGGCCCCCAGCCCGGTGCCCACCATCACCGCGGTGGGGGTCGCGAGGCCCAGCGCGCACGGGCACGCGATGATCAGGACCGCGATGAACGCGCCCAGCGCGGCGGCCGGGTCTGCGTCCGCCGGGGTCATCCACGCGTGGAACGCGAGCACCGCGATCACGACCACCGCGGGCACGAACACCGCGGCCACCCGGTCGGCCAGGTTCTGGATCGGTGCCTTGGACCCCTGGGCCTGCTCCACCAGGTGGACGATCTGGGCCAGGGCGGTGTCGCTGCCCACCCGGGTCGCCTCGAACACGAACGTGCCGGTTGCGTTGACCGTGGCCCCGATCACCGGGTCGCCGGGCCCCCGCTCCACCGGCAGGGATTCGCCGGTGATCATGGACTCGTCCACGGCCGACCGGCCCTCCACGATCCGGCCGTCCACCGGGATCCGTTCGCCCGGCCGGACCCGGATCCGGTCCCCCACCTCCACCTCGTCCACGGGAACCTCGATCTCCCTGCCATCGCGCACCACCCGGGCCGTGGGCGGCTGCAGATCCATCAGCTTGCGGATCGCCTCGCTGGTGCGGCCCTTGGCCACGGCCTCCAGGGTCTTTCCGAGCAGGATGAACGCCAGCAGCAGCCCGGCGGTCTCGTAGTACAGGTGGCCGCCTCCCCAGAACGTCTGGTACAGGCTGTACAGGTACGCGGTGCCTGTGCCCAGGGCCACCAGGCTGTCCATGTTGGGCGCGCCGTGCCACAACGCCCGCAGCCCGTTGCGATAGAAGCCCACGCCGGCAGCCACGATCGGGGTGCACAGCGCGAGCTGCGCCAGGGCGAGGGCGAACGGCGACCAGCCCGGTACCGGGAGCCCCACCATCGGGCCCATGGCCAGGTACAGCAGGGGCACGGCGAACGCCCAGGCGACGGCCAGGCGCGTCCTGAGCGCCCGGACCTCGCCGTCCCTGGCTTCGACCTCGCCGTCCCTTCCGCGGACCGGCTTGGCATCGTAGCCGGCCTCGCGCACCGCGGTCACGAGCCGGGTGACCCGCACCGAGCGGGGGTCGTACCGGACCTGCACCCGGGCGGTTGCCAGGGCGACCCGGACGCCGTCCACGCCGGCGAGCCGGTTCAAGGCCGCTTCGATCACCTGCTGGTCCCGGGCCGTGGTCGCTCCCGGAACCCGGAGTTCCACGGTTCTCCGGTGGTCGTCCTCGCGCACGTCGTACCCCGCCGCCCGCACCGCGTCGGCCAGGCCGCCCAGGTCGATCCTGCCGGCGTCGTACGCCACGTACGCCTTGGACGCCGCGAAGTTCACGTTGGCCGTCCGCACCCCGGCCGTCTTCCGGAGCCCTCGTTCGACCGCGGCCGCGCAGGAGGCGCAGCTCATCCCCGCGATGTCCAGGACCGCCTCGGCCCCGGCTCCGGACCCGGCTGCCGGTGCCGGCTCCTGCGACGCCTCCCCGTCCCCGGGCCCGGGGCCTGCCCCGTACGCCCGGAGAACCCCTTCGGGGTCGGCTTCGAACCGTTCCCGGCAACGGGGATTGCAGAAGTAGTACCGTTTGCCCGCGTGGTCGGAGAATCCCCCGTTCGGGGCGGCCTCGTCCACGGTCATGCGGCACAGGGGGTCGATGCTGGCGTGGGGTTCGGACGCGGGGAGGCCGGGGGGCGGGGCGTGGGCTTCGGTCACGGCGGCGCTCCTTGTCGCGGGTGCTGGAATCGGGGGCGTTCCCCGTCCAGTGTACCGGCGCACGGCCGGGCGGCCAAACGGCCGGCCACCAGGACGGGAAAACCGGGTGTACAAGGCGGGGCCAGGCGGGGGAGAATGGGCCCCGGTTCGTTCGGGAGGTTCAGCCGATGGTGCGTTGGTTGCGCCGGTTCGTGGTGGCGGGTGCGGTGTGGCTCCCCGCCGTGGCGCCGGCGGCTCAGGCAGTGGACGCGATGGTCGCCGGAGAACTCCGGCTCGAGGACGCGGCAGCCGCCGGGGACGCGGCAGCCCTGGACACCCTGGCGGGCGACGCCGGCGTGCCGGGGCCGGTGCGGGGGCGGGCCCTGTGGCGGCTGTTCCGGATGAAGTCCCCGCCCCTGTCACCGGCCGACCGCCTCCGGCTCAAGGCGGCCCTGGCCGACCCCGAGCCCGTGGTGCGCGCGGCAGCGGCGCGCGCCGTCGGGCTCCTGGGAGAGCGCCCCCTGGAGCGGGCCGTGCTCGCGCGGGTCGAAGAGGACGCCGCCGCGCTGGTGCGGGCCGAGGCTCTCCGGGCCGTGCGGCGCTGGACCCGCCTCGGCCACCTGTACTACCTCGAACTGGGGCTCCGGGACCCGGCCGCCCGGGTGCGGGCCGAGGCGCTGGCCGGGCTCGCCCGCCTCGAGGCCCGGGACCTGCGGCCGGACCTGCTCGGCGACGTGGAACTCCGGGCCCGGACCGCGGCCGACCCGGCAGAGCGGGGCGCGGCCCTGGACGCCCTTTCGCGGTGGGGCCGGCTCGACTGGGACACGGCGCGGGGCACGATCGTGGACCCGGCCATGCCCGACCCGCTCCGGGTGGCGGCGCTGGAACTGGCCGACCGCCTGCCGCCGGCCGAGGAGCGGGACGAGGTGCTCCTGGGACTCCTGGCCGGCGCCCGGTCCCTCGGGCTGGCGTGGGCCGCGTTCAGCCGGCTGGAGGACGGGGGCGTGGCCGAGGCGGATCTGGCGCCGGCCGTCTCGCGGTTCCTCGCCGGCAACGGGCAGGACAACGCGGCCACCCGCCGGATGGCCGCGTACCTGGAGCGCCAGGGGTACCGGGTGGCGTTCGAGGCCGGCGTGTGGCGCACGTCGGCGCGGTAGCCCGTCAGTCCAGGAACACCCGGGCCTTGCGGGCCTCCGCCCGGACGATGTAGGCCACGTCCCAGTTGCCGGCCTCGTCCTCCCCCAGGATCCGGTCCACCGTCCGGGAGACCTCCTTTTTCTGGTCCCTGGACAGCAGGCCGAACCGCGCCATCTTGCCCAGGCTGCGCACGGCCTTGCTCCGCACCCCTGCGAAGCGGTCCGACACCCGGTCCATCAGGCGGCGGAACATGCCCTTGCGCGTCTCGTCGTCGAGCTTGTCCGGGCTGACGTGCTCGCAAACCTTTCCGAGGGCCCGTGCCGCTGTGTCCAGGATCTCCGGGTTCGGGTCTTCCACCGCTTCGAACAGGGTGGGCAGGGCGTCGAGCACCTCCACCGCCTTGATCTTGCCCAGCGCGTACAGCACGAACACCCGGTCGTAGGTGTCCGAGAGCTTCCCGTACGCGTCCAGCAGGGGCCCCACCGCCGCGTACCCGATCTTTCCGAACACGGCGGCCAGGTGGAAGTGGCTCTTCAGGTCGGTCTCCCCCAGGGAACCCAGGAGCACGGGGATCACCCGTTCGCGCTGGTCCGCCAGCAGGTCCTCTGCCCGCTCCATCACCGGCAGCAGTTCGGGGTGGTCCATCGGGTCGATGTAGAACAGACCGGCCACGGCGTGCACTGCCTCCTCGAACTCCGGCCCGGACAGGGTGGGGAGCCGGCGGGCCAGGTCCTCCAGGGCGTTCTGGATCTGGAACTTGTCCTCGCTTTGCATGCGGGAGATCAGGTCTTTCATGGTCGTGGTCCTCGCGTGGTCAGGGGAACAGGGTGTCGTCCGGCATCCATGAAGTGTAACGCCGTCCCGTCCCGGGGCAAAGGGGCCCGGTCTCAAGCATGGGCCGGCACGGGCCGAAACGGGTCCCAGACCCCCTTGGAGGCCCCATGTTGCCACGTCTGCCGTTCCGCCGCAGGATCTACCTGGTCAAGCACGGGTTCCAGATGCGGTTCGCCGCGTACCCCCTGGTGTTTCTCGCCGGGTTCCTCGGGGCCTCTGGGGTGTTCCTGTACCGGTACCTCCACGAGCGCCTGCGGCTGCAGGCGTACTTCTCCCACAGCCGGCTGGACAACCCGTGGGACCTGGTGGCGCCGGCCGTCGGCCAGGTGGTGGTGTGGGGCGGCACCGCGTTCCTGGTGGCCCTGGCCGGATGGGGGTGGGTGCGGTTCCGGCGCCTTCACCGGGACCTGGAAGCGGTCTCCGACTGGCTGGCCGACCGCACCCGCCTCGGAGACGTGGCCGACCCGCCGGCCCTCGACGAGACCGAAGTGCGAATCCTGGCCGAGCGCCTGTCCGAGGCCACCCGGACCTTTGCCGCGTGGGAGCGGGAGGCGGGGGAGAAGGCAGCCCGGGCCGTCTCGGCGGCGGAGGCCCACGGGCCGGCCAGCGCCGAGGCCACGGCAGCCCTGGACGCGCTCCGGGCAGCGGTGGGGCGAGTCCGCGTGGACGAGGGACTCCGTTGAAAGGGCGGCTCCTGGGGGGCGTGGTGGCCGCAGCGGTGCTGGCGGCGTGGGCCCTGGCCGCTGTCACCGGGGACCCCGGCGCCCTGGACGCCCACGGGTTCATGGAAAGCGAGGAACGGTGCGGCGGGTGCCACCACATGGAACCCGACGGCGCCGACTGGCTCCTCGACCCCCACCTGTTCGTCCGGCCGGTGGTTCCCATGTGCATGGAGTGCCACCCGTCCGACCGGATCGGCCGGTCCCACCCCGTCGGGGTCGACCCGTACGAGACCCTGGACCTGCGGGACCTGCCCGAGGACCTGCCCCTCCACTGGTCGGACGACGCCCGGGCCGAGGTGATGACCTGTGGTACCTGCCACGACCCCCACGGGCCCCGGTTCTCGGGCGCCAAACTGTTCTCGTTCCAGCAACCTTATCCGGGAACGGGCGGGCAGTACCTGACCTTTTTCCTCCGGGTGCGCGGGGAGACCCCCCGGGAGGGGTTCACCCCGCTGTGCCACCGGTGCCACCCGGGCCTGTGAGGGCGACCATGACCGACAACGAGACCCCGTTCGGGCTGGCCTATCCCCTCGGGTTCCTCCTCCGGACGGCCCTGGCCGTGGCGCTGGCGTGCGGGGTGGGCCTCGGGGTGCTGCGGTGGGTGTTCTACCGGGAACTGGGCCCGGAGTACGCCCGGGCGTTCTACACCCTGAAAAACCTGGGCGGGTTCCTCGCCCCGGCCCTCCTGTTCGCCGTGCTCGCGGTGCTGGCCGTGGCGTCCGTGGCCGTGTTCGGCGTGGCCCTGTTCGCGTCCCACAAGGTGGCGGGACCGCTGTTCCGTCTCCAGCGGGTGGCCGGCCACCTGGCCGCCGGCACCCTGGCCGGCCGGGTCCACCTGCGGGCCGGGGACCACGGCAAGGTGGTGGCCCACGAGATCAACCGGTGGGTCGAGGCGCGCAAGGACCGGCTGGCCCGGGTCCGGAACGCCCTGGCTGCGGCCGAAGCGGCCCGGCACCGGCCGGACGAATTCGTTCGTAGACTTCGAGAAATCGAACAAAGAGGTTCTTGACAATATTTTGGATCTGTACTATTCGAAGGCACACTGTTTTGCCCCGTCTTTTTTTTGCTTGTTTCTGGGGAAGGGGGCTTTCGTGGGCACCAACGGATACGCCGACCGGGTCATCCAGCGTTTGCGGGGTAAGAAGCTCAAGATAACACCCCAACGGATCGCGATTCTCCATTACCTAGAAGGAAACACGGCCCACCCGTCGGCGGAACAGATTTACCGGGAGGTATCCCGGGCTTTCCCGACGATTTCCCTTGCCACGGTCTACAACACCTTGGATACACTGGAACGGCTCGGGGAACTCCAGGTTGTTGCCATCGACCCGGCTCGCAAACGGTACGACCCCGACACCCGTCCACACCACCACGCGATGTGTACCGAATGCCGCACGATCCAGGACGTCCACACCGACTACGGGGGGACGATCGCCCTGCCGGACGGGTTGCGGGAACGGCTGCAGGTGGCGTCGGTCACGGTTCATTTCAGCGGCCTGTGCCGGTCCTGTTCACCCGTCACCATCTGAGCTGGCTAGCCGCCGTGCTCGTCGCGGGCGTGGCGGCTGCCGACCCGTCCGTCGTGAGCGGCGTGCTGGACGGCGAGCACACCTGGGCGGGCGACGTCCGGGTCGAGGGGGACGTGTGGGTGCCACCAGGCGGCCGGTTGGTGGTCGAGGCCGGTACGCGGGTCCGGTTCGCCGAGGCGCTCAGCACCAAGACCGATCCGGTGTTCTGGCACCCGGCCACCGAACTGGCCGCCGCCGGCACCGTGGAGGTGCGGGGGACCCCGGAGCGTCCCGTGGTGTTCGAAGGGGAGGGCGGGGTTGCGTGGGGCGGACTCGTGGCCGCACCCGGGGGCCGGCTGGTCCTGCGGAACGCCCGGATCCTGGACGCGGACGAGGCCGTGCTGTGCGTGGCTGCGGCGTGCACGGCGGACGCTGTCCGGATCGCCCGAAGCCAGTACGGGGTGGTGGCCGGGCCCGGGGCGAGGCTCGAGGTCCGGGACACCGGGGTCTCGGCCGCCGGGGCCGGTCTCCTGGACCTGGGGTCGGCCGATACCGGGTGGCGGGACCGGGTGTCGGTCGTTGTTGCCGGAGATGCCGAGGCCCTCCGCCTCGCGCCCCCGGCCCGGGCCGTGTCCGTGGTCGCGTTCCCCGAGGCCCGGCAGCCCCGGGTGGAGTACGTGGGGGAGTACACCGTGGCCCGTTCCGAGACCTGGTCCGGGGAGGTGGTGGTGGCCGGCCGGGTCACGGTGGTGCCCGGCGCCGTGCTCACCCTGGCCCCGGGCACCCGGGTGCTGTTCCGCAGGCTGGACACCAACCGGGATGGCCTCGGGGAGGGCGAACTCCTGGTGCTCGGCGGGATCCGGAGCCTGGGGGAGCCCGGCCGGCCCGTGGTGTTCGCTTCGGCCGAGACCAAGCCGCAGCCAGGGGACTGGGACAAAGTGAGCCTGATCGCGTCCGAAGATCCGGACAACCGGTTCCGGTACACCGTGTTTCGTCACGGGACCCAGGCGCTCCACGCCCATTTCTCCGGGTTCTCGGCCGAGGACTGCCTGTTCCAGGACAACCTCCGGGCAGTGCAGTTCCAGGAGAGCGACCGCGCCGAGATCCTGCGAAGCGTGTTCACCGGCAACAAGCAGGCGCTGAGGTTCCGGGACTCCACCGTGCGGGTCGAGGACAGCGTCTTTTTCGACAACCTGTACGCGGTGCACGGGTTCCGGGCGGACCTGGTGTTCCGGGGCAACACGGTGGAGGGCAACGCCCTGGGCGGGTTGCTGGCCAAGGAGAGCGGGGTGGTGCTCGCTGGCAACCGGTTCTCCCGCAACCGGGACGGCGCCCGGATGAAGGAGCCGGGGACCCGGGTCCGGATCTCGGGCAACCGGTTCGGGTCGGCCGCCGAGGACGGGCTGTCCTTGAGCCGGGTTGCCGGTGAGGTGGCCGGCAACCGGTTCGGCCCGGCCGGCCTCGATCTGGTGGCCCTGGACCGGTCCGAGGTGCGGCTGGCCGGCAACCGGTTCGGCCCGGCCGGCCGGTCGGCGGTGCACTTGCAGGGTGAGGGCGACGTGGACGCCCGGGGCAACGACTGGGGGGGGGACCCCGAAACCCGGATCCACGACCGGTTGGACGAACCAGGCCTGGGCCGGGTGCGGTGGGAGCCGGCGGCCCGGGACCTCGAACCCCGGGTGCCCGGGGCCGGGTGGTGAGGAGGGGCCCATGACGAGCGTTCGTTGGGTGGGCGCGGTGTGCGCGGCAGTGGCCGTGCTGGCGTGGGCCGCCGTCGCAACCGCTGGCAGCGACCTGGACGCGGTGCGCCAGCGGCTGCGGGCCGAAGCCGGGGTGCCCGTGAAGCCGGCCGACGGCCGGGACCTTCCCCTGGTGTCGATCACCCCCCTGCCCGGGGACGACCACGGCAGGCTCTCGGTCGAACTGACCGGCAGCCGGGACGCGCAGGCCGTGCTACGCCGGGCCGCGCCGCAGCTGCGGCCGGGGGAGCGGGTCTACGTGCCCCGGGCGGTTCTCTCCCCCCGGCTCGCCGACCCCCGCACCGAGGTCCTGCGGATCGGGGGCGATACCCCGACCCTGTGGCGCCTGGTCCGCCGGTACCTGGACACCCGGGACGCGGGCACGGCGGCCACGGTGCGCAACGTGCAGCGCCTCAACGGGATCGTCGACCCCACCCGGCTGGCCCGGGGCGCCCGGGTCCTGGTGCCCCGGAGCCTCCTGGCCCGGACTCCGGCCCGGCCGGCGCAGCCGCTGCGGGTGTCCAGGCGGTACCGGGTGAAGGACGTGGCCGGGCTGTCCCGGGTGGCCACGGCCGACGACTTTCCCCGTTCCCTCCAGCGGAGGCTGCGCCGGAGCGGGCTGTGGCGCCGCCAGCTCGGGGCCCGGTCGGTGGACCTGGTGGTGATCCACACCACCGAACACCGGGGCGCGCCGTTCCCCAACGTGGCCCGGTACATCCAGCGCAAGCGGCTCACCAACTACCTGGTCGGCCCGGACGGCGTGGTGTACGAGGTGGTCCCCGAGGCCCACCGGGCCCACGGGTGCGGCGAGAGCCTGTGGGAGGGGCGTTACGCCGTGGACTTCGGCGCGATCAACGTGGAGATCTACGCGGACACGGCCGGGGCGAAACCGGGCGCCGGCATCCGGCCGGCCCAGTACGACGCCCTGCGCGCCCTGCTGGCCGACATCCGGGCGCGTAGGCCCCAGATCCACCAGGGCCGGGTGGTGACCCACCGGATGGTCTCGGTGAGCTACCGGTACGGCACGCGGTCCAGAAAAGGGGACCCGTACGTGTTCTCCTGGGCCCGGGCCGGGCTGCCCGACAACAGCCAAGTGATCGACCAGGACGTGCTCCTGGGCCGGGCGCGGCTGTGCACGGACGACCGGTACGCCGACCGGGTCACCGAGGGACAGGCTGCCGCGGCCCGGTACCAGGGCACGCTGTAGCAGGTTGCGGAAAAAACCACGGATGGGGTTTTTCCGCATCCTGAGTATTGCCAGATCCTTATCCTTCCCCTTGGGTAGTGCGGGGTGGGGGGCTGGTGGAGCGCCGGGGGCAGCGACTGTCGGAGCCACGCCCGGCGCTCCACCAAGCCCCTTGCCCCTCTGGTCAGGGATCGATAGCGTCAATTTATCCGCCGGGTTGATAGTAGCTGGCGGCCGCGGGATCACGGCGGCCCGGTAGCGGGCAGGCCGGCCCCGGCGAGCCGGGCGCCCGGCCCGATGGCCAGGCGGTCCACGGTGCCGGCGGCCACCTCGAGGGTCGCCCGCACCGGCCGGGGCGGGGAAACGGTACGGGTGGACCCCGGGACCAGGGACCGCGCCGTGGCCACCACCCGGCCGTCCGCAGCCACGAACACCACGTCGATCGAAAACCGCATGCCGCGCATCCAGATGTGGGGGGTGCGGTCCAGGGGGTACAGGAACAGCATCCCCTCGTCCGGCCCCAGCCCGGGACGGCCGGCCAGACCCCGGGCCCAGCCGGCCCGGTCCCGGACCACCTCCACCACCAGTTCCCACGCGCCGGTGTCCGTCTCCACCCGCAGCCGTTCCCCGGCCGTTTCCGCCCGGCCGCTGGCGGCGAGCAGCCCGGCGGCCAGGACGAAGGCCGCGATCCGCCGCCGGCCGTTCACCCGCCTGGATCTCCTTCCGGTTGCGTTCCGGCGACGGTTCGGGAACACTGTCTCCCCTTTCCCGGCCCTTCCACCCGAACCGGAGCGGACGCGCGGTGCCCGATGAACCCAAGGTCCCCTACGCAGGCCTGACCCCGGACCGGATCCTGGACGCGGTGGAGAGCCTCGGCCTCAGGTGCGACGGCCGGCTGCTGGCCCTGAACAGCTACGAGAACCGGGTGTACGAGGTCGGCCTGGACGAGGCCCCGCCGGTGGTGGTCAAGTTCTACAGGCCCGGCCGGTGGACCGACGAGGCGATCGCCGAGGAGCACGCGTTCACCCGGGAGCTGGCCGATCACGAGATCCCGGTGGTGGCGCCTTCGGCCGGGCCGGACGGCCGCACCCTGCACCGGTTCGAGGGGTTCCGGTTCGCGGTGTTCCCCAAGCGGGCGGGCCGGACCCCGGAGCTGGAGGACCCCGACACCCTGCGCTGGATGGGGCGGTTCATGGGCCGGATCCACGCCGTGGGCGCGGTGCGGCCGTTCGCCCACCGGCCCGCCCTGGACGTGGAGACGTTCGGGGAGGAGCCGTTCCGGTACCTGGTGGATCACGGGGTGCTGCCGGCCCACCTGGAGACCCCGTACCGGTCCCTGGTGGAGGACCTGCTGGTGCGGATCCGGCGGTGCTACGAGCGGGCCGGCTGGCCGGCCCGGGGTGGGGGCATCCGCCTTCACGGCGACTGCCACCCGGGAAACCTCCTGTGGACCGTGGACGGCCCCCTGTTCGTGGACTTCGACGACTGCCGGTCAGGGCCCGCGGTCCAGGACCTGTGGATGCTCCTGTCCGGGGACCGGGCCGCGATGCGGGCCCAGCTGGAAACCGTGCTGGAGGGGTACACCGGGTTCTGCTCGTTCGACCCCCGGGAGTTGCACCTGGTGGAGGCGCTCCGAACCCTGCGCATGATCCACCACTCGGGCTGGCTCGCCAAACGGTGGGCAGACCCCGCGTTCCCGGCCAGCTTCCCGTGGTTCGCCCACCCGCGGTACTGGGAGGAGCAGATCCTCGCCCTGCGCGAACAGGCCGCGCTCCTGGACGAGCCGCCCCTGGAGATCGACCCGTACCGGTGAGCCCCGGTCACACCTTGCCGCCCCGCACCCACCAGTCCGAGCCCTTGTCGAACCACCACGCGGACGAGTCCCGCTCCAGGATCCGCCGGGCCAGGTCCCGGGCCACGTCGGTCCTGAGCCGCCGGACGGCGAACGGGATCCACTCCTCGGCATTGCGGTTGCCCACGTCCAGGTGCTCCTTGAGCTGGAGGAGCATCTCGAGGTTGTCCGCGTCCCGCACCAGGACCGCCTCGGGGGTCTGCTGGGCCCGGAACTCGGCGATCAGGCCCCCCATTTCGTCCCCGAACGGCAGGCCCCGGACCAGGTCGTCCGCAGCCCGGTCCTCGTCCACCCGGACGTACTTCTGGTTCATGTAGTTCTGGTCGCCGGTGCGGGCCTCGGGCAGGTCGTGGAACAGGGCCATGCGCACCGCCCGGTCCACGTCCACGTCCCCGGCCAGCCGGGCCAGGGCGTGGGCGATCATCGCGGTCCGGTAGGTGTGCTCGGC
Organism: Deferrisomatales bacterium; assembly: GCA_024277875.1. GTDB lineage: Bacteria > Desulfobacterota > Deferrisomatia > Deferrisomatales > Deferrisomataceae > JAJRUI01. Next base: position 18,930 of record JAJRUI010000033.1, read on the forward strand.
CACGCTCTCCTGGCCCGAGCCCAGGAACTGCCACCCGGTGCGGGGGGTTCGCTTGAGCATCCCCACCTCGAACAGGTAGTCGGCGATCCGGTCCACGGTTGCCTCCGGCTCCAACGGGTTTCTTGACGCTCCCCAAGCCATCCCGTATACATGGCCCGAGGCCACCGGCGCAAGGAGCCCCCCTTTTGGACACCCGTCCGTGCACCCTGCCGACCATCCTGGAACGGGTCGACCACCCCGACCTGCCGTGGGCCCTCGAGTGCGTGTTCCACACGTTCAACCGGCTCGTGGAGATCGACCCCGAGCAGTCCTGGCGCGACATCCTGCGCGACGCCTCCCGGGTGATCACCGAGTTCCTGGGCGCCCGGGCCGCGTCGATCCGCCTGCACGAACCCCACCTGGACCAGATGGTGTCGTTCGGGTCGTTCCACATGGACGAGGCCGAGCGGGAGACCGCGATCCCGTACGACGAGTCCATCGCGGGGCGGGTGGTGTCCACCCAGTCGGGCTGCGTGGTCCCGGACATCGCCACGGCCGAGGACTACCACAACAAGGGGGTGGTGGAGCGTGGCCTGCGGTCCCTGATGGCCGTGCCCCTGCTGATTCCCCGGTTCTCCGAGGCCACCCCGGACATCCGGGGCGCGATCCAGGTCTATTTCGGCGAGGCGCCCCGGTCGTTCAGCCGGGTGGAGGTGCTCACCGCCGAGCTGATGGCCCAGCGGGTGAGCTACGTCATCGCCCGCAAACGGATCCTGGACCTGCGCCGGGTCAACGAGAAGAAGGAGTGGCTGGTCGAGAAGATCTTTGCCAAGCTCTCGATCGAGCGCGGCATCAAGATGAAGGACCTGTTCCGCCTGATGGTGGAGGAACTCCAGGACATCATCTCGGTACAGAGCTGCAGCCTGTTCGCGGTGTCCGACGACGGGGCAACGGCCGTGCTCGAGTCCGGGTGGCCCGAACAGGGGAGCTACCACACGGTGGGCCGGGAGTTCCGGGTGGCCGAACACCCGTACCTGCTGGCGGCCGTCCGACGGGATCACCCCCTGGGGGACTTCCGCCACGAGCGGGTGTACCCGTCGTACCTCCTGGTCAAGGATCCCCAGGAGAGCTGCCTCGTGACCGAGGCCCTGCGAACGTTCTGCCGCACCCACGGGATCCACTCGATCCTGTACGTGCCGCTCCAGATCGCGGACCGGGTGCGGTACGTGCTGGTGTTCGACGCGGTGGACCGGCGGCGGTTCTTCTCGGACGAGGAGATCGAGATCCTCACGTTCTTCGGGATGCAGCTGACCCAGGCGCTCGAGATCGAGAGGCTTGACGAGATCCTCCACGACTTCAAGAACCCTGCGATCGCCGTGGCCGGGTTCACCCGCCGGGTGCGACGGATGGTGGAGCCGGCGTTCGGACCGGACAGCGAGGTGCTCCAGCACCTGGACGTGATCGTGCACGAGGCCACCCGGCTCCAGGAGATGGCCATGAGCGTGTACCCCCTGGCCCGGCCCGAGGTGCTGGACCTGGCCGAGGTGGCCCGCGCCCGGGTCCGGATCAACGACGAGGCGGTGCGCGAGCAGCAGCGCACGGGCATCGAGACCGTGGCCGACGGCCTGGCCCCCGGGGTGCGGGTGGTTGCCCGGCGCCTGGCCCTGGAGCGGGTGGTGGACAACCTGCTCAACAACGCGACCAAGGCGATCCCCCCCGGCGGCGGCGCCCTCAGGGTGCGGGTGTTCGTGGAGGGGGACCGGGGGATCCTGGAGATCAGCAACACCGGGTGCATCACCCCCGACGTGATCAAGAAGATCCGGGCGTCCCAGATGACCGGCCGGGGCCTCAACATCGTGTACCGCCTGGTGCGGTCGATGGGCGGCGAGGTGAAGGTGGGGGTGGACGCCGGTTGCGAGACCACCACGTTCCGCGTGGCCCTGCCCCTGTGCCCCGGGGAACCGGCCGACTCTGGCTGACCGGCCGTCCCGGCACCGCCCCCTCCAGCACGCCACTCCCCCGGCCGTGACCTCTTCGGACCCTTCAAAAAATATGGAGACCTGCTAGCCTGCTCCCAAGGGTGTAACGCGAGCGCTGGGACCCAAGACCGGGGGGGGAGGACCGGCCATGGCCCGACTCGCCAGGTGGTTCAAGGGGGTGGGCACGTTCATCGAGAGCGTGCGGCGGCCGGGGGGGTGCCGCTCGTGCGGCCTGTGTTGCGAGCTGTTCGGGGGCACCCTGCGCGCCAACGACGCGGACCTGGAACGGTGGCGGCGTGAGGGGCGGGACGATCTGCTGCGCCTGGTGAGCCCGGTCGGCCGGATCTGGATCGATCCGGACCGCGGGCGCCCCCTGGACCGGTGTCCGTTCCTCACACCGGCGGAGCCCGCAGGCGCCCGGTGCGCGATCCACGACACCAAGCCAGGCATCTGCCGGGCCTACCCGGGCCTGGCCCTCGGCCGGCAGTGCGTCCGGGGGGTGATCCACTGATCGGCCCGGGTCAGTGGGGCATCAGGTCGAGCTGGAACCGATCCCTGATTCCGTTCAGGAACGCGTCCACCGTGGACAGGGACTCCTTCAGCCGGGACCGCTGGACCGGGGAGAGCAGGGCCGGGTCCACGTGGTTGGACGGCTCGGCTCCCCGGCGGACCGCCCGGAGCTGGTTCTTCAGCCGCAGGTACACCAAAAATGTGAACGCCTGAACGGTCTTGTCCGCCACCTCCCGGTCGATCGCCTTGGCCTCGGCCAGGGCCTCGAACTTGTTCCAGGTGCCCACCTCGGTGATCCCCGCCTCCAGGGACAGCAGGATCGCGCCCGACGTGCACGCGAAGATCCCCGCCTTCTTCAGGTCGATCTTCCCCTTGTTCGGGCCCGACCGTTCGACCCGGATCCGGCCGAACAGGCCCAGGGGCGGCCGGAACCGGACCAGGTTCTTGGCGAAGTGGGGCAGGAACACCGCGTCGCGCCGCACCGCCCCCAGGATGTGTTCGTGCAGCGCGGTTTCGAGTTCAGGGGTGCCGTGCACCGTCCTGAGGTCCGCGAACATCCCGAAGTTCACGATGTTCTCCCCGGTCGGGGTCGAGATCCACCGCTCCAGCTCCAGCTTCCATTCCGACAGGCTCCGGCGCCAGAACGGGTTGTTGGCCATGGTGTTGCCCGGACACGGCGGCACGCCCACCGACACCAGCGCCTCGATCAGCCGGTTCGAGAACCGCTCCACCTGCCGGACGTCTCCGTCCCCCAGGTCGTCCGCGTACACCACGGCGTTGTCCTGGTCGGTGCGCAGGGTCTGCTCCATCCGGCCCTCGCTGCCCAGGGCCAGGAACGCGGCGCCCTCGGGCAGGCAGACGCCCTCGGTCTCTCCCAGCAGTTCGATCGCCCGCCGGGTGATCGCGTCGTTGAAGTGGGAGATCAGGCGCACCAGGTCCCGGGTGCGGGCGCCCGCCCGGCTGTAGAACCCGACCACCGACAGGATCCGGCTGTTGACCTCCCGGAGGGCGTCGAAGTCCCCGGCCGTCTCGATGTCCCGGTTGAAGTACAGGGGCGTGGTGGTCTGCAGGTCCAGGATGTCCGTGTCGGTGACCATCCCCACCAGCTGGCCGCCGGCGTCCACCACCGGCAGGCGGTGGATGTTGTGCCGGGACATCAGGTAGATCGCCTCGAACACGTAGTCGGCCGGGTCGAGGCTGATCAGGGGGGAACTCATGATCTCCCGGGCCTTCCAGCCCAGCAGGTCGCACCCGGCCGTGGCAAACCCCTTTCGGAAGTCCCGGTCCGTGATCACCCCCACGGGCACGCCTTGGTCGCACACCACCACGCCCGACGCGTTGCGTTCGTTCATGGAGCGCGCCACCTGCACCAGGTCGTCCCCGGGCGTGCAGGTCAGCACGGGCCCGCTGCAGATGTCGGATACTCTTACGAAGAAAAACCCCTCGTCCTTCATCTTGCGGCGCTCCTCGGGCAAGCGTTCCGGTCGCTTCGGGCAGATTACCACAAGCCGGGGCCGGCTCCGGGGGCTGCGGTGCGGGAAAACGCGCGATTTCCCCCATCCTGGGGCCCGTAAGGGACGCCTGCAACGGCCGTGCCGCGCCCGGTACCGCTGCCGGGCGCGTTTTTCGATGGTTGCCACGGCACCGGGGACCGTACAATCGCCCGGGCGTGGTCGTCCGTGAGGGAGGTGGCAGTGGTCCAGTTCGGTCTCGAGCGGTTCGTGGAAGCGCCGCACCGGTGGTTGCCCCGGGGCAGCCGGGTCGGCCTTTTGTGCAACGCGGCCAGCGTGGATGCCGGGTTGGGCCACGCGTCCCGGCTGGTGGCGCAGGCCCCGGGCGTGCGCCTCGCCGCCCTGTTCGGCCCCCAGCACGGGGTCCGGGCCGACGTGCAGGACAACATGGTCGAGACCCCCCACGCAACCGACCCCGTGCTGGGGGTGCCGGTGTGGTCCCTGTACGCGGACCGGCGGGCCCCCACCGGCGAGATGCTCCGCGGGCTGGACGCCCTGCTTGTGGACCTGTGGGACGTGGGCTGCCGGGTGTACACGTTCGCCTGGACCCTACGGCTCGCCCTGGAGGCGTGCGGCCGGGCCGGGGTCCGGGTGGTGGTGCTGGACCGGCCCAACCCGCTGGGCGGTGTGGTCGAGGGCAACCCCCTGCGGCCCGAGTGGGCGTCGTTCGTGGGCCTCGAGCCGGTGCCCATGCGCCACGGCCTGACCCTGGGCGAACTGGCCCGGTGGTTCGTCCGGGTGCGGGGCGTTCCCTGCGACCTCGACGTGGTCCCGGTGAAGGGGTGGCGCCGCAGCCGGCTGTGGCCCGAGTTGGGCCGTCCGTGGGTGCTGCCGTCCCCCAACATGCCCACGTTCGACACGGCCCTGGTGTACCCGGGCACCGTGCTGCTGGAGGGCACCACCGCGTCCGAGGGCCGGGGCACCACCCGGCCGTTCGAACTGGTGGGGGCCCCCTGGGTGGACGCCGACGACCTGGCCCGCCGGCTCGAGGCGTTCGGGCTGCCGGGCGCCGCGTTCCGGCCGGTGGGGTTCGAGCCCACCTTCCAGAAGTGGGCGGGCACCCCGTGCGGCGGGGTCCAGGTACACGTCACGGACCCGGCCGCGTTCCGTCCGTACCGCACGGGGCTGGCCGTGCTCCGGGCCCTGTGGGACCACGGCCGGGACCGGGGGTTCGGGTGGCGGCCGGCGCCCTACGAGTACGAGGCCGAGCGGCTGCCGATCCACCTGCTCCTGGGGGACGACCGGCTGCGGGCCGGCATCGAGGCCGGGGCCGACCCGGCGGAACTGGAAGCCGGGTGGCAGGCGGACCTGGCCGCGTGGATCGGCGGCCGGCAGCCCGCCCTCCTGTACGGGGAGTAGGCGTCATGTTCTGGCTCGCGGACCGGATCGCCCGGGGCGACCTGCACGTCCACTTCTCCGGGGTGTGCGGCACGGCCATGGCCGCGGTGGCGGCCGAACTCCACCGCCGGGGCGTCCGGGTCACCGGGTCGGACGCGGCCACCTACCCGCCGATGTCCACGTTCCTCGCCGGGGCCGGCGTGCCGGTCGCGGAGGGGTTCGCGGCCGGCAACCTCGAGCCCGCCCCGAACCTGGTGGTGGTCGGCAACGCCCTGTCCCGGGGCAACCCCGAGGTGGAGGCGGTGCTCGACCGGGGCCTGGCGTACTGTTCCCTGCCCGAGTTGCTGGGGTGGGCGTTCCTGCCGGGCAAGATCCCCCTGGTGGTCACCGGCACCCATGGCAAGACCACCACCTCGGCCCTGTGCGCGTGGGCCCTGCACCGCGCCGGCCAGGACCCGTCGTGGCTCGTGGGCGGGGTGCCCGGGGGCCTGGAGCGCGGGTTCCGGGTGGGAACCGGGCCGGTGTTCGTGCTCGAGGGGGACGAGTACGACACCGCGTTCTTCGACAAGCGGTCCAAGTTCCTCCACTACCGGCCCCGGGTGCTGGTGCTCAACAACCTGGAGTACGACCACGCGGACATCTTCGACGACCTGGACGCCGTGCGCCGGTCGTTCCGCCACCTGCTTCGGGTCGTGCCCGGGTCGGGCCGGGTGGTGGCCAACGCGGACGATCCCGAGGTGGCGGCGCTGGCGCGGGACGCGCCGTGCCCGGTGGTCACCTACGGCGTCCGGACCCGGGACGCCGACTGGGTGGGCGAACCCGGGCCCGACCGGGTGCGGGTCCGGGGCCCCGGCGGCCGGCAGGCCGAGGTCCGGCACCCGCTGGTGGGCCGCCACCAGGCGTGGAACGTGCTCGCGGCTGTGGCCGCCCTGGACGCGGTGGGGCTGCCCCTGGGCGCGGTAGCCGCCGCAGTGGCCTCGTTCCGGGGTGTCCGGCGCCGGGCCGAACTGCGGGGCGAGGCCCGGGGCGTGGCTGTGTACGACGACTTCGCCCACCATCCCACCGCGATCCGGGGCACCCTGGAGGGGTTCCGGGACCGGTTCCCGGGCCGGCGGGTGTGGGCCCTGGTGGAGCCCCGGTCCAACACCATGCGCCGCCGGGTGTTCCAGGACGCCCTGGCCGGCGCGTTCGGCGCGGCCGACCGGGTGTGCGTGCGCCAGGTGCCCGACCCCCACAAGGTGCCCCCGGCCGAGCGGCTGGACGTCGGCCGGCTCGTCCGGGACCTGCGGGCCCGGGGCGTCCGGGCCGACGCGTTCCCGGACGCGGCCGCGATCGTGGCCCGGGTGGCGGCGGACGCGCGGCCCGGGGACGTGGTGGTGGTGCTGTCCAACGGCGGGTTCGAGGGGATCCACGGCCGGCTGCTGGACGCCCTGGGGGGGGCGGGGTGACGCGGGCCGCCGCGGCCGCCCTGTGCCTGCTCGCGGCCGGGTGCGCGGCTGGCCCGCCGGTGCGCACCGCGGCGTGGGTGGTGCGCGACCGGCTCGCCAGCCCCGAGGGGGTGGCGCGGGCGTGCGCCGCCGCCCGGGACGCAGGCCTCGGCACGGCGGTGCTCCAGGTGCGCGGCCGGGGCGACGCGTACTACCGCAGCGCTCTCGCGCCCCGGGCCGAGGCCCTGGCCGCTGCGCCGGACGGGTTCGACCCCCTGGCCGCGGCCGTGGACGCGTGCCAGGGGCTCCGGGTGGTCGCCTGGCTCAACGTGTACTACCTGTGGGGCGGGGACGAGCCGGCCGTGGACCCGGCCCACCCCGCGTTCGCCCGGCCCGACTGGGTACTCCGGGACCGGGACGGCCGGTCGGTGGCCGCGTACGGCCCGGTGGACCGGGCCCTGGGCTGGATCGAGGGGATCTATGCAGACCCGGCCTCGGCCGGGTACCGGGACCGGTTCGCCGCGGTCGCCGCCGAGGTGGTGGCGCGCTACCCGGTGGACGGGGTGCACCTGGACTTCGTGCGCTACCCCGGCCCGGCCTACGGCCACGGCGGCCCCCTGGGCCGGTGGTTCGAGGACGCGTGGGGGATCGACCCGAGACTGCTTCCCCTCGTGGCCTCAAATCCTGAAAGGTGGCTGCCTGGAGACCTGGCCCCTGCCGACCGGGTGCTCGCCACCCTGGCCCTGCTGTGGGCCGAGGCCCGGGCGGCCCGGGTCACCGCGCTGGTGGCTGCGGTGCGGGCCGCGGTGGACGATGCGCGGCCCGGGGTTTCCGTGTCCGCGGCCGTGTTCCCGGACCCGGGCCGGGCGTACCGCACCAAGGGCCAGGACTGGCGCACCTGGGCCGGCCTGGGTCTGGTGGACGAGCTGTTCCCCATGGCGTACTTCGGCGGCCAGGACAGGGTGGCCCGCCAGCTCCGGACCGCGGCCTCCCTGGTCCGGCCGGTGGCGCCCGGGGTCGCTCTGTGGGCGGGGCTTGGCGCGTTCATCAAGCCCGTGGACGCGATCCGGGCCGAGGCCCGCGTGGCCCGGGGCCTGGACTACGACGGGGTGTGCCTGTTCGACCTCGGCACGGTGGCGGACGGGCCGGGCGGCCTGGCCGCGTACGTCCGGGCCGCGTCCGGGCCCCGTTCGGGTCGGGGGCCGGACGCGCCGGCTGTCCGGCCAGGGCTGCCCCGCACCCGGGGCGGCCGGATCCTGGCGGCCCTGGCCGAACGGGCGTGGCCGGCCGCGTTCCGGCGCGCGCCCGGCAGGGCCCTGGACGACCGATGGGCCGAACTGGCCCGGGTCGGACCCGCAGGCCTGGCGCGGGCCGTGGGCGAGGCGCGCACCCGCCCCGTGGCCGTGCCGGCGTGGGTGGCGTTGCGGGGGGTGTTCCGGTACGTGGACCCGTCCGATCCGCCGGCCCGGCGGGCCGAGCAACTGGCCGCGGCCCGGACGGCCCGGGACCGGGTGCTGGCCGGAGAACCGTTCGACGTCGTGGCTGCCGAGACGAGCCAGGGGGGCACGGCCCGGCTGGGCGGGGTGCTGGGACGGCGGTACCTGGTGCCGGGCGCGCCGGGGTTCGAGGCGCTCCGGACGGCCCGGCCCGGGGAGGTGACCCCGGTGGTGGCCGTGGACAACGGGTACTGGGTGTACCGGGTCGAGGCCCGGGAGGAGGCGACGATGACAGCGTTCGACGACGCGCCGTGGCCGGCCCGCCGGGCCGCGGTTCGCGCGGCCCTGGCCGCGCTGGTGGCCGGGCGGGGCGGGGCGTGAGCGGCCTGCCTCCCGCCCGGTTCCCGCCGCCCCTGGCCCCGGGCGACGAGGTGGCCCTGGTGGCGCCGGCCGGCGCGGTGGACCGGGCCGCGGTGGCGCAGGCCGTGGGCCTGTTGGAGGCCCGGGGGCTCCGGGTGCGGGCGCGGCGCGACCTGACCGCGCGCGTGCGCACCCTGGCCGGCCCGGACGGCCGCCGGGCCGGGGAGCTGGCCGGCGCCCTCCGGGACCCGGCGGTCCGGGCGGTGTTCTGCGTCCGGGGCGGGTACGGCTCCCAGCGGATCCTCGGCGCGCTGCCTCCGGACCCGGGCGCCGCGCCCAAGCCGGTGGTGGGGTTCAGCGACAACACGGCCCTGCTCGTGCACCTGCGGGACCGGTGGGGGTGGGCCGTGGTCCACGGAGCCCACCCCGAGGACCCGGCCGGGCTGGACGCGGCGCTCGGGGTCCTGGGCCTGTTCGGCGAGCCGGCCCGGACCCTGGGCCGGGACCTCCGGTGGTGGAACCCGGGCCAGGCCGGGTTGGTGATCGCCGAGGTGGCGGGCGGGTGCCTGTCGCTCCTGGCCGCCCTGGCCGGCACGCCCCACGGGTTCCGGGCCCGGGGCCGGATCGTGTTCGTGGAGGAGGTGGCCGAGCCCGTGTACCGGATCGACCGGATGCTCCACCAACTCGGCGCGTCCGGTGGACTGGACGGCGCCCGTGCCGTGGTGTTCGGCCGGCTCCCATCGTTTCTGCCCCCTGGCACGGACCCGGAGCCCCTGGAACACCTGGTGGCCGAGTTCGCCCGGTCCGCGCCGTTCCCGGTGCTGTCCGGCCTGCCAGCTGGCCACACCGACCCGAACCTGCCCGTGCCGTTCGGCCCCCGGGCCGTGCTCGACCCGGGCGCGGGCACCCTGGCGTTCCTGGAAGGGGCGGTGCGGTGAGGCCGCGGCCGGGCCGGCTCCTGGTGGTGGGGTACGCGGGCCCCGCGTTCCCCGACCACCTGGCCGGGTTCGCGGCCCGGTGGGGCCTGGGCGGGGTGATCTGGTTCGCCCGCAACGCGCCCGACCGGGCCACGGCCGCACGGCAGGCCCGCCGCCTCGAGGCCGCCCTGGCCGAGGCAGACCCGGGCTCGCCCGCGCTGCTCCTGGTGGACCAGGAGGGCGGCCGGGTCGAGCGGATCCGGGACGGGGTGCCCCGGCTGCCCCCGGCCGCCGTCCTCGGCCGGGCCGGGCCGGCCGAGGTGGCCCGCCGGGTGGCGGCCCAGGCCCGGGCCCTGGCCGCCCTGGGGGTGGACGGCAACCTGGCGCCGGTGTGCGACGTGGTCCAGCCCGGGGAGAGCGGCGCGATCGGCGACCGGTCGTTCGGGCCTGACCCGGCGCGGGCGGCCTCGTGCGCAGCGGCCCACGTCCGGGCCACCGGGGCAGCGGGGCTGCTGGCGTGCGCCAAGCACTTTCCCGGCCACGGCGCGGCCGGCCTGGACAGCCACGAGGCCCTGCCCTCGGTGGACAAAATCCTGGACGAACTGGACAGCGTGGACCTCGTTCCGTTCCGGGCCGCCGTGGCTGCGGGCGTCCCCCTGGTGATGACGGCCCACGTGCGCTACCCCCGGGTCTCGGCGAGCCCGGCCACCCTGTGCAGCCGGTGGATCGGCGGGGTGCTGCGGGGCCGGCTCGGGTTCGGCGGCGCCGTGATCTCGGACGACCTGGAGATGGCCGCCCTGGGCGGGTTCGGCGACCCGGGCGAGGTGGCGGTGCGGGCCGTGCGGGCCGGTTGCGACCTGCTGGTGTACGGCCGGGTGCTCCGGCCGGACCTCGACCTGGAGGCCGTGGCCCGGGCGCTCCAGCGCGGGGTGCCGGCCGCCCGGCTGGCCGAGGCCGCGGCCCGGGCCGACCGGCTCCGGGAGGCCGTGGGATGATCCCCCGGGCCGAGGAGGTGGCGCCCCTGGTCCCGGCCGGGGACCGGGTGGCAGCGGTCCTCCCCCTGGCCGGGGACGGCTCCACCCGGTCCTATGCCCGGGTCCGCACCGGCCGGGGCTCCTACGTGCTCCTCGTCGGGCCCGACCCGGCCGAGAACGCAGCGTTCGTGCGGATCGCCCGGCACCTGGCCGGCCGGGGGGTCCGGGTGCCCCGGGTGTTCGCCGTGGACCCGGCCCGGGGGTGGATCCTCCTCGAGGACCTGGGGGACCGCAACCTGTACGGCGCGCTGGCCGCCGGGGACCCCGAGGCCCTGTACGGCCCGGTGGTGGACGTGCTGGCCCGGATGCAGGTGCTGGGCGCGGTCGGGTTCGGGGTGGAGACCGGGTTCGCGCCCGGGCCGTACGACGCCGGGGTGATGGTGGAAGAGGAGGGCGCGTACTTCGCCGAGGAGTTCGCCGCCGGCCTGCTCGGCCTCCCGGTGCCGGCCGCGTACCGGGCCGATGTGGCGCGCCTGGCGGCCGAAGGCGCCCGGGCGCCGGGCGGGTACTTCCTGCACCGGGACTTCCAGAGCCGCAACGTGCACCTCACCCCGGACGGGCCGGCCGTGATCGACTTCCAGGGCGCCCGGCCCGGCCCCCTGGCCTACGACGTGGCCGCCCTGGTCCTGGATCCGTACGCGAACCTGCCCGGGCCGGTGCGCCGGGCACTGAAGGCCCGGTACCGGAAACGGCTCGCCGGGCTTGGGGTGGACCCGGCCCGGTTCGACGCGGGGTGGTTCGCCGTGGGCGCGTTCCGGCTGCTCCAGGCCCTGGGCGCGTTCGCCAAGCTGGGGGGGCGGCTGGGCAAACCCGGGTTCCTGGAGCACGCCGCCGCCGGCCTCGACCTGCTGCTCGACCACCTGGGTGGCCGGGGCCGGCGGTCGTTTCCCGCGATCTGGGACCTGGCGGCGCGGTGCCGGGACCGGTGGGCGCGCCACCCGGCCCGGCCCGGCGCCGGAACCCCTTGACCTGGGCGGCCGGGTGGCGTACCTAGGGGGCGCGCCCGAAAGGAGGCCCGAATGTGCGAGTCCAACGCGTTCCTGCGCGACGGGGACGAAGAACGGCTGGTGATGGAGGACGTGAGCTTCGTGGAGCCGGTGGAGGGCGGGTACCGCCTCCGGGGACTGTTCGGCGAGGAGACCGTGGTCCGCGGCCGGCTCGAGGAGATCAACCTCCTCAAGCACAAGATCCTGTTCACCGGGGAGTGACCCCGTCCCACCCCCTTCTGCCGAGCCCTCCCGGAACCGCCGTGAGCCCCTTGCCGAGCCGCGTCCTGGCCCTTGCCGACCTCCCGGCCCTGGGCCCCGACCTGGCCGCCCGGGCGGCCGACGCCGCGGCCGGCGGGGTCCGGTGGGTGTGCGTCCGGGCCCGGGGCGCCCCGGCCCGGGACGTGCAGCGGGCCGCCGCAGCCGTCCTGGCCCGGTGCCCCGGCGTGTTCCTTTCGATCCACGGCCTGCCCGGGGTGGCCCGCCGGCTCGGCGCGCCCGGGGTGCACCTGCCCGGGGGCGGCGACCCGGCTGCGGCAGCCGGCCTATTCGTGGGGGTGTCGTGCCACGGCCGGGCCGACCTGGAGGCCGCGACCCGGGCCGGCGCCGACTACGCGGTCCTCAGCCCGGTGTACGCGCCGTCGTCCAAGCCGCCGTCCGGGCCGCTCCTGGGGCCGGACGGGTTCCGGCGGGTGGCGGCCGGCGCCGGCCTGCCCGTGCTCGCCCTGGCCGGGATCACCCCCGGCCGGGTGGCTGCGGTGGCCGGCGCGGGCGCGGCCGGGGTGGCTGTGCTGGGCAGCCTGTTCGGGGCCCGGGACGTGGCCGGCCGCGCCCGGGCGTACCTGGACGCGGCCGCGGCGGCGTGGCCCGTGGGCCCGGGCCCGCACACAACCGACAACCCGACGATCATGCGAGAGGGACCACCATGACCACACCGCCGCGCGCGCTCACGATCGCGGGCTCGGACTCCGGGGGCGGGGCCGGCATCCAGGCGGACCTGCGCACCTTTGCCGTGCTGGGCTGCCACGGCAGTTCGGCCGTGACCGCGGTCACGGTCCAGAACAGCCTGGGGGTCCACGGGATCCACCCGGTGCCCCCCGAGACCGTGGCCGGCCAGGTCGCGGCCGTCCTGGGCGACATCGGCGCGGACGCGGCCAAGACCGGGATGCTGCTGTCGGCCGGGATTATCGAGGCCGTGGCCGACGCCCTCGACCGGTACCCGGTGGACCGGCTGGTGGTGGACCCGGTGATGGTGGCCAAGGGGGGCAGCCGGCTGCTGCGGGACGACGCCCGGGACGCCCTGGTGCGCCACGTCCTGCCCCGGGCGCTGCTGGTCACCCCCAACCTGCCCGAGGCCGAGGTGCTGTGTGGCCGGGAGATCCGCTCCCCGGCCGACGCCCGGGACGCGTGCCGCCGCATCCTGGATCTGGGCCCCCGGGCCGTGCTCCTCAAGGGCGGCCACGGCCACGAGGACCCGGTGGTGGACCGGTGGCTCGCCCGGGACGGAGAGGGCGGCGAACTGCGCGCCCCCCGGCTGGAAACCCCCCACACCCACGGCACGGGCTGCACCCTTTCGGCGGCGGTCACGGCGCTGCTGGCCCGGGGCGAAGCCCTGGCCCGCGCCGTGGAACGGGCCCACGGCTTCCTGCACCGTGCGCTCCGGGCCGGGTACGCCCTGGGCGCGGGCCACGGCCCCACCAACCCGTACGCGGCGGCCCGCCTGGCCGGCCGGGACGCCGTGCTCGAGCGCCTGAGGGAGGCGTGGGACCTTCTGGAGGCGGCCAACCCCGCAGGCCTCGTCCCCGAGGTCCAGTCCAACCTGGCCGAGGCCGTGGACGGCGCCGAGGGGTTCGACGACGTGGCCGCGTTCCCCGGCCGCCTGGTGCGGTGCGAGGGCCGGATCCGGCGGCTCGACGGCCCCCGGTTCGGCGCGAGCCGTCACATGGCCAAGATCCTTTTGGCATCGGCCCGGCGGGGCAGCCCGTTCCGGGCGGTGATGAACGTCCGGTACGGCGCGGACGTGCTGGCCGCGTGCCGGGCCACGGGCCTCGTGGTGGAGGGGTTCAGCCGGGCCGGCGAGCCCGACGACGTCAAGCACACCGAGGGCTCGAGCCTGGAGTGGGGCACCGGCGCGGTGCTCGACCGGTGCGGCACGGCGCCGGACGCGATCTACGACGAGGGAGACATGGGCAAGGAGCCCATGGTCCGGATCTTTGGAACCGATGCGCCCGAGGTGGCCCGGCGGGTCGTGGCCGTGGCCCGGGCGCTCGAGAGCCGAAAGGACGCGAGATGACCATCCTGGAGACCGCCCGCGCGGGCCGGGTGACCGACGAGGTGGCGACCGCCGCCCGGACCGAGGGCGTGGAGCCCGAGGCGCTCGCCGCCTCGGTGGCCCGGGGCGAGGCGATCGTGTGCTGCAACCGGAACCGGGGCAACTGCCGCCCACTGGCCATCGGCAAGGGCCTGCGCACCAAGGTCAACGCCAACATCGGCACCAGCAAGGACCAGATGGACCCGGACCTGGAGCTGGCCAAGCTGCGCGCGGCCCTGCGGGCCGGCGCGGACACGGTGATGGACCTGTCCACGGGCGGGCCCCTGGTCGAGATCCGGCGCCGGATCCTGGCCGAGTGCCCGGCGCCGGTGGGCACCGTGCCGATCTACCAGGCCGCGGTGGACGCGGTGGAACGGGGCGGCACCGTGCTGGACATGACCGCGGACGAGATCCTGGACGTGATCGAGGCCCAGGCCCGGGAGGGGGTGGACTTCGTCACGGTGCACTGCGGCATCACCCGGGCCGGCATCGCGTTCCTGGAGAGCCAGAAACGGATCCTGGGCGTGGTGAGCCGGGGCGGGTCGTTCACCGTGGCGTGGATCCGGGCCAACGGCGCCGAGAACCCCCTGTACGAGCACTACGACCGGCTCCTGGAGATCTGCCGGGAGCACGAGGTGGTGCTGAGCCTGGGGGACGGGTTCCGGCCCGGCGCCCTGGCCGACGCCACCGACCGGGGCCAGATCCACGAACTGATGGAACTGGGCCGGTTGACCCGGCGGGCGTGGGACGCCGGGGTCCAGGTGATGGTCGAGGGGCCCGGCCACGTGCCCCTGGACCAGATCCGCGCCAACGTGGAACTCCAGAAGCGGCTGTGCCACGGCGCGCCGTTTTACGTGCTCGGGCCCCTGGTGACCGACGTGGCGCCCGGGTACGACCACATCACCTCGGCCATCGGCGGTGCCCTGGCCGCGTGGGCCGGGGTGGACATCCTGTGCTACGTCACGCCCTCCGAGCACCTGGGCCTGCCCGACGTGGAGGACGTGCGCCGGGGCGTGATCGCGTCGCGGATCGCGGGCCACGCGGCCGACGTGGCCAAGGGGGTGCCGGGCGCCCGGGCGTGGGACGACGCCATGGCCAGGGCCCGGGCCGACCTGGACTGGGACCGGCAGATCGAGCTGGCCGTGGATCCGGACCGGGCCCGGCACGTGCGCGAGCGGTGCCTGCCCGAGAACGCGGACGTGTGCACCATGTGCGGGGAGTTCTGCGCGATCCGGGTGGGGCGGGAGGGGGCGTAGTCCCGGCTCAGCCGGCCGGGGGCGGGGCCACCCCGTTCCGGGGGCACAGGTCGGCCACCGGACACTGGTCGCACCGGGCCCGGCGCGCCGTGCACGCGTCGCGGCCCAGGTGGGTCAGGAGATTGGAGAACGCCACCTGCCGGTCCGGGGGCACCAGGGCGGCCAGGTCGGCCTCGATCCGGTCCGGGTCGGTGTGGTTCGACAGGCCGAGCCGGCTGGCCAGGCGCTTGACGTGGGTGTCCACGAACACCCCGGGCACCCCCCGGCTGTTGCCCAGCACCAGGTTAGCGGTCTTCCGGCCCACCCCGGGCAGGGTCGTCATCTCGTCCACCGTTTCGGGCACCTCCCCCCCGAACCGCTCCTCCAGCGCGGCGCAGCACGCCTTCAGGGTCTTGGCCTTCTGGCGGTAGAACCCGGTGGACCGCACGGCGTCCTCGATCGCCTCCAGGGGGGCGTCCGCGAACGCCCGGGTGTCCGGGAACCGGCCGAACAGGGTCCGGGTGACCCGGTTCACCCGCTCGTCGGTGCACCGGGCGGCCAGGATCGCGGCCACCAGCAGGGTGAACGGGTCCTGGAACGCGAGCGCCGGGCGCTCGGGGTACCGCTGCCGGAGCACGGCGTCGATCCGCGCGGCCCGCTCCCGGTCATCCATCCAGGGCCCCTTTGTGGTGCCGGGGCCGGTTCACCCGGTGCCAGCCGTCGTGGGCCGACCACGTCCAGTGGTGGCGCCGGTTGGCCCGGCGGTGCCGCACCTTGAGGCGGTACGCGACCACCGCCTGGTAGGTGAGCCAGTAGCCCACGATCGCCACGGGAACGGCCGCGAGCAGCCCGCCCACCCACAGGGGCGCGAAGATCGACGCGGTCAGGTCGTGCAGGTCGGTGATCGTCTCGAGGAACCCCTGGGGCGGGCGCAGGGGGCAGCCCAGCACCCACGCGCCCAGGGTGTAGGTGGGGACGTAGATCAGGGGGGCGGTGACCGGGTTGGAGATCCACACGCCCAGGGCGGCCGAGATCTTGCTCTGGCCGAACAACGCGGCCAGGGCCGCGGCGATCAGCATCTGGAAGCCCATGGTGGGGGTCATGCCCACGGCCAGCCCGATGGCCATGCCCAGGGCGACCTCCCGGGGCCGGCCGTGGACCCGGACGCTCCGGAAGTACACATAGCGGAGGGTTTTTCGCAGCTTCGGCAGCTTCATGTCCGCGGCTGTCCTCCGGACGAGGGGTTCCCCGGGCCGTTCCGCGGCGCCGGTCCGGCCCCCCAGGATAACAGGCCAGAGGGGGCCGAGCCCAGGAGAAACCGCGGTTTCGGTGGCTGGAATCCGGCCGTGGACGGGCCTTTCCGGCAAGGAGGGCCGGCTACGGCCGGCCGGCCCGGTGGGCGTTGGTGATCGGGAACCGCCGGTCCCGGCCGAACGCCCGGGGGGTGATCTTCACCCCGGGGGGCGCCTGGCGCCGCTTGTACTCGTTGCGGTCCACCAGGGCGGCCACCCGGCGCACCGTGTCCGGGTCGAACTCGGCGGACAGGGCGGCCACCGGCCGGTCCAACTCCACGTAGCCCCGCAGGATCGGGTCGAGCACCTCGTACGGCGGCAGGGAGTCGGTGTCCTTCTGGTCGGGCCGGAGTTCGGCGCTGGGCGGCTTGGTCAGCACGGCCTCGGGGATCCACGGCTGGCCGGCCTCGGCGTTGCGCCACCGGGCCAGGCGGTACACCAGGGTCTTGGGCACGTCCTTGAGCACGGCGAACCCGCCGGCCATGTCGCCGTACAGGGTGCAGTACCCCACCGAGGTCTCGCTCTTGTTCCCGGTGCTCAGCAGCAGCCACCCGAACTTGTTGGACAGGGCCATCAGCAGGGTGCCCCGCACCCGGGCCTGGATGTTCTCCTCGGCCACGCCCGGCTCGGTGCCCTCGAACGCCGGGGCCAGGGCCGCGAGGAACGCGTCGAACACCGGGCCGATCGGGAGCGTGCGGCAGGTCATCCCCAGGTTGTCGGCCAGCGCCAGGCTGTCGTCCACGCTGCCCGCGCTCGAGTACGCCGACGGCATGGTCACTCCCTCCACGTTGGCCGCGCCCAGGGCGTCCACTGCGATCGACGCGGTCAGGGCCGAGTCGATCCCGCCGCTCAGGCCGAGCACGGCCCGGCCGAACCCGTTCTTCCGGGCGTAGTCCCGGCACCCGAGCACCAGGGCGCGGTACACCTCCTCGTCCGCGCCCGGGGGCTGTATCTCCCGCCGGGGCAGCGGGTCGCGCGTCCGCCGGGGCAGGGGCGGCAGGTCGGTCACCCCCTGGAATGCCACCGACGGCCGCTCGCGCTGCACGGCCGCGCGCCGCCGGGGGTCCCGCAGGCGCTGGTGGAGCACTTCGCCCGGGTCCACCTCCACCACCACGTGGTCTTCCTCGAACGGCAAGCCCCGGGCCAGCAACTCCCCGTCCGGGGAGAACACCAGGGAGTTGCCGTCGAACACCAGCTCGTCCTGGCCGCCCACTAGGTTACAAAACGCGAGCACGGCCGCGTTGTCCGACGCCCGGGTGGACAGCATCGTCTCCCGGTAGCCCACCTTGCCCGCGTGGTACGGGCTGGCCGAGATGTTCACCAGCACCTGGGCGCCGCCGGCCAGGGCCTGCACCCGGGCCGGCCCGGCCGGGTGCCAGATGTCCTCGCAGATCGTCACACCGAACGCGAACTCCCCCACCCGGAATACCCGGGTCTCGTCCCCGGCCTGGAAGTACCGGTGCTCGTCGAACACCCCGTAGTTGGGCAGCAGGACCTTCCGGACCACGGCCCGCACCTCGCCGTTGTGGAGCACCGCGGCCGCGTTGTACAGGTCGTCGTCCCGGTGCACGAACCCCACCACAGCGGTGATCCCCCGGGTGTGCTCGCGCAGGGCGTCCAGGGCGGCCAGGTTCCGGTCTACGAACGCGGGCACGAACAGCAGGTCCTCGGGCGGGTAGCCCACCAGGGCGCACTCGGGGAACACCGCCAAGTCGGCGCCCAGGTCCCGGGCCCGCTCCAGGCCCGTGCGGATCCGGGCGGCGTTGCCGTCCACGTCGCCCACCGTGGCGTTCATCTGCGACAGGTACAGACGGACCATGGAACCCCCTGGAAAGCGGGAAACCCCCGACCGTCCAAGGGTACGGGAACCCCCGGGGCGATGCAACGGCGTTGATCCCGCCCTGCCCGCGGGTGTAGGTTGGGCCGACCCAGAACCCGGAGGAAAAAAACGATGAACCGCACGACCCTGTGCCTGGCCGCGGTGGCCGGCCTGGCGCTGTGGCCCCTTGCGCCGCGCGCGTCCGGCGACAGCGGCCGGGCGCCGCGGGAGACCCCGGTGGTGCGCGCGGTGCGCCAGGCGTCCCCCGCCGTGGTCAACATTTCCACCGAGATCCAGGCCCGCGGCACCAACCCGTTCGCCGGCCTCAACCCGTTCTTCGAGGACTTCTTCCGGGACTTCTTCCGCGACCTGCCCGGCGCCCGCCGGACCGAGCGAAGCCTGGGGTCCGGGGTGGTCGTCCGGCCCGACGGCACCATCCTCACCAACGAGCACGTCATCGCCAACGCCGCCCGGATCACCGTGACCCGGGCCACGGGCGAGACGTACGAGGCGCGCCTCGTGGGCGCCGACCGCCGCACCGACCTGGCCGTGCTGCGGGTCGAGGCCGGGGAGGACCTGCCCCACATCCGGATGGGCACTTCGGCCGACCTGATGATCGGCGAGTCCGTGATCGCCATCGGCAACCCGTTCGGCCTGTCCCACACCGTGACCACCGGCGTGGTGAGCGCCCTGAACCGCACGATCCGGGGCCGCAACGACCGGGTGTACACCGACTTCATCCAGACCGACGCGGCCATCAACCCGGGCAACTCGGGCGGGCCCCTGCTGAACATCCAGGGCGAGCTGGTGGGGATCAACTCGGCCATCTACCAGAAGGCCGAGGGCGTGGGGTTCGCGATCCCCGTGGACAAGGCCCGGCGGATCATGGACAACCTGATCGCCTACGGCCGGGTACATCGGGCGTGGCTCGGGCTCCAGGTCCAGGACGTGGACCCGGCCCTGGCCCGGTACCTGGGACTCGAGGGCCGGGGCGGAGTGGTGGTCAGCCGCGTGTTCCCCGGCAGCCCGGCCGACGACGCGGGCCTCGATGGCGGGGACCTGCTGCTGGCCGTGGACGGCCGGCGGATCGACGACCGGGAGACGTTTTTCGAGCGGCTGGCCGGGTACACCGCCGGCAGCCGGCTGAACCTACGGGTGCGGCGCAAGGGCAAGGAGCGCACCGTGGAAGTGTCCGCCCGGGAGATCTCCCGGGAGTACGCCGTGCGCCTGGGGCAGACCTGGCTCGGGCTCCAGGTGGCGCCCAACTCCCGCGACGAGGCCCGCCGCCGCGGGCTGGCCACGGCCCGGGGCCTGGTGATCACCGGTGTGGTGCGCCGCTCGGCCGCTGCCGAGGCCGGCCTCGAGGCCAACGACGTGATCCGGCAGGTCAACGGCACCCCGGTGGACGACCTCGACGCCTACGGCCGCACCGTGCTGGCCGCCAGCCAGCACGGCACCGTGGTCCTGGTGGTCCAGCGCGGCCGAACCGCCTACTACGTCACCCTCACGCCCTGAACCCCGGCCTGCCCGGCCGGTGAGGGCGCCCGGCCCGGTCTGGTTCCCGCCCACCCGCCCGCTTGATCCGCCAGCCTCGTCCAAGTTAAGGTTGGCAGCAACGGGAGGGCGCGATGCATTGCCACGCGAACCACAACCAGTTCACAACGAACGGCCGCGGCACCCCAAGGGTGTCTGCGGCCGGTTCCGTTCAAGCACCCTGCCATCCCCAACACGTCACCGGGACCTGCCGGGAGAAATCGAAAGCATGTTAGGCCGATTACAACCCGAATGGATTAGGCCGACGTCGGCCTAACACACTGTTCGCTGTAAAAAGGGAAAACAATGCTTTTATTTGGCGATAAAAAATTCATCCAAGCTCCTTTTGAAAATGAAGAAGAGCTTGAAGGTGTAGTAGCAGAAAATTACGAATACATATTCGGACCAAATTCATTTTATTTACCTAAAAAATTGATAAAAACATCAGATGGAACTGGAACTATCCCTGATGGTTTTGCTGTCGATTTGGCTGGTAAAAAATGGTTCATTGTAGAGGCAGAGCTACTCAAGCATAGCGTATGGAGCCATATCGCCCCTCAAGTATCAAAACAAATCATTGCTTCACAACAGCCTGAATCAAGAAAGCTTTTAGCATTACTTGCAATTGAAGCAATCAAAAAACAACCAGAGAAATTCGATGAACTCGATATTGATAAATTTAAACTTGGAATAGTTTTAAATGAGATTCTTGAAAAACCGCCACTTATTGGCATGCCAATAGATAATATTTCTGATGACTTGGCAGATTGGGCAAAAACATTGAGAAATCCAGTCAATATTTGGCTCATAAAAAAATATGTCGAAGTTGGTAACCCAAATAACATTATTTACGAACTTCCGGAGGAGTATAAACCACTTATTGATACTGAAGAAGATAATACAATAATTGAGGGCGAAACTGAAAGAAAGATCAAAACATACAATATTTCAGTTTATGATCTCATCCAGACAGGTTTAATAACCCCTGGTGATGAACTGATAATGAGCTATAAGCCAAGAACAGGAGAAGAAAGAAAAGAATACAAAGCCACAGTTGATGAGGATGGAAACTTCCATGTTTTAGGCGAAAAATACTCAAGCCCCAGCTATGCTGCACTGGCTGGTCTTCAGGATGCAGGTAGCGATAGAAAAACGGTCAATGGCTGGACATCATGGCGCACATCAGAGGGGAAAACACTGGCAGATTTGCGGCAAGAATACCTGAAATTAAAAGAAAAAATCAGCTAATCGGGTAGCCGGGGGGTTCTCCCCCCCGGCCCCCACACCACCCGGCATGCGGGTCCGCACCGGGCGGTTCCCCATCGCGGGGCAAACGACGACACATGAAGACCTTCTC
>JAJRUI010000034.1 GCA_024277875.1 Deferrisomatales bacterium
CAACGTGGACGTGGACCCGGCGCAGACCACGGCCGACCTGGGCTACTTCACATTCACGGCTGGCACGGGCGGGGTGAACGGCACTTGTGACACGGCCAACTGCCACGGCGGCCGCAGCGGCATCGCGTGGAGCTACGACGTGGCGGCCAACGGCCACTTCACCTGCGACGTGGGCCACGCCACCGCAGGCGGAGCAGCGGCCACCGCGGACGTCAACGACTTCCTCTGGGACAACACGGGCGCCCAGTCCAAGGTCAACGCGTCCGAGTACAACGCCTCGGGTCACGGCGCCAAGGGACTCACCTGCGCGGCGTGCCACGACAGCAACGTGGCCCACAACGCCTACACCCAGGCGCTCCAGCCCGCAACGCTGGACGGTACCAACCCGTTCCGGCTGTTCGACCAGGACGCGGGCACGGCTGGGGTGCAGTTCTCGTGTTCATACACCGGCGCGGGCTGCCACGTCGCGGGCACGATCGGCCCGGCCACCGGCCTCGACATCTCCACCTTCGTGACCCACTCCTCGGCCGAGATGACCAGCGCGGGGTACGCGCCCAAGTATGCGTGGAGTTTCGCCGCCGACTGCGTCAACTGCCACGATCCCCACGGCGACGACGCGAACCTCTCCATGGTTCAGCGCGAGTTGTACGACAAGGCGGCGTTCGGTCTGCCGGCGGGGCCGCCACCGGCCGAGCCCACCGAGCAGGCCGCGCTCGCGTTCACCGACGACACCACGGGCCAGAGCACCACGGGCACGAGCTACGCCGACAGCGACACGCCGTATTCCAGCATCTGCCAGGAGTGTCACGAAGGAACCCCCGGCACGGACACGCCGTACGCGTTCGTGGACGACACCAGCGCGTCGGCCAGCCCCCACCCGGGGGGCACGGGCAACCCGGGGGACTGCTCGACCTGCCACCCCCACGACAAGGCGTTCAGCCCGTCGTGCACCGGGTGCCACGGGTCTCCGGCCACGGGGCAGTACTGGCCGGACGGCGCGGGCGGAACCCCGACGTACGTGGATGACGAGACCGGCGCCCACGACGGGCACGTGCTCGCGATCGGCCAGTACCTGGGCTACGGCGACTTCAACACCGCCATGTACACCCACAGCCAGCAGGTGACGGTCTGCGCGTTCTGCCACCCCGACCCGGGGGGCAACGGTCACACGGCGGACTCGGGGGACCAGCGGGTGGACGTGTACGGCGGCACCGGCGCCGGGGACCTGTTCCAGACGTTCCTGGTGGGGGCGGGTGCGTACGGGGACGATACCCACAACGCCGCCACCTTTGACGCGGCCACCGGCACCTGCGCCAACGCGGACTGCCACTACGAGCGGACCACTCCGGCGTATGGGGGGGCGGGCTGGGCCGATGCGGACCTGGGGGGCAATGACCCCGACTGCGAGACTTGCCACTTCTACCGGGACGGCACCACCTACCCGACCGCGGCCTGGACCGCCGGCGACCTGCCCGACGCCCACCAGGTGCACGTGGCGGGCGTCGCGCCCCCTGCCTCAGACCAGAGCCACGACTACGTCTGCGTTTACTGTCACGCGGACAACGGCGCGGACACGTCCCACACCAACGGCCAGATCGATCTGGACGGGTCCGGGAGTCCCAACGCGAACGCCGACGAGACAATCACCCAGGCCGACCTGAGCGTCAAGTACGGGGCGGGCACGGCCAGCGCCTCCTGCTCGGGATTCTACTGCCACGGCGCGGACTTCAGCGCGTCCACCCAGGGCACCAACGTGGCCCCGGTGTGGAACGACCATACCACGGCGTACTGCAGCACCTGCCACGACGTGGACACACGGACGAGCCCCAGCCTCGGACAGGAGTTTTCGGAAGGCAAGCACAAGACCCACGCGAGCCCCGGCGCGCCCTACGTGTGGGGGCCCAAATACAGCCAGCACGCACCCTCGTGTACGGCTTGCCACGGCGTGGTG
Organism: Deferrisomatales bacterium; assembly: GCA_024277875.1. Lineage (GTDB taxonomy): Bacteria > Desulfobacterota > Deferrisomatia > Deferrisomatales > Deferrisomataceae > JAJRUI01. The sequence goes on from JAJRUI010000034.1 coordinate 1,952, forward strand.
GACGGGGCGGGCGCGTTGGGTAGTTGCGGGGCTACTGCGTGTCACCCTGGAGGGGGCTTCCGGATGCCGGGAGATGCAACGGACGCTGGGTGGAGCACGTTCCCCACCCGGGACCACGTGGAAGGGGGGTTCCAGGTGGATTTCGAAAACCAGGTGGACACCGGCGGTGCGAACCGGGGATGGAACGACATCTCCGACTACACCGGTACGCCGGGCACCGTGGCTGTGCTGGGCACAACGGCGGGGGACGGCACCGACATCTGCAACCGGTGCCACTCCACGGCCGCCGTGAACGGCCAGGTGGGGGCCACCCTGGCCAAGCAGAACTGGAGCACCGCTTCGTACCGGCTGCCCGACTGCCTGCTGTGCCACAACCAGACCGCGCCGGCGTACAGCACGCCCGCGACCGGCGGGGTGGCCGCCCCGGACAAGGACGCGTACTACGCGGCGGACGACGGGGGGCACGGGTATGCCGGCACCTATACCGGCACGGGCAACGCCGGGCCGGGCTACGCGTGCCTGGTGTGCCACGACCAGACCGTGTCCCACGTGTCCGGTACCCTGGACGACACGGACCGCCTGCAGGGCTCGTTCACCGAGGCGACGATCTGCGCCGACTGCCACCAGCCCGGACAGACCGCTGCGGGCACCCTGGGCCACGACGCCACGGTGGAGGCGAGCGACCACTCGACCACGGTTTCCGGGAACTACGGGGGCAATGCCGCGTACGACTACACCTGCGCCAAGTGCCACGACCCCCACGGCACGTCGAACATCGCGATGATCAACACCACGATCGTCGACGGCATGGGCGCCGACGCGACCGGGGTGACGCTCACCGCCGAGACCGGGCTCGACCCGACCACGGCCGCGGACGACGGCGTGTGCGACCGGTGCCACCAGGACGCGGCTTTGCCCCACGCCAACACCGCCCGGGCCGGAAATCACAACCAGGGGCAGGTGTGCATCGGTTGCCACGACCACACCAAGAGCTTCCAGGCGAGCTGTGTGGGGTGCCACGACGGCAGCTTCGCGGGCGCACCCCAGGTGGTGTGGCCGGCCGGAGACGCCACGGGCAAGACCACCGTGTACGGGTCGCACTTGCAGCAGACCACCAGCGACAACCTTGGGGCCGTGTCGGACTGGGACGCCCAGTGCAAGAAGTGTCACGCCGGGCACACGGGCGCGGCCGGCGGGGTGGACATCCCGCTGCCGCCGACGAGTTGGAACGGGATGAACATGCAGACCCAACTCGGGATCGATTACACCGCCAACGGCGGAATCCACCTGGGCGGCAGCGCCACGAGCGGCACCACCGAGGCGGAGATCTGCTGGAACTGCCACGATAGCAACGGGGTGTCGGAGTGGGGGGTGAACAACAACGCCAACACCGGAGGGCTGGGCTACGATTACGGCAGCCTGGACACGTCGAACTGGACCACGGCCACCTGGACCAGTGCCGTGGCGGATTTCTCATACAAAACCGGCGCGATCCAGTCCACCCACTCGGTGAACTTCACCAGCGGCACCGCGGCCGTGACGGGCACTCCGTACGCGACGGGTGGGATGAGCGAGACCGTGGACAACGTGGCCAACATCCGGTGCAGCTACTGCCACGATGTCCACGACCTGAACAAGGCGAGCGGGGACACCGTGTCGGGCAACCCGTACCTGAGGGGTGCCTGGAAGGGGAATCCGTACAACGAAGACGGTGCTCCCCAGCAGAGTATGGACGGCAACTGGACCAGTACAAACCGGTACGGGAACGTGCCGCGTGGCAGTGCCGATCCAAACAACAACAACGGGGTGGGCGGGTACTGGATCGACCAGAACAGCGGTAACCCCAACGACGGGGAGACCCTCTCGACCACGGCCGGTCTGTGTACCCTTTGCCACGGCACCGACGTAGATACCATGGACTACACCACGGGCGAGGGCCTTTGGGTGGGCACCAATGGGCACTCGAATGCGGTGATCGGCGGCACGGGATCAGCAGCGGCGAACATCTTCCGGAACACCTTGAGGGGTGGCAACGCGAACCCCGGGGGAGGCGGCAGCGATGTCTCGATGGGGTTGTACGACGAAACCGGCTGGGGCCAGTCCTACCGGGCGACGTCTGGATGGGGATATCAGCCCTACACTAACCCGTCTTGGCGGCCTTATGCGTACCGATCGTTCGAGTGGGGCACGAGCGCCGGCGGCAGCACGGCCCAGATCGCGACCGGGACGATGGAACTGATCGTGGACGAGAACACGACCCAGATCCAGTACCACACGTTCAACTGTGGCAAGTGCCACAACCCCCACGCGTCCCGGCTGCCCAAGTTGATGATCACCAACTGCCTGGACAACAACCACAACACCTGGCAGGACCTGTACCAGGAGGACACGCGATCCGGCTCCCTATCCCAGGGGGAACGGCTTTCGAACTGGATCTCGGCCCAGAACTGCCACCGCCGGGGCCCCCAGGAGGCTGCTGGACAAGGTGGTTCCGGGACCAGCTACGGGCCCGGTTGGAACAAGGTGACGCCATGGTAGGGTTGCTCGGCCGCGTCGTACGGCAGGGGAGGTGGGCCATGGACCGGGCGTGGTGGACGGCGGTTGTCGCGGTGTCGGCGATGACGGTTTTCCTGGCGGCGACGGCGGGTGCCCGGACGGTGCTGGACGCCCGGTGGGCGTCGGTGCGCTCGGACGGGGTGGAACTGGATCCCCCGTCGGGCGCGGTCCTCGGAGACGGCAAAACGTGGCAGGCGTCCAGGGGTGGGGATGTGTCGAATGGCGCTGAATTCCTGTTTTTCGACCTCTCCCGAACCCCGCTCAACCCGGACGAAGGGATGATTGCCGCCACCTTTCGGAGGGGGAACGAGGCACGCATCGAAGGACTGCTGAGCTTCGTGGACCCGGAGTGGAAGCTGCTGTGGTCGGTGGAACTCCACTGGGAGGATCCGGTGCCGTTCCTGGCCGTGATGGACTTCAACGGCCGCACGCTGAAGCGGGCGTTTCACCGGTTCCCTGGACCCGTGGGGCCCGGCGAGCGGGTGCGGGTGGCGATGGGGTGGGACGCCCGGAGGTTCGTCCTGCGCATAAACGGAGTGGACATGGGGGCGATCCCCCATGACCTGGACCACTTCATCTCCATGCTGGGGGAAGCCCGGTACCTCGTTGTGGGGGCCGAACCCGACTGGGAGACCCCGAGGGGGGCCTGGTCCCAGTTGTCTTCACCCCTTTTGGCGTTTGGTGTGACAGACGTTTTCGGTGAGGATCCGGGGGAGGGCGAAAGGGGGGCTTCCGACGGAATGTCCGTGGCGCCGGAGCGCCGCGTTTACGGTTTCGGCCAAAAGATCACCGTGACCCTGCGGGGCACGGCGGACAAGCGGGCCACGTTCACGCTCGAGGGTGTGGCGGCGGACGTGGCCATGACCGAGGTGGACGACGGGGTGTACGTGGGCAAGGTGGGGGTGCCCGAGGGCGTGAGCGGCACCTTCGCCCTCACGGGCACCCTCACGGACCCGGCCACGGGCG
>JAJRUI010000035.1 GCA_024277875.1 Deferrisomatales bacterium
CCTGGAGACCGGGGTGGACCCGGAAGCCCTGGACCGGATCTGGGACGCGTGCCGGCGGGATTTGGGGAGGTAAACGTTCGACGTTCGACGTTCGAGAGGTTTGAGGTCAGTGACCAGTGACCAGGAACCGGGAACCGGTAACCCGACACAACAGGAGATTCCCATGGCAGAACCGACCCTGCTGGTCCAAAGCGAAGACGGGGTGTGCACCCTGACCCTGAACCGGCCCAAGGCCATGAACAGCCTCTCCATGGCTTTGCTGGGCGAACTGCACCGGGCGTTGGACGAGATCCAGTACGATCCCGGCGTCCGGTGCGTGATCGTCACAGGCGCCGGTGACCGGGCGTTCTGCGCGGGCGCAGACCTGAAGGAGCGGGCCGGCATGGACGACAACCAGGTGCGCCGGTGCGTAGGCCTGATCCGGGGCGTGATGGACAAGGTCGAGAACCTGCCCGTGCCCACGATCGCAGCAGTCAACGGCGCAGCCCTCGGGGGAGGAACCGAGCTGGCCCTGGCGTGCGACCTGCGGGTCGTGGCAGACAGCGCGAAGATGGGGCTGACCGAGACGAGCCTGGCGATCATCCCCGGAGCCGGGGGAACCCAGCGCCTGCCCCGGATCATTGGCAAGGCGAAGGCCAAGGAACTGATCTTCCTGGCCCGCCGGGTGCCCGCGGACGAGTGCCTCGCGATCGGGCTGGCCAATCGGGTCGTCCCCTTGGACGGCCTGCTAGTCGAGGCACGGGGCCTGGCCACCCAGATCGCGCAGAACGGGCCGGTGGCCCTCAAGGCGGCCAAGCGCGCCATCGACCGGGGCATGGAGATGGATCTGGCGAGCGCCCTGGTGTTCGAGAGCACCTGCTACGAGATGACGATCCCCACGGAGGACCGCGTGGAGGGACTCATGGCGTTTCGGGAGAAACGCAAACCGGTGTACCGGGGCCGGTGACCGACCCTGTCCAGCGAGCCGACCACCCAACCCCAGGAATCAAGGAGAGAGCGATGTCAGAGCACGACCTGTTCAAAGTTTTCGAGCGGATGCCCCGCAAGGTGACCATCGGCGACATCACCGTGCGCGACGGGTTCCAGCACGAGGAGAAGTTCATCCCCACGGCGGCCAAGATCTACTACCTCCAGGAACTCGCGTTCGCCGGGATGCGCCGGATGGAGGCCACCAACCTGGGCAACCCGAGGATCATGCCCCAGTTCCAGGACGCCGAGGAGGTGCTCAAAGGCGTCCACAACGAGGTGTTCGAAAAACGCCTGGCCAAGCGCGGCATCGACCCGAAACAGATCGAGTGGACCTGCATCACGATCCGCGAGAGCGCGGTGGACCGGGCGATCGAACTGAAGGAGAAGGGCTACGGCCCGGACCGGGTGCTGATGATGGTGTCCACCGACGAGCAGCACCACTTCGCCAACTCGGGCACGACCCTTCCCCAGTACTGGAAGGAGGCCGAGCGGTGTATCAAGAAGTGCAAGGACGCCGGGATCAAGATGTGCGGCACGGTGAGCACGATCTGGGGCAGCCCGATCTCCGGCCCCACCCGGTTCGAGGACGCGATCGAGTTCACCAAACGATGGCTGAGTATCGGCGCGGACGACATCGAGCACGCGGACCACGACGGTTCGGCCCCGCCGGACCGGGTGTACCGGTACTTCTCGATGCTGCTGGACGCGATCCCCAACCCGGACCTGCACGTGGCCCACTTCCACGTGACCCGGGGCTGGGGCAACGCCAACGTGCTCGCCGCGCTCCAGGCCGGGATGACCCACTACGAGGCCACCCTGGGCGGCCTGGGCGGCCAGCCGGCCAACTTCGTGGACGGGGTGCCCGGGCTGGGCACGGGCACCTACTACTACAAGGACCCCAACGTGGTCGGACTCGCCACCCTGGAGGACATGGTGGTGATGATGGACGAGATGGGGATCGACACCGGCCTGGACGTGGACCGGATCCTCGAGCTCGGCACCATGATGGAGAAGACGATCGGCCGGCGCCTCCGCTCCGAGGCCATCCTGAACGGCCGCATCCCCAAGGAGCCCCGGGAAGCGTTCAAACGGCCCCGGCTGCCCAAGCTCAAGGAGAAGAACGGGGAGAAACCCGGCCAGCTCATCCCGGCCGACTGGCCGGCCGAAGCCGTGGTGCCCCCGGAACTGCTGCGGGGTTGACGGACGGGAGCCGCCGAAGAAACGCGGCTGTTCCCCCGGCGAACCGGCAACAGGACGAAAGAACAAGGGCATGACCAGAAGCGGGCGCCCTTTCGGACGCCCGCTTCTGGTGCCGTCCCGGGAACGGCTGTTCAGGAGGCGGTCGGCCGGCGGCACCGCCCCAGGTCCACCACCGGTGCGCCCGCCCCGGTCCCCATCCACGGCAACACCACCAGGAACTCCACCCGAACACAGGACCGGTCGGCCCACGGGCCGGCCAGCGGCCGCGCCTTGTGCAGGGCCACGTGCTGGTCCTCCCCCACCCGCTCGAACACGTCCACCTCCTCGCTCAGAAACGGGAACCCCCGGTACGGCCTGCCGGTCACCAGCCGGCCGCAGAACAGGTACGCGCCCGCGTACAGGCACCTGCGCCCCTCCAGGGGGGCCACCAGGCGGACCTCGTGCTCCTTGAGCGGGTCGACCCCGGTGGCGGCCAGCAGATCCCGCAGCGGTGGGGCGAACCCAGCCGGCCGGGCCGCATCGAAGTTCAGGCACCCGGGGCACCCGCACCGGAGGGCCGCGCCCTTGCCCACCGTCCGGTACGCCTCCCGCGTCGCGGCCAGGTCGGCTTCCACGGTCCACCCGAACAACGACAGGCGCCCGCGGGTCACGGCGCCTCTCCCCGCACCCGGAACACCCCCAGCCCCCGGCCATCGGGCAGCCGGACCCGGACCCGGTAGTCGATCCGCTCCAGGCCTCCCGGGGGAGACCAGGCCCCCCGCAACGCCCGGGTCGTGGCAGCCCGCTCCGCTGCAGCGCCGGCCGGGCCGTCGGGCAACACCACCAAGACCGACGGCGTGGGCGCGACCACCCGGACCGCGCGGCCGCCAGCGGCCCGGCCGTCCACGGCCTGGAGCGCCCCGAGCAGCATGGACGGGTCCCGGGCCAGGGTGGCCACCCCGTCGCCGTTGAGCACGAGATACGGCGCCCCTGCCGCCTCCCCCCGCCGGAACGTCAACGCCCACGGCCGGCTCTCCCGGTCGGCTCGGGCCCGTTCGAGGACGTCCCGGACACCCACGCCCCACTCCTCGAGCAGGGCGGCGGTAACGTACCGGACGTGTTCCGGGCACAGGGCAGCCAGGACCACCGCCACGGCATCCCCCGACCGTTCCACCACCACGGCGTCCCCCGGCTCCCGGGTCGGGACCTCCCGCAGTACGACCTCCCGGCCGCAGAAACACCGGTACGGCCGCGGCGGCCGGCCCAGTTCCGCGACCAGGTCCGACCAGAACCCGGCCCACGCGCCGTCCGGCGGGTCGAACCCGTCCCACCACGCCGACGGGTCCAGGGCCAGGCGCCGGCCCGTACGCGGGTGTTCCAGCCACAGCACGCCGTCCGAGCGCGAGACCGACAGGCTGCCCGCGTTATGCTCAACCCACGTGGCCAGCACCTCCATGCCCGCGAGTTGGCCCGCGGCCCTGGCAGCGGCCAGCCACGCCGCTCCGTCGGCGCCGAACCCCTCCAGCGCCCCCCGGAACTGCAGCTCGGCCGGGTCCAGGTCCACGGACCACGCGCCCGGGCCGACCAGCGACCAGTCCGGGCCCCTGGCCTCCAGCCGCAGGCCCAGGCGGGCCGCCGCAACGGCCACGGCTCCCCGGAGTTCTGCCAGGTCCACCCGGAGCCACAGGGCCCGGCTGCCGCTCTCCCGTCCGGGGAGCCACTCGTCCGGGAACGCGTCCGGGATCCACCGGCCCCGGCCGTCCCACGGCGCCGCCCGGACCCACCCGGTCCCGGGCGGACGGGACGGGCCGTGGCTGGCCAGGTCGCCCCCGCCGGCGGCCAGGTCCGCAGCGACCCGCCCGCGGTACGCGACCATCTCGGCGAGCGCGCGCAGGTACGGGTCCTCCGGCCCTGCCAGGCGCTGCCCGGCTGCCACGGCCTGCCGGGCCTCTTCGAACGAACCGGCCACGGTCGCCCGCCACGCCCAGTCCCACACCACGTCCACCACAAACCCGGCCCGGTCCGGCACCTGGCGGCCGGCAGGGGTGGACAACGCGCCGAGCGCGTCCCGGTACCGCCCCAGTTCGTACAGGCAGTCCGCCTCCAGGGACATCGCCTCCGGGGCCAGGGGCGAGCCCGGGCGGATCTCGGCCAGGTGGACGAGGGTCTCCCCGCACAGCCCCTCGTCGTGGGCCTCCCACGCGAGGCTCAGGTGCCCCCGGTCCACGGCGAGCCGGCCCGCCGCGCCGGCGACGCCGGCCCAGGAGGCCACAGCCACCGCCAGCACGATCCCCGTCCAGCGCCTCACCGGCTCTCCCCTTCCCCGCCAGGGGCCCGCCCGGCCAGGGCCGCCGGGTCCAGCAGGCGCCGGAGGGTCGGCTCGTCTGCCACGCCCAGGGCCAGGGCGGCCTGGAGGAGCGGGATCCGCCGCCGGACCGCCTCGTCCACCACCCGGGCGGCCGCGTCGTACCCCACCCGCTCGGCCAGGGGAGTCGCCAGGGCCAGGCTCCGGTCCACCCAGTCGCGGCACCGGTCCGGATCGGCCTCGATCCCGGACACGCACCGGTCGGCCAGCAACCGGCACGCGTCCCCCACCAGGACCACCGACTCCCACAGGTTCCGGGCAAGCACCGGCATCATGAGGTTCAACTCCAGCACCCCGCCGGCGCCGGCGAGGGACACCACCAGGTCGTTGCCCTGCACCTGGGCCGCGGCCTGGAGCACCGCTTCCGGCACCACCGGGTTCACCTTGCCCGGCATGATCGAGGATCCGGGCTGGAGCGCGGGCAGCCGGATCTCGGCCAGCCCGCCGTGGGGACCGGACGCGAGCCACCGCAGGTCGTTGGCGATCTTTGCCAGGGCCACGGCCAGCCCCCGCACCGCACCGCTGACGGCCACGCACGCGTCCCGGGCACCCTGGGCCTCGAAAGGGTCCAGGGCGCGCGCGAACGCCAGGCCGGTCTCCTCGGCCAGCACGGCCACCACCCGGGCCGCGAACGCGGGGTGGGCGTTGACCCCGGTGCCCACTGCAGTGCCCCCCAGGGGCAGCTCGAGCAGGTCCCCGGCCGCCCGGCCCACCCGTGCACGACCCAGTTCCACCTGGCGCGCGTACCCGCCGAACTCCTGGCCCAGGGTCACGGGCAGCGCGTCCATCAGGTGGGTGCGTCCGAGCTTCACCACCCCGGTTAACGCCGACGCCCGCTCCCCGAGGGCAGCCTCGAGCCGGGCCGCAGCCGGGACGAGGCGGTCCCGGACGCCCAGGGCGACGGCCAGGTGGATGGCGCTGGGGAACACGTCGTTGGAGGACTGGCACCGGTTGACGTGGTCGTTGGGGTGCACCGGCCGCGGGCCGCCCCGGTCAGCCCCCAGGAGCTCGCTCGCCCGGACGGCCAGCACCTCGTTCACGTTCATGTTGGAGGACGTGCCCGACCCGGTCTGGAACGGACTCAGGGGGAACGGGTCCTCCAGGCGGCCGGCCAGCACCTCGTCGGCGGCGTGCACGATCGCGTCGGCCACGTCTGGGGGAACCAGGCCGAGGTCCCGGTTGACCCGGGCCGCAGCCCGCTTGATCCGAACCAGGGCGTCGAGCACGGCCCGGGGCACCCGTCCGACCCGGATCCCGTTCTCCAGGGCCCGCTGGGTCTGGGCACCCCAGGGCGCCCCGGGCGGAACCGCGACCTGGCCCAGGGAGTCCGATTCGATGCGAACGTCCATCTCGTCCTCGACGATCCTTTCGGCAGACGCCTCCCAAGGATACCCGGGCCGCGCCGCCGCGGGCAAATCGTTCGCCCCCCCTGTACAAACCGTCGATCACCAGCTAGTTTTTTTCATACCCCGGGCGGAAAGGAGCGCGTCATGGGATTTTTCAAGAGCATCTTCAGCGACCGGAAGGAGTACCCCGAACTGGACGCCGCCAGCCCGGTCGCGCGGCAACTCGAACCGCTCCGCCCCTTTCTGGAAGGGCTCACCCGTGAGATCAAGGACTCCCTGGAGGTGATCCCCTGCCCCCACGGGGCGTTCGTGTTCATCGGGAAGCCCCCCAAGAAGTTCGGCGCCGTCTGGATCCGGGACGGCCGGGTCACCAATCTCAAGGATGTCGCGGCCCGCAAGAGCGGGGACGAGATGATGGCCCTGGTCGAGCGGCTGCGTGCCGCGTACCAGCACGGCGCCGAGGCTCCCCGGTTCAAGACCGAACTGGGCGGCAAGGAGGTGGTGGTGGCGCCGTCGGACCGGCTGGGCGAAGAAGTGGAGCAGATCCTCGAACAGTACGTGACCTGACGGTATTGCGGATTGGTTGGGAGCGGGGTCCGCCGTCCCACCTGCGCCCGGGGCGAGCAACCGGGACCCGCGGCCCCCTCCCGGGACCGGCATCCGGAGCGCGGATGCCGGTTTTCTGTGTCCGCGTCCGGCTCACCGCCACAGCCTGCGGCCCAGGAGCCACACCCCCACGCCGGCCACGGTGAGGCCCGGCCCCACCGCTTCGCGGAGCCACGGCCGGCCCGTGCGCTCCCCGAAGACGGCCACCGCGATCCCGCCGGCGGCGAGGGCCACGGCTGCGGCGGCCACCGCGATCCGGCGCTGCGGGACGCGGCCGGTGGGAGCGGCTGCCATGTCAGCCGGCCAGCCAGGACCGGACCTTGTCCTCGTACAACTGGCCCAGTTGGACCGCCCGGGCCGTCTCCGGCGCCTCGACCACCAGGTGCACCAGCGGCCGATACGGGTCGGGCAGCAGGAGCACGCTTCCCCCGTCCAGGCGCACCTGGACCCCGTCCACGAAGCTGGCCTCCTTGTCCACGCTGTCCTCGCTCATCTTCCGCATGACCCGGCCCTTGGCCTCCACCGGGCACGGGATCTCCCTGCGCTCGTACCGGTAGGCCGGCAGGGCGTCGAACACCTCGCTGGCCCGCAGGCTCGAGCGGGCCAGGAGTTCCAGGATGCGCGCCGCCGCGAACATGCCGTCTGGCGCGTGGAGGAATGACGGGAACGCGTACTTGCCGTCGGCCTCCACCACCAGGCCGTACTCGTGCATGGTGGACGTCCTGAGGCTCGCGGTCTTGCCCCGGGTCACCCGCAGGGCCGGCTCCACCTCGTCCAGGGCCCGGGGCGCGCTCACCGGCAGGAATACCTTGACCCCGTCCGGGTGCGTGGCCGCCATCAGCCGGAGCACGAACAGGAGGGTCTCGTGGTCCTCCCGGACCCTGCCGCGGTCGTCCACCAGCCGCAGGTTCTGGCCTCCGGGGGTCACGTAGAACCCCACGTCCGCGCCCAGGGCCTGGACGATCTCGCCCACCTGGCGCACCGCGTGGTCGGCCTCGTACATCCGCCGCATCAGCCGGCGCTCGTCCGGGTACGCGTTGAGCACCACGGTCTGGCAGCCCAGGGTGTTCAGGAGGTGGGGCAGGTACTCGCCGGTGGTTCCGTTGCCCAGGTCGAGCACCACCCTGAACCGGCGTGACCGCACCGTATCGGCGGCCACGCTCCGCAGGAACCCTTCCCGGTAGAAGTCGGCCACCGCGCCCAGTTCCTGGATCTCGCCGACCTCGCCGTGGTCCACCCGGCGGAAGTTCTCCTTGAAGAACAGCCGCTCGATCGACTTTTCGAGACCGGTGTCGATCTCGTTGCCCTCCCCGTCGTGGAACACGATCTGGGTGCTGCGGCTGTTGGTCGGGCTCTGCTGGAAGTACACGCCGGCAACCTCGCCGAAGCTGGCCAGTTTGTAGCGCTGCACCGGCACCGGCAGCATCTTCACGTCGTGGACGTTGACCCCGGTGGACAGGATGCCGCCCAGGAACGCCCGTTTGAGCATCCGGCTGGCCTTGAGGTAGTCCCGGCCCACCAGGATCGCGCTGCCCCGGGACAGGGTCGAGCCCAGGGCCGCGCCCAGCTTTGCCGCGAACTCCGGGGACAGCTCCACGTTGGTGCGCCCCTCCACCGCGGCGCCCTCGAACACCGACTTCTTCCACTTGTCTCCCCACACCAGGTTGGCCGCCAGCACGCTGCCGGCCTCCACCTTCTTGTCGGGCCACACCAGGATGTCCCGCTCGAACGACGCGCCAGCCCCCACCTCGGTACCCTCGGCCACCACCGCGCCCTTGTCGATCCGGACCCCGTCGCCCACCCGGACCCGGTCGCACAGCACCGCGTCCCGAAGGCTCGCCTCGGCGCCCACCGTCACCGAGCGCCACAGCACCGTGTTCTCCAGGCTCGCGCCGGGCCCGATACGGCACCCTTCGCCGGCCACCACGTCCTCCAGCCGCGCGCCGCCCCCCACCGACACGCCGGAACCGAGCACCACCGTGCCCCGGATCTCCACGCCTCCGGGCAGGTCCACGCCGCCCTCGGTCCACACGGTGCCCCGGCCCACCGCCCGGCTCTGGCCGGGAAACGGGAGCTGGACCTTGCCCGCGAGCACGTCCCGCACCGCCTGGCGGTACGAGTCCGGGTCGCCCACGTCCCGCCAGTACCCCGTGGCGGTGCAGCCGTAGATCGGCACCTCGTCTTCCAGGAAGCCGGGGAACAGGTCTTTGGAGAAATCGAACGGCTGGCCCGCCGGGATCCGGCCCAGCACCTCGGGCTCGAGCACGTAGATGCCGGTGTTGATCGTGTCGCTGAACACCTCGCCCCACCCGGGCTTCTCCAGGAACCGGAGGATCCGGCCGTCCCCGTCGGTGATCACCACCCCGAACTGGAGCGGGTTCGGGACCCGGGTCAGGGTGATCGTGGCCGGGGCCGCCTTGTCCCGGTGGAACGAGAGGATCCGTTCGAGGTCGAAGTCGGTGATCACGTCCCCGGACATCACCAGGAACGGTTCGCCGAGCCGGTCTTCGGCCAGCTTGACCGCGCCCGCCGTGCCGTAGTCGTCGTCCGGCACCACGTACTCGATCCGCACCCCGAACCGGGAACCGTCGCCGAAATGGTCCTGGATCACTTCGGGCATGTAGTACAGGAGCACCACCAGGTCGGCGATGCCCGCGCCCCGGAGTCGCGCCACGATGTGCTCCATCATCGGGCGGTTGAGCAGGGGCACCATGGGCTTGGGCACGCTGTGGGTCAGGGGCTGGATGCGCGTACCGAACCCACCGGCCATCAGGACGGCCTTCATCGGGACACTCCTCCGGGACGGGGGGCGGGGTTGGACGGCCGGGCAGGGCTCAGTGGGACCGGGCGCCGCCGTAGCGGCGCTGGATCACCCGGGCCACCTCGGCCTTGAGTTCGTCCAGGTTGCCGGACTTGACCACGTAGGCGTCGGCGAGCCAGGACGAGAAGTCGTCCTTGAACGAGCTGTACGCCGTGGAGAGCACCACGGGCAGGTCGGTGCGGTCCCTGGAGATCTCCTGGAGGATCTGCAGGCCGCTCTCCCCCCGGAGCTTGATGTCGAGGACCACCAGGTGGACCGGGCCTTCTCCCAGTATCCGGCGGGCGTCCTCGCCCCCTTCCGCGCACAGCACCCGGTAGCCGGCGTCTTCCAGCTCCTCCCGGTACAGGGTGCGGATGCTCGCCTCGTCGTCCACCACGAGAATCGTGTACATCGCTGCTCTCCCGGGTCCTGGGCGCCGCCGGCCGGTTCATCATAGCACCGGCTCCGGATCCGTCCAACCCGGACGGGGAGGCGTAAAGTTCTGGGCCGGGACACCGAAAAGGAAACCGTCGCCCCCTTTTGCGAGGTGTGCCCATGTCCGTGCCGACCCCGCCAGTGCTCCGGCCACCGCCCGAAGCGGTCCCGTTCGTCCAGGAGTTGCTGGTCCAGCTCCTGCGCCGCATGCCGGCGTTCCTGGGCCGACCCCCGCTCCCCCCCCTCCCGGACCAGACCGACCCGGGCGGGTGCGCAGAAGCGGTGCAGGCCGTCCTCGCGTGGCTGGCCGTGGCCCCGGACGGTCTCGGGCTCCAGATCGAGGAGATGGAGCACCGGTTCTCCGGGCTGAGGGAGGACCTGGACCGGTTAGAGGATCACACCCGCCGCCTGATCCGGTCGGTACGGAGCTGGGTGGAGGACGGAGAGGGGTTCAGCCACGCCCTGTCCGACGCGATCCGGGGCGCGTGCCCGGAAGCGGGACACGGCGAGTTCCTGGCCTCGATCGACCACCAGCTCCGGGCCAAGGCCGAGTGGGACCGCAGGGAAGCGGACGGGATCCTGGCCCAGGCTTCGGGGCTGCGGGAGACCCTGGACCTTGTCCGCGCCCGGGTGGGCCAGGTGGAGGCGGTGACCCGGGAGTTGCGCAGCCAGAGCCTGCGGGACCCCCTGACCGGCCTGTGGAACCGGCGTGCACTGGACGACCGCCTCGTGGAGGAGATCGCCCGCAGCGAGCGGTACCGCACCCCGTTCACCCTGGTATTGTGGGACGTGGACCGGCTCGAGGAGGTGAACGGCCGGCTGGGCCCCGAGGCCGGGGACCGGGTGCTCCAGACCCTGGCGAGCCGCTCCCTGCAGGTGCTCCGGCGCAGCGACTTCCTGGCGCGGTTCGAGCAGGACACCTTTGCCGTGTTGCTGCCCAACACCGGCGTGGGACCCGCCCGGATCGCGGCCGGCAAGATCTGCCGGGCCGCTGCGGACGAACCCGTGGCCGTACCCGGCGGCACCGCGGAGGTCACCACCAGCGCCGGAATCGCGTCGTGGACTCCGGGCACCAGCCCCGAGGTCCTGTACGCCCGGGCCCGGGACGCCCTCGCCGAGGCGGCCCGCCAAGGGGGGGATTGGACCGGGGGGGCGCCCGTGCTCCCGGATCTGTCTGTCCCGGAATCAGAAGCGGTGACGGCCTGACGCGCGCCCGGGCTCACGCGCCGGGTTCGGCGGGAGCCGGAACGCCGGGCCGGACCTTGAGCACCCGTTCGCGCCGGATCTGCACGGTGCCCGGTCTCGCCCCCCGGGGTTTGGTCACGTACCGGGCCCGGGTGCAGCTCACGGCCACCACCCCCCCGTCCCGGGCCTTGCTGTGCCACGCGGCCACCGCGGCCGCCCGGCCGAGGAGTTCCCGGTCGGGCTCGGCGCTGGCCGGTCCCCGGAGCACCACATGGCTGCCCGGCATCCCCCGCACGTGGAACCACCAGTCGTCCGGACCGGCCACCTTCAGGCTCAGCCGGTCGTTGTCCGCGTCGGTGCGGCCGGCAAGGGCCACCCACCCGTCCCCCAGGTCGTAGGTCCACACCCGGGGCCCGGGCGGACGACGGTCCCGCCCGCGCACCGCCCTCACCGCCAGCCCCCTTTCACGCCGGCACCGCCCCGCGCTCGCGCACCAGGGCGGCCAGGGCACGGACGAACGCGGGCCGGGTGTTGAGGGACGGGACCCGCAGGAACTGCGCGATGCCGGCGTCCCTGGCCAGGGCTGCGTACTCGATGTCGATCTCGTGGAGGGTCTCGATGTGGTCCGACACGAAGCTCACCGGGACCACCACCACGCGGCCCGTCCCCTCCCGGCCGAGGGCCCGGATCGCGTCTTCGGTGGCCGGCTCGAGCCATTTCACCGGCCCGGCCCGGCTCTGGAACGCGAGACGGTGGGGCACGGGGGACAGGCGCTGGAGCACCCCGGCCACGGTGGCGTTCACCTGGTCCAGGTACGGGTCGCCCGCCTCGACCACCCGGACCGGCAGGCCGTGGGCGCTGAACAGCACCGTGGCGCCCGGGGCCCGTTCCAGGGCCTCGGCCACGGTCTCGGCCAGGGCGTCCAGGTAGGGGGGGTAGTCGTGCCACGACCGGATCGCGATACAGGGCCGGTCGCCCAGACCGCCCGCGGCCACGGCCCGTTCCAGGTCGGCCAGGCTCGAGCCGGTGGTGGTCCGGCTAAACTGGGGGTACAGGGGCACGGCCACGATCCGGCCCACGTCCCGGCGGACGAGGTCGGCCACGGCCGCGCCGGCCCGGGGCGCCCAGTAGCGCATGGCCACGGTCACGACGAACCCGGGCCCGAGCGCCCGCTCCAGGGCCGCGGCCTGGTCCCGGGTGATCCGTGCGATCGGGCTGCCGCCCCCGATCGCACGGTACCGGTCCACGACGAACCGGCTCCGGCGGGCCGCGATCCACCGCGCCAGCGGACGCCGCAACAGGGAGGGCACCGGCAGGATCTCGGGGTCGGAGAACAGGTTCTCCAGAAACGGCCGGACCGCTTCGGGTCCGTCCGGGCCGCCCATATTGAGCAGCACCACGCCCACCGGTCCGGTCACGCGGCCGCCTCCCCCTCTGCCTGTCCCCGGGGCAGCACCAGGTGGAACCGGGCGCCACCGATGGGCGAGTCGTCCACCCACACCCGGCCGCCCTCGGCCTCCGCGATCCGCCGCACGATGGCCAGCCCCACCCCCGACCCCTCCCGGGCCGGGTCCTGCTGGCGGAACAGCTCGAACACCCGGTCCCGGTCCGCCTCGGGCACCCCAGGGCCGTTGTCCTCCACCACCAGGTGCGCGTAACCGTCCGGCGTCTCCCCGTCCCCGGCGCCCAGCCGGATCCGGGGCACAACGCCCTCGGCCCGGTACTTGATCGCGTTGGACAGGAGGTTCAGGAGAAGCTGCTGGAGCCGCACCGGCGCGATCCGGACCCGGGGCAGGTCCGGCGCCACCTCCAGCCGGGCACCGGTGCGGTCCACCCGGTCGGCCAGATCCCCCCAGGCCGCCCGGGCCGCGGCAGCCACGTCCAGGTCGGCCGGCGGCGGCGGCTCGCCACCGAGCCGGGCGAACGCCATCAGGTCGTCCAGGAGCCGGGCCAGCCGGCCGGCCTGGAGCCGCATCTTCACGCACAGGTCGGCAGCCGGCCCGCCCCGGTCCGCCAGGTGCCGCGCGAGGATCGACGCGTACCCGCGCAGGGTCCCCAGGGGTCCGGCCAGGTCGTGGGCCACGGCTTGGAGGAACGCCTCCAGCTCCCGAACCCGTTCGGCCGCGCTGTTCGCCCCGCCGGAAGACAGGTCCACGGCCACCACGGTGATCCGGCCGCCGGACGGCGTCTCGTCCCGGACCCCGGACAGGCGAAACCGCCGCCCCGGGCCGCCGCCGGGCAAGGCGGCCCGCACCTCGCACGAGAACCGTCCCCCGGCAGCTTCCAGGCCTCGCCCGAGGACCGCCCGGCTCGCCTCGTCCACCAGGCAAACCAGTTGCTTCCCGGCCAGGCCTTCGGAGGCCGCCGGGAACAGGCGCTCCGCAGCCGGGTTGGCCAGGAGGATCACGCCCCCCGGATCGACCACGAGACGGGCCTCGGGCGCCCGGAGGAACGCGGCCTTCAGCGCCCCGTACAGGGCCGTATCGTCCCCGTTCATGGTCCCCCTTCCTCCCCCAGGACCAGCCGCAGCCCGATCCCGCCGTTGCGAAACCGGTGGGACGCGCCGGGCCGAAGGCCGAACCGGCCGGGATCCACGCCGTCGGGCACCACCACGGCCCACCGCCAGTGCCGGAACGGCCCCCGGAGCGCACGGCCGAGCGCTGCGAGGGCGCCGGAGCGGCCGCCGAGCCGTCGGCCGTAGGGCGGGTTGGCGATCAGCAGGCCGGGCCCGGACGGGGGTTCCAGGTCGGCCAGGTCGGCCGCGGCCACCCGGATCCGGTCGGCCAGGCCAGCCCGCCGGGCAGCCGGCACCAGGAGGGCCAGGGCCCGGGGGTCCCGGTCCGACGCGAACACCGGGGCTGGCAGGTCCTGCCGCTCACGGGCGGCTGCGGCCGCAAGCACCGCGTCCCACCGGGCCGGGTCGAACGACGGCAGCCGCTGGAACGCGAACGGCCGGTCCCGTCCGGGGGCGCGGCCCAAAGCGATCAACGCCCCTTCCACGGCCAGGGTGCCGGTGCCGCACAGGGGGTCGATGAGCGGCTCGTCCCCGTGCCACCCGGCTCGCGCCAAAAGACCCGCAGCCACGTTCTCCCGCAGGGGAGCCGGACCGGTCTCGACCCGGTACCCCCGGCGGTGGAGGTGCGCGCCCGAGGTGTCCAGGCTCACGGTCACCTCGGCACCCACGACCCGCACCAGCACCTCCAGCGCCCCGGTCTCCCTGCTCCGGGCCGGGCGGGCGCCCACGCCGCGGCCGACGGCAGCCTCGGCGGCGGCCCGGATCCGGCCGGTGTGGTACAGCCGGCTCCCTCGCTTGGCCGCGCGCACGGCCACGGCCCCGCCCTCGGGCAGCCACCGGTCCCACGGGATCACGCGAAGCCCCTGGCCGAGATCTCCCCACGAGGCGGCCCGGAACCGGCCGACCCGCACCAGGACCCGGCTCGCGACCCGCAGTTCCAGGTTGGCCCGGTACACGTCGGCCCAGTCGCCGACGAACCGGGCGCCCCCCTCCTCTTCGGCGACCCCCTCCACCCCCAGGCCGGCCAGTTCGCCGGCCACCACGTCCCGGAACCCGGGCGGGGCAACGGCGAACCCCTCCACGCGCACCGGTCACCGGCCCCGGCGGCCAGGGATCACGAACCCCGCTTCGCGATGTGGGCCATCAAGCCCCCGTCCGCGATCAACTGCTGCATGAACGGCGGGATCGGCTCGGCCCGGAACTCGGCGGCCCGGGTCAGGTTGCGGATCACGCCGGTACCCGCGTCCACCTCGACCTCATCGCCCTGTTCGATCCCCGCGTACGCATCGCTGCTCTCGAAGATCGGCAGGCCCATGTTGAACGCGTTGCGGTAGAAGATCCGGGCGAAGCTCGGCGCGATCACGCACGCTACACCCGCGGCCTTGATCGCGATCGGGGCGTGCTCGCGGCTCGAGCCGCACCCGAAGTTCTTGTCGGCCAGGATGATGTCACCGGGCCGCATCCTGGTCACGAACTCCGGGTCCGCGTCCTCCATGCAGTGTTTGGCCAGTTCGGCCGGGTCGCTCGTGTTCAGGTACCGGGCCGGGATGATCGCGTCGGTGTCCACGTCGGCCCCGAACTTCCACACCGTTCCCCTGAGCTTCACGACACCACCTCCTCGGGGCTGGCGATCCGCCCCAGCACGGCGCTGGCCGCAGCCACCGCCGGGTTGGCCAGGTACACCTCGCTCTCCGGGTGGCCCATGCGGCCCACGAAGTTCCGGTTGGTGGTGGCCACGGCCCGCTCCCCCCGGGCCAGGATGCCCATGTGGCCCCCGAGGCACGGGCCGCAGGTGGGGGTGGACACCGCGCACCCCGCGTCCAGGAACACCTCGAACAGCCCCTCGCGCAGGGCCTGGCGGTAGATCTCCTGGGTGGCCGGGATCACCAGGCACCGCACGTACCGGGCGACGCGGTTGCCCTCGAGGACGCGGGCAGCCCGGCGCAGGTCCGTGATCCGGCCGTTGGTGCACGACCCGATCACCACCTGGTCGATCACGACCTCCCCCACCTCGTCGATCGGGCGGGTGTTGGACGGCAGGTGCGGAAACGCCACCTGGGGCCGGATCTCGGCGCAGTCGAACTCGAGAACGGCGGCGTACCGGGCGTCCGGGTCGCTCGTGTAGTACACGGGCTCCCGGAGGGCCCGGCCGTCCACATACCCGCGGGTGACGTCATCCGGGGCGATGATCCCGCTCTTGCCCCCAGCCTCGATCGCCATGTTGCACATGGTGAGCCGGTCGTCCATGCCGAGCCGGTCGATCGCGGGCCCGGTGAACTCCATAGCCCGGTACAGGGCGCCGTCCACCCCGATCCGGCCGATGGTGTACAGGATCAGGTCCTTGCCGTCCACCCACGGCCCGGGCTCGCCCCGGAACACGAACTTCATGGACTCGGGCACCTTGAACCACGCCTCCCCCGTGATCATGGCCGCGGCCAGGTCCGTGGACCCGACCCCGGTGGAGAACGCGCCCAGCCCCCCGTACGTGCAGGTGTGGCTGTCCGCGCCGATCACCACGTCGCCGGGCACCACCAGCCCCTGCTCGGGCAGCAGGGCGTGCTCGACCCCCATCTCCCCGGTCTCGAAGTAGTGGGCCAGGTCTTGTTCTTTTGCGAACTCCCGGAGCACCTTGCACTGCTCGGCGCTGGCGATGTCCTTGTTGGGCGCGAAGTGGTCGGGGACGAGCACCACCCGCTCCCGGTCGAACACCCGCTCGGCGCCCGCCTTGCGGAACTCCCGGATCGCGATCGGCGCGGTGATGTCGTTGCCCAGGGCCACGTCGACCCAGACGTTGATGATCTGGCCGGGCTCGACCCGGTCCGCCCCGGCGTGGGCAGCCAGGATCTTTTCGGTGATGGTCATCGGGACCTCGGTAGTCGAAGTGATCAGTGATCGGTATCGGAACCTGGAACCTGCCCTACAAATTCGCCGCGAACGACTTCTGCCGGCGGTGGGCCAATTTGTTCAGGGCGTGGACGAACGCCTTGGCCGACGCCACCACGATATCGGTGTCGGAC
This sequence comes from Deferrisomatales bacterium, assembly GCA_024277875.1. Taxonomy (GTDB): domain Bacteria; phylum Desulfobacterota; class Deferrisomatia; order Deferrisomatales; family Deferrisomataceae; genus JAJRUI01. The sequence continues at coordinate 16,418 of JAJRUI010000035.1, forward strand.
GCCTGGCCGTTGGCCAGGGTGCCCTCTTCCTCGATCCGCACGCTCACCTCGGCCTGGGCGTCGGTGCCGCCGGTGATCGAGTTGATCGTGAAGTTCACCAGCCGGGGGGTCCGGCCGGTGATCTTTTTGATCACGCCGAACGCGGCGTCCACCGGCCCGTCCCCGAACCCCGCCTCCTGGCGGACCACCCCGTCGATCTCCATCTGCACGGTGGCGGTGGGCACGGTCACCGTGCCCGAGTTGACGTTCAGGTACACCAGCCGGTACCGGTCCGGCAACCGGAGGATCTTCTCGGCGATCAGGGCGTCCACGTCCTCGTCGTAGACCGTCTTCTTCTTGTCGGCCAGGGCCTTGAACGCCTCGAACGCGCTCTCGACCTGCTCGTCGGTCAGGTCGTACCCCAGGGCCCGCACCTTCTCCCGGAACGCGTGCCGGCCCGAGTGTTTGCCGAGCACCAGTTCGTTGGTGGGCACGCCCACGCTCTCCGGGGTCATGATCTCGTAGGTGCTCGCCTCCTTGAGCACCCCGTCCTGGTGGATCCCCGACTAGTGGGCGAACGCGTTGGCCCCCACCACCGCCTTGTTCGGCTGCACCGGCAGGCCGGTCACCAGGCTCACCAGCCGGCTCGTCGGATACAGGTACCGGGCGTCGATGTCGGTGGTGTACGGCAGCTGGTCGCCCCGGGTCCGGAGCGCCATCACCAATTCTTCCATGCTGGCGTTGCCGGCCCGCTCGCCGATCCCGTTGATGGTGCACTCCACCTGCCGGGCGCCGGCCTCCACCGCGGCCAGGGAGTTGGCCACGGCCAAGCCCAGGTCGTTGTGGCAGTGGACCGCCACCACGGCCTTGTGGATATTGGGAACCCGCTCCACCAGGTCCCGGATCATGCCCCCGAACTCGGTGGGCACGGCATAGCCCACGGTGTCGGGGATGTTGACCGTGGTCGCTCCAGCGTCGATCACCGCCTCCACGATCCGGCACAGAAACTCCGGGTCGCTCCGGACCGCGTCCTCGGCCGAGAACTCCACGTTGGAGGTGTAGCGCCGGGCGTGGCGCACCGCGTCCACCGCCTGCTCGAGCACCTGGTCCGGCCCCTTGCGGAGCTTGTGTTCCATGTGGATCCGGCTCGTGGCGATGAACGTGTGGATCCGTGGGTTCTCCCCGCCCTTGAGGGCCTCCCACGCCCGGTCGATGTCCTGGTGGTTGGCCCGGGCGAGCCCGGCCACCTGGACCCCGCGGACCCGGTCGGCGATCAGCTTGACCGCCTCGAAGTCCCCCTCGGACGAGATCGGGAACCCGGCCTCCACCACGTCCACCCGGAGCCGCTCCAGGGCCAGGGCGACCCGCAGCTTTTCCTCGATGTTCATGGACGCGCCCGGCGACTGCTCGCCGTCGCGAAGCGTGGTGTCGAAGATGTAGACGTTGTCCATGGCGCACCTCGGGAGCGGCCCGCGCGGCCGCCGAAAAAAGGCTCTTCCCCCCGGTCAGTTCTTCTTCTTGTCCACCAGGCGCCCTTCCGCGAGCCACGGCATCATCCCCCGGAGCCGCTCGCCCACCGCCTCGATCGGGTGTTCGGCCCCCTGCCGGGCCAGGGCGTTGAACACGGGCCGGGACGCCTGGTTCTCGAGCATCCACTCCCGGGCGAACGCGCCGGTCTGGATCTCGCCGAGGATCTTCTTCATCTCGGCCTTGACCCGGGCGTCCACCACCCGGGGCCCCCGGGTCAGGTCGCCGTACTCGGCCGTGTTGGACACCGAGTAGCGCATGTTGGCGATGCCGCCCTCGTAGATGAGGTCCACGATCAGCTTCAGCTCGTGGAGGCACTCGAAGTAGGCCATCTCGGGCGCGTACCCGGCCTCGACCAGGGTCTCGTACCCGGCCTGGATCAGGGCGGTGACCCCGCCGCACAGCACGGCCTGCTCGCCGAACAGGTCGGTCTCGGTCTCCTCCCGGAAGGTGGTCTCGATCACCCCGGCCCGGCCGCCGCCGATGCCGCTCGCGTAGGCCAGGGCCACGTCCCGGCTGTTGCCCGACGGGTCGGTAGCCACCGCGATCAGGCACGGCACCCCGCGCCCCCGCTCGTACTCGGCCCGCACCAGGTGCCCGGGCCCCTTGGGCGCCACCATGAACACGTTCACCCCGGCCGGGGACACGATCTGGCCGAAGTGGATGTTGAACCCGTGGGCGAACACCAGGTAGTCCCCGTCCCGGAGGCCCGGCGCAATGTCTTCGCGGTACACCGCGCCCTGGAGTTCGTCGGGCAGCAGCACCATCACCACCTGGGCCCGGTCCGCGGCCTCGGCCGTGGGCAGTACGGTGAACCCGGCCGCCTCGGCCTTGGCCGCGGACGGCCCGCCGGGCCTGAGGCCGACCACCACGTCGAACCCGCTGTCGCGCAGGTTGTTGGCGTGGGCGTGGCCCTGGCTGCCGTACCCGATCACCGCGATCGTCCTGTCCTTGAGCAGCCCCAGGTCGGCGTCTTTCTCGTAGTAGATCTTCATGGTGTTCGGCTCCTCGTTCGAAGTGAAAAAGGGGATTCGTCTCGTGGGCGGGTCATCCCCCCGGGGTCTGCAGCCCCCGGGGCATGGCCACCTTGCCCGTGCGCACCACCTCCCGGACCCCCAGGGGGTGGAACAACTCGAGCACGGCCCGGATCTTGTCCTCGGGACCGGAGACCTCCACGGTGTAGGTCTTGGGGCTCACGTCCACCACCTTGCCCCGGAAGATCTCCGCCAGGCGCAGGATCTCGGGCTTGGTCTCGTCCGTGGCGTTGACCTTGATCAGCACCATCTCCCGGTCCAGGTACGCCCCCTCCTGCAGGTCGGTCACCTTGAGCACGTTCACCAGTTTGTGGAGCTGCTTGATGATCTGCTCCATGATCTGGTCGTCCCCCCGGGTGACGATCGTCATCAGGCTCAGGTCCGGGTCCTGGGTCTCGGCCACCGACAAGCTGTCGATGTTGAACCCCCGGCCGCTGAACAGGCCGGCCACCCGGGCCAGCACGCCGAACTCGTTTTCCACCAACACGGAGATCGTGTGTTTCATCGCGCGCTCCCCTACACCAGCAGCATCTTGGTCAGCGGCGCCCCGGCCGGCACCATCGGGTACACCCCCTCCTCCGGCGCCACCCGGAAGTCCATCATCACCGGCCCGGGGTGGGCCAGGGCCTGGTCGATCACGGGCCGGACCTCGTCGGGCCGGGTGGCCCGAAGGCCCAGGGCGCCGTACGCGTCGGCCAGCTTCACGAAGTCGGGCGCCACGTCCATCCGGGTGTGGGAGTACCGCCGGTCGTAGAACAGCTCCTGCCACTGGCGCACCATGCCCAGGAACCCGTTGTTGAGCACGGCCACCTTGACCGGCAGCGCGTACTGGACCGCCGTGGCCAGTTCCTGGATGTTCATCTGGATCGAGCCGTCCCCGGCGATGTCGATTACCACCGCGTCCGGAAACGCGGCCTGGGCGCCCAGGGCCGCAGGGAACCCGTACCCCATGGTGCCGAGCCCGCCCGAGGTGAGCCACCGGCGCGGCCGGTCGAACGTGAAGTACTGGGCCGCCCACATCTGGTTCTGCCCCACCTCGGTGGACACGATGCAGTCCCCGCCGGTGGCCTCCCACAGCTGTTCCACCACGTACTGGGGTTTGATCACGTCCCTGCCCTGGTCGTAGTCCATCTTGTGGGTCTCGCGCCACGCCGCGATCTGGCCGTGCCACTCGGCCAGGTGCGCGTCCCGCTCGGCCGGGTCCGCGCCGTTGGCCAGGCCCAGGAGCTTGCGCAACACGTTGCGCACGTCCCCCACGATCGGGATGTCCACCCGCACGTTCTTAGAGATCGAGGTGGGATCGATGTCCACGTGGATCACGGTGGCGTGGGGCGCGAACTCGTCGATCTTTCCGGTGACCCGGTCGTCGAACCGGGCCCCGATCGCCACGAGCACGTCGCAGTGGCTCACCGCCATGTTGGCCCGGTAGGTGCCGTGCATCCCCAGCATGCCCAGGCACAACGGGTCGCTGCCCGGAAACGCCCCGAGCCCCATCAGGGTGGTGGTCACCGGGAGCTTGAGGACCCGGGCCAGCTCGGTCAGCTCGCCCGCTGCCCCGGACAGGATCGCCCCGCCGCCCACGTACAGCAGCGGCCGCTCGGCGGCCAGGATCGCCTTGAGCGCCTTCTTCACCTGCCCGAGGTGGCCCTCGTAGGTGGGGTTGTACCCGCGCAGCTTGGCCGCGTCCGGGTACGCGTACTCGGCCTTGCCCACTACCACGTCCTTGGGCAGGTCCACGAGCACCGGGCCGGGCCGGCCCGACCGGGCCAGGTAGAACGCCTCCTTGATCGTGCGGGCCAGGTCCCGCACGTCCTTGACCAAGTAGTTGTGCTTGGTGCACGGCCGGGTGATCCCGACGATGTCGGCCTCCTGGAACGCGTCGTTCCCGATCAGCCCGGTGGGCACCTGGCCGGTGAACAGCACCAGGGGGATCGAGTCCATGTACGCCGTGGCCAGGCCGGTGACCGTGTTGGTCGCACCCGGTCCGGACGTAACCAGGGCCACGCCCACGTCCCCGGACGCCCGGGCGAACCCGTCCGCCGCGTGCACCGCCGCCTGCTCGTGGCGGACCAGCACGTGCCGGATGTCGGCGTCGTACAACACGTCGTACACGTTGAGCACCACCCCCCCGGGGTACCCGAACAGGGTGTTCACCCCCTCTTTCTTCAGGCTCTCCACCAGGATCTCGGCACCGGTCAGTTCCACGTCATCCTCCCGCCTCATTCGGCTCCGGGGGCGCGGGCGCCGAGGCCCGCGTTCCGAAAAAACCCGCCTCTTTCACGCAAGAAGCCGGCCCCTGGGGGCCGGCCGCCGGCGTGATCCGAAACTCGGTTCAGGCCTCCAGCACAGCCCCGGTGTTGGCCGAGGTAACCAGTCGCGCGTACCGAAGGAGCCAGCCCGTGGCCACCTTGGCCGGGGGCTCGCTCCAGCCGGCGCGACGGCGGCCCAGTTCGTCCGCGTCCACGTTGAGAGCCAGGACCCGGCCGGGAATGTCCAGGACGATCTCGTCCCCGTCGCGCACCAGGGCGATCGGTCCGCCCGCCGCAGCCTCGGGGCTCACGTGCCCCACGCACGGCCCGCGGGTTCCCCCGCTGAACCGGCCGTCGGTCACCAGGGCGACGCTCTCCCCCAGGCCCATGCCCATCAGGGCCGCGGTGGGCGCGAGCATCTCGCGCATGCCCGGCCCGCCCCGGGGCCCCTCGTACCGGATCACCACCACGGTTCCCGGCCGAATCTCGCCGCCCATGATCGCGGCCATGGCCGCCTCTTCGGAGTCGAAACACCGGGCCGTGCCCGTGAACGTCATCATGGCCTGGCTGACCCCGGACTGCTTCACCACGGCGCCGTCCGGGCACAGGGTGCCGTGGAGCACCGCGATGCCGCCCTCGGGCCGCACCGGGTCGTCCTTGGGCCGGATCACGGCCTCGTCCAGCCACGCCACCGCCCCGGCTGTCGCGCGCACGCTCGCCTCATCCACGGACGGGCCGTCGGCCAGGTCGTCCACCAGCCGCCGGAGCACGGCCTTGACCCCGCCGGCGGCGTCCAAGTCCTCCATGAAGTGGTCCCCAGCCGGCCGCAGGGCGCACAGCTGGGGCGTCTCCCGGGACAGCTCGTCGAACCGCTCGGGGGCCAGGTCCACCCCGGCCTCCCGGGCGATCGCACACAGGTGCAGCAGGGTGTTGGTGCTGCCCCCCAGGGCCAAGTCGAGGCGGATCGCGTTGTCGAACGCTCCGCGGGTCAGAATCTGGCGGGGGGTGGGGCCGCCGTCCCGGACCAGGGACACGATGCGCTGGCCGCTCCGGAACGCGATGTGCCGCTTTTTGGCTGCCACGGCCAGGGTGGTGCCGCAGTCGGTGAGGCTCAGGCCCAGGGCCTCGGTCAGGCACGCCATGGTGTTGGCCGTGTACAGCCCCTGGCACGACCCGCACCCGGGGCACGCCTGCTCCTCGCACGCCTCGAGTTCGTCCGCCGTGATCTCCCCGCCCTGGTGGCGGGCCATCGCCTCGAACGTGTCCCGGACGAAGCTCAGCCGGCGCCCCTCGAGCCGGCCCGAGAGCATCGGCCCGGCCGTGACCACGACCGACGGGATGTCCAGCCGCGCCGCGGCCATCAGCATGCCCGGGGTGATCTTGTCGCAGTTGGTCAGGAGCACCAGCCCGTCCAGGCCGTGGGCCTCGGCCACGCTCTCCACCGCGTCCGCGATCAGCTCCCGGCTCGGCAGGCTGTAGTGCATGCCCCGGTGGCCCATGGCGATGCCGTCGCAGATGCCGGGCACCCCGAACAGGAACGGATACCCGCCAGCGGCGTGCACGCCCTTTTCCGCGTACCGTTCCAGGTCCCGCATGCCCACGTGGCCCGCAATGAGGTCCGTGAAGCTCGACGCGATCCCGATCAGGGGCTTGCCCAGCTCGGAGCGGGGCATGCCGGTTGCGCCCAGCAGGGCGCGGCTCGGCGCCCGCTCCAGCCCCTCGACGACCCGGGAACTCCTCACCGCCGCCCCTCCCCCGCGCCAGGGTGGGCGCGGCGGTACGCCAGGATCATCCGGGCCATGCGGTCCTTGCCCGCGAGCTTCAGCTTCTGGATCTTCTTGCGCTCCATTTCCTCGTCCGGAGTCAGGTGGGGCCGGCGGTTGAACTCCTCCAGCAGGCGCTCGTACCGGCCGTGGGCTTCCAGGGTCCGGCGGAACTCCTCGTCCTCCTCCCGAAGGATCCTGGCAACGACCTCGTCGCTTTGTTCCATGGGGCTCCCCAGGGCCGCCAGCGGCGGCGGTTGTTCGACCGAGGGCGGCATCCTAGTACACCCCCCGGGACGTGTCAACGCACCGCCACAACCCGTTGAAACAGTTCGGTTTTCCGAAACGTTTTCCGTGCCGGCAAACCGGCGCTCCTTGACACCCCGGCCAGCGGTGTACTACGGTCCGGCCAGGCCACCCGGGGCCGGACCGGTCCCGCCCGACCCGTGGGGAGATCCCGTTGGAACGCTTCGACTTCCTGGTGCTCGGCAGCGGCATCGCCGGCCTGTCCTTTGCCCTGGACGCGGCCCGGGCCGGCACGGTGGCGATCATCACGAAAAAACGCGACAGCGAGTCCAACACCAACTACGCCCAGGGCGGGATCGCCGCGGTGCTCGCCCCCGGGGACTCGTTCGAGGCCCACGTCCGGGACACCCTGACAGCGGGCGGGGGCCTGTGCCGGCCCGAGGTGGTGGAACGCGTGGTCCGCCTCGGCCCGGACCAGATCCGCGTCCTGGCCCGGCGGGGCGTGGCGTTCACCCCGTCGGACGACCCGGCCGTGCCGTTCGACCTGGGCCGGGAGGGCGGCCACAGCCGCCGCCGAATCGTCCACGCCCGGGACATGACCGGCCGGGCCGTGGAGCAGGCGCTCCTGGATCGGGCGCGGGAGAACCCGAACATCCGGTTCTTCGAAAACCACTTCGCTGTCGACCTGGTCGTGACGGCCGGCCAGGATGGCCGGGCCCGGTGCGCCGGGGTCCACGTTCTCGGCCCGGACGGCGCCATCCACCCGTTCGGCGCCCGGTCCACCTGCCTGGCCACCGGGGGGGCGGGCAAGGTGTACCTGTACACCTCGAACCCCGACATCGCGTCCGGGGACGGCATCGCCATGGCGTACCGGGCCGGGGCCGAAGTGGCCAACATGGAGTTCATGCAGTTCCATCCCACCTGCCTGTACCACCCGTTCGCCAAGAACTTCCTGATCAGCGAGGCGGTCCGGGGCGAGGGCGGGGTGCTGCGCCTGCGGTCCGGGGAGCCGTTCATGGACCGGTACCACCCGATGGGGTGCCTGGCGCCCCGGGACGTGGTGGCCCGGGCGATCGACACCGAACTCAAACGCACCGGGGACGACCACGTCCTGCTGGACATCACCCACCGCGCCCCGGCGTTCGTGCGCGACCGGTTCCCCGGTATCTGGAAGACATGCCTCGAGTACGGGATCGACATCACCCGGGACCCGATCCCGGTGGTGCCCGCTGCCCACTACCTGTGCGGCGGGGTGCGGGTGGACCTGGCCGGGCGCACCACCCTGCCCGGCCTGCACGCCGTGGGCGAGGTGGCGTGCACGGGCCTGCACGGCGCGAACCGCCTGGCCAGCAACAGCCTGCTCGAAGCCCTCGTGTACGCCGAGGCCGCGGCCAGAGACGCGGTGGACGCCCTGCCCGGCACGCCCCGACCGCCGGACCGGTTGCCGGAATTCAGCGGCACCGGGACCCGGCCCGGGGACGACGACGTGGTGGTGAGCCAGAACTGGGACGAACTCAGGCGGTTCATGTGGAACTACGTGGGCATCGTGCGTACCGACCGGCGGCTGGCCCGGGCCCGGCGCCGGCTGGAGCTGCTCCGGGAGGAGATCCTGGACCACTTCCGGCGGTACCGTCCCACCCCGGACCTGCTGGAACTGAGGAATCTGGGGCAAGTTGCCGATCTGATGATCCGATGCGCCCTGGCCCGCAAGGAGAGCCGGGGGCTGCACTACAACCTGGACCACCCCGAGGCCGACGACGACCGATGGAAGCGCGACACGACGATCCGGCGCGTCCGGGCGTAGCCTCCCCCCGGCCGTACCCGGAAACGGTGCTGGTGGTGGACGACACTCCGTTCATGGTGCAGATGCTCGGCGACATCTTCACCGGGGCCGGCTACCGGGTGCTGACCGCCCAGAGCGGCCCGGACGCCCTCGAACTCTATGACCGGCAACTGCCGGACCTGACCTCCCTGGACCTGGTGATGCCGGGCATGGACGGCATCCAGGTGCTGCGGGAGTTGCGGCGGCGGGACCCCGCGGGCAAGGTGATCATGGTGTCCGCCGTGGGCCTGGAGGCCAAAGTGATGGAGGCGCTCAAACTGGGCGCCCGCAACTACATCCTCAAACCCTTCGACCGGGACAAGGTGCTCGAGGCGGCCCGGCGGATCCTGGACGAGTATTGACCTGCCACCGCCCCGGCTGCCCGGTGCGGCCACACCACGAGGGCCCATGACCGCGACGGATCCCGTCCAGATCCAGGCCCGGGGCGACCGGGTGTACCTGTGGATCTCCCCTGACGACAGTCCCGGCCTGGCCGGCGTGGTGGACCGGGTGCGCCGGGAACTGCCCGGGGTCGGGATCGACTGGGTGGCGGTGCGCGAGGCGTACCGGTTCGGCCGGGGCCGGTGGTTCCCGATCGCCAGCCGAAAGGCCGACGCGGCCCGGGACCAGCGGGCCAAGATCCGTTTCTCGGCCGACGGCCTGGTGGGATACCTCTTGCTGTTCGGCCCCAAGAGCAGGGGAACCCGGCTGGACGAGGAGGACGTGCTCGCCCTGGCCCGGGCGTACGGCGTGCCCGACGCGCTGCTGGACCGGTCGATCGTGCGCCGGGCCCTGGTGCGCCGGGGCCAGCCCGACCCGACCCCGATCGCCCGGGGCCGGCCCGCCGTGGACGGCTACCCGGCCCGGGCCGAGTGGCGGGCCGGGCTGCCCACCGACCCCGAGGGGTTCCTGTGGGCGGTGGAACAGTTCGACACCCTACCCGGAGAGATCCTGGGCACGGCCGGACGCGGCCAGCCCGTGGGCGTCCGGCACCCGCCGGGCCGGGGAACGCCGGGCCTGTCGGCGTCGGGCCGGGAGATCCCGGCCCGGCCCGGGACCGACCCGGTGGTCCTCGGCCCGGACCTGGCCGTGGCGCCGGACGGCCGCACGGTGATCGCCCAGGCCGACGGGCACCTGCGCCTGGCCGGCACCGGGGCGTGCCGGGCCGAGGTGTTCCCGCTGCTCACCGTGTCCTCGGCCCAGGAACTGGCCGAGTGGAGCGGTACGCTGGTGCCGGCGTCGGTGGTCGTGGAAGGGGACCTGGAAGCCCCGTTCCCGATCAAGGTCCTGGGCGACATGGAGGTCCGGGGCAGCCTGATCCGGTCCAACCTGGAGGTGCTGGGCTCCTTGTTCGTGCGGGACGGCGTGATCCAGAACCGGGGCACCGCGATCCGAACGGGCGGGGTTCTGTCGGCCGCCTTCCTGGAACGGGCCCGGGTACACGCCCACACCGTGCACCTCAGGCGCTACGCCCTCAAGAGCACCGTTTCGGCGCTGGACCTGGTGTACGCGCCGGCCGCCGAGATCCGGGGCGGGGTGGTGTCCGCGGGTCACAGGGTGGCCACCGGCGAACTGGGTGCCCCCAACGGGATCGTCACCGAGGTGGTGGCCGGCACCCCCCAACCGGCCAGCGCGTACCTGGACCTCGTCAAGGAATGGATCGAAGAACTGCGCACCCCGCCGGCCGAGGACGCCCCGGCCGACCCCCTGGCCCTGGACGCGGCCGAGCAGATGGAGCGCCGGATCGAACGGGTGGCGGAGCCCGATCCCCTGGAGGCCGCGATCGCGACGGGCCGGGTCCACCCGGGCGTCACGGTGCGCATGGGGCCGGCCGTGCGGAAGATCGAGAACACCGTGGCCCGGGTCGAGTTCCGGTACGAACGCATGGGGCCCCGGGGCCGGGTCGCCCTGGAACGGCAGTGACCCGGACCGACCAGCCGGCGAAAAACGCCTCCGCGCCTTGTGACCGTTTCGGCCGGGCCGCATCCAAGCAACGAGAACCCGCCGACCCCCCCTTTTCAGGAGAGAACGACATGATCGAGATCACGGACCTCGCCCGGGAGCAACTGCGCGCCTCGGTGGAGGGCAACGGTGACAACCCGGCGGTGCGGATCTATATCGCCGGAGCCGGGTGAGGCGGCCCCTCCTGGGGCCTGGCTCTGGACGAGCCGACGGATGCAGACGAGATCAAGGCCGAGCAGGGGTTCCGGCTCGTCATGAACCGGGAACTGCTGGGGCAGGTGGGTTCGGTGACCGTAGACTACCGAAGCGGCCCCCTGCGCAAGGGGTTCCAGATCACGACGGGTTCCCAGGCCGGGCAGGGGTGCGCTTCGGGCTGTTCCTGCTGACCGGGCGCTCCGGGGGCCGGGCCGCGGCCCGGCCCCCGGAGCCCGTTTTTCGCCCCACCAGGATCCGGTGGGGTCCGCCGTAGGCGATTCGCTCCACGGGTTCGATCCCCGCCTTCCTGAGCCACGCCTCCATCTCCTCGAACGCGTACGCCCGCCCCCCCTCCGATGCCACGAGCATGTGCACCCCGAACAGGGCGGCCGGTTGGGGGCCGGTCCGGTCCGGCTCCAGAAAGTGGTCGTGGATCGCGAGCGTGCCGCCGCCTGCCAGCGCGTCCGACGCCCGGCGCACCAGGTCCGCAGCAGGCCCTTCCCCCAGCATGTGGAGCACCTGGCTGATCCACACGAAGTCGTACCCCTCTCCCAGGGGGTCCTCCAGGAAGCTGCCCTCCACGAACGAGATCCGGTCCGCACCGTCCCGGCCGGCCAGGAACCCGCGGGCGACCCGGGACGTGGCCGGCAGGTCGAAGTGGACCACCTCGAGACCCGGCACCCGGCGGACGAACGCCAGGGCGTAGTTGCCCGGCCCGGCCCCCAGGTCCAGGGCCCGCCGGCACCCGTCCAGGGGCAGGAGGTCGGCCAGCCGGGGCGCGAGGTCCCGGGTCAGGTTCTCCATGCCCAGGATGAAGTGGCGCACGGCCTGCTCGTCCAGGGGCAGGCCGGTGGATCGGCCGGACCGGCCGGTGCGCCACGCGTCGGCCAGGCCGGACCAGTTGTCCCACGTCCGGTGGAGGTGCCGGAGGATCTCCCCCCGGTACCCGTCCGAGCCGCGCACCAGCATCTCGGCCGCGGCCGGCGTATTGCGGTACCGGCCGGCCCGGAGTTCCAGCACGCCCAGGGCCACCAGGGCGTTGGACGCGATCTCCGTTGCCCGGGCGTCCAGGCCGAGGGCGGCGGCCACCTCTTCCGCCGTGGCCGGGCCGCGGGCCAGGATGTCGAACACCCCGAGATCCAGGGCGGTCATCAAGAGTTTGGCCGGTTGAAACCCGGCGGCCAGGCTGCGCAGGTCCTCAAACGTCACGGCTGCCTCCATCGCGAATGGGCACTTCCCGGTCACTTCCGCTGGGAGGCCAGGATGCTTGAAAACCTCCGTGGTCTCCCGGCGTTGCAAGTGCGGCATCGCCTCCTACGCGCATCCTCACCCTCCCCACGGGCATGGGAGTCCGGAGCCAGAATTCAGAAGTCAGTAGACAGAGAAAAGGCCCTTCAGTGTCCCAAGCGGATCTCCGTGGACACCACACTGCTCTTCGGAACTTCCTGTCTTCTGCCCGCTGAAATCTGGTTCCTGAACACCAGGCCTGCCGCCGGCCAAGGCATCGGAATCCGGCAACGTTGCTTTCACACCGTTGCCGGACCCCGCAGGGGCCTGAGCATACTTTTTTCGTTTGGGCGGCCCGCGCCCCGGTCGTCACCCCTGTCCGTTGCCGGCCTGGAACCGGTAGCCCCGGCCTCGCACCGTGAGGAAGTGCAC